>NZ_JBQUZK010000045.1:0-197716 GCF_056313885.1 Methylosinus sp. DMC45
CGCGCACGCCTTCTTCTCGGCCGTATGCATTGCCGCCGCTGTCGCCTTCTATCTCAATCAATGAGTCCTGAGCCTAGGCTTCCATCGGCGCCGTCGGCCAAGGCCTCGGCGATCTCGGCGCGGATCCCCTCGCGCGCTCCTTCGGCTTCCTCGTCCAAGGCGCCGAGCCACGTCAGCGCGTCGATGACGCTGGAACCAATGGCCCAGTTGGCCGGCGCGACGTCGAGATCCTGGATGGCTCGGGTGAGTTCGGCCAAGGTCTTCTCGGACGCTTCGCGCGCGAAGCAGATTGCCTCCAACGTCGCCAGCTGCACGTGGTAGGGCTCTCGGGAAAACCGGTGGCGCAGAACGAAAGTCAACTCTTTTGCGAAGCGGTCCCGCTCTTCGGCGCCGAAGAACGAACGTCGATTTTCCAGGTAGAAGTGCAATTGGCCCGACGAGAGGCTGGACACATCCAGCAACGGCAGAGGCGAGGATGACTCACTACCGCG
Source organism: Methylosinus sp. DMC45 (assembly GCF_056313885.1). NCBI lineage: Bacteria > Pseudomonadati > Pseudomonadota > Alphaproteobacteria > Hyphomicrobiales > Methylocystaceae > Methylosinus > Methylosinus sp. DMC45. The sequence goes on from NZ_JBQUZK010000045.1 coordinate 492, forward strand.
GCCGCGATACCCATGATGGTCGATCCTGGAAAAGCCGATCTGCGATCCGAAGCCGTAGTACGCCAGTGCGAAGCTCTGGCTTCTGAGACCCACGTTTGCGGCTTTCGCTTCCGGCGCAATCCGGGTTCGTTCTTCCAACAGCCGAGCGTCCATCGCTGCGCAGAGATCCAGATAGTCCTGCACGCCGTCGGCGGAGGTCGCTAACTGCCCGATCGCGCCAAGGCAGGCCAGTTCCCCTCCCGTCCACGTGCGCTGGCCGCTCTCGGACCACCGCACCGGATAGGCGGGGCTCTCGGTGTCGAGTTCAAGTGTGACGGCTTCGATCTCGGCAATGCACTTCGCCTTCGCCGCTAACATTAGTTCCTTCTCGGTCGACTTGACGAGATGGCCATATGCCCCCCTGCCGGCGGCCGCGATCAAGTTCGAACTAGTGACCGCTGCCAGCACATCGCGGCAGACCCTACGGTCTTCGATCGCGGTGATGATCTCGCCCGCCAAAGGGGCCAGTAGCGGCGTTGAAAGGCGGGCGCCGAAAGCCGTGGGGTCGTCCGCGGCCTCTGCCGCCAGCCCGAAGGCCGCCGATCCATTGAGCAACATCTCATGGGCGAAAGAAACCCGCCCCACGCGGCGTACGAGGAGTCTGGCCGTGAACAGAGCATCGCATGTTTCGAAACCGATCCCAGCGTCCCGCAAGAAGTCGTCGACTCGCGCCTCAGCCATTGAAAACGCCAAGTCGCGATGAAGCGCGACCGCGAAGCGTCGCAGGCCGTAAGCGCCAGCCCGTGCGTGGACTCCAAGCCGCGTGCGAATGTACTGGTCGACGAGGGCAAGGCGCGTGGTCTCCCCTATCAGGCTGGCGCCGACGCCGCCGACCATCTCAGCCTCGAAACCGCTGCCGATGACCTCCAGGAATTCGATCGCGGCAGCATCCAAGCGACCGCCCGCGCGCTCGGCGATTCGACGCTTCAGCCCCGCGCTTGGCCGCCCAATTGATATTAGGGAGAGCCCTTCGAATCCGGCGGGCGGCGGCGCCTGCGAAGTGATGACGATCTTGGCGTCATATCCCCGAGCCAGGGCTCGCAGCCCCCGCGTAACCCTAGTGTCGGATCCCGCCAACTCGTTCAGCCCATCTACGATAAAGAAGATATCGTGGTCACTCTTCGCTGCCGCGCGCAGCAGATCCGACGATGCGGCGTCAGTCAGCAGGGCAATTTCACGCCGGATGGCCTTCGCCCAGTCGCCCGCGATGTCCTTCGCGGCGAAGTAGAACACAGGGGAGCCTGCGGCCGCGAGCCGCGCGGCCAGCCACTTCGCCATAAGTGTCTTACCGCAGCCAGAAGGTCCCACGATCGCGAGGCCAAGCGCCTCGCCGGCCGCGCGTTGCAGCGTGCCCGGCAAGTCGTCCTCGGCTATCCAGCGATCGCCTTCGTGTCCGTACTCCTCGACGACCGCGGCATTGTAGCGCCGCAAGATCTCAATCTGCGTGCGAAGATGACCCGAGGCTACGGCCTCCTGCACGGTAACCCGGGTCAAGGACAATGACGCTGCAAATTGGCGCCAATCTTCCAGGCTCCATGGACAATTTCTCGAACAGATCGAGAAATTGACCGAAAAATCGGCCAATGTCGTTACACCGACCTTGAAGTCCCCCGGCGTGAGAGTGGATCCCGCCGGCAGCCCGCCGAAGAAAATGACCCATGCATCGGGATAGAAACCGCCGACCGATTTGAGGGCGGACATAGCGCTCCTAAGCGCATTCTTCCCATCGAGCGCCTGCTGATAGGCGTTCCGATAGGGCCGCCACGCGCCACTGACGTCGAGCCGCTCCCATGGACCATTCACGGCGCCGCGGATAGGCGCGCGGGACTGTTTGACCTCGAAAACCGTCACCGACTCGGGCGTCGCAACAATACAATCGAGTTGTTGGCCGCCAATCTGCACATTGGCGAAGATTACGTAATGGACATGAGCGCGATCAAGCCGGCCGACAATATCCGCGAGAATGGCGCGCTCGGATGCGATTTCGAGCGCCGCGCCGATGTAAATTGCGCTCTGTCCGTCCAAAATGCTCACCGGCGTGGAATGATGTCAGCATTGTAGCATGATGCCGACATGAGGCGAATGTCGCCGTGCCGCCACAGGTTCCTGCCTCCCTCCCGGGCTCAGTAATCGGGCGCCGGTCGAACAGATCGATCATTCGAAATTTCAGACGATCGGCACAGGCGTGAGTTCGCCATATTCGGCTTTCAGCTTAGCCGTGAGCAAAATATTGACGATATCGAATTGGACCTTCAGCTCGGTCCCGAGCGCCGCTCTCGCCTCGTCGAGCGTCAGGTCGATCGGACCGTAATTGCCGGGCACGCCCTGGGCCGCGTGTCCGAAAAGCCGATCGCGAATCCGCTGCGGCAATTTCATCGCGTCGTACCAGCCCGCCAGGGTGTGCCTTCCGCTGTAGAGCGTGAGGAAATCGCGTTCGAATTCATGCGCGCCTCGGACGTACTGCCAGGACTTGCTCAGATAGTGCCCCCACATTTCGCGGCCGCTTCCAGGGTGACGATAGACATGCCAGTCGGGAAATAGCCGAGTCTCCCCGCGCGCCTCGAGCGCGATTTTCAGGTCGACGATTCCGAGGTCGACGATGAGGCTCGGGATGGGAACGCGCCGATAGGCGTTGTCCGTTTTCAGCTCGCGAGACTTTTCGCCTTTCGCTTTTTTGGTTTTCGTCTTCTCGCGGCGCATGTCGATGAACCAGAACTCTCCATCCCGAACGATATCGCTCGTGCGCAGCTTACCGATCTCCGACGGCCGCAGACCCATGAATATGTGCAGGATGTATCCCCAATAGAGCCCGTTCTGGACGAAAAATCGACCAGGCTGCCAGATATGCGCCGGCGATTCGCAGCCGGTGAAAAGCGGCAGCGCGAAAAATCTCAGCAATTCTTCGTCGCGGAACGCGTCGCGCGGCTGCGGCGCGACGAGGGCTGCGCACTTCGCATTGAAGGTGAAACCGGGCGCATTCCAATCGGTCTTCGCCTTCGCCCATTCCAGAAAGGAATTCATCGTCCCGAAATAGGTGTTCTCGACCGTCGTCGAGCTGATCCGCGTGAGATTGTCGATGCCCTCGCGCTGGCCGTAGAGGTAGCGGGAATACAGCGATTTTCGATGCTCGCCGGGAATATCTTTTCGGCCCGGAATTTCCGTCAGGGCCTGCTCGAGGCGCCGCAGGTCGCGCGCGCTGATCTCCGTGAGGCGCTTGTCGCCGAGGAATTCCAACGCGAATTTCAGCACGCGGCCATGAGACTCGTCGCCGCGCCGATCTCCATATTGCTGGGCGAGGGCGGCGAGCCGATCGTCGATCGCTTGCGCGAGCGTATCGTGATGGGCGAGGTCGTCTTTTTCCTCGTGCGGCGCCTCGGTGATGGGCGCGGGCGCCGGCGCGGCAGGGGGAGCTTCTGCGATGGGTGGAGCGGCAGCCCGAGCTCCGAATCCGTCGCCGAATTCGACAAAACTCTCGTCGCGCCCCCATTCCGAGACGATCCGTGTGACCGTCGTGCCGTTGTCCAGCTCCGGACGGCTGCCGAGCGTGGCGGAATAGTCCGGCCCACGCCCCTTCGGCAGGCCGAACTTCGCTTTTATTTCGGGGGTCATTTCGATGGCCCCGGACAGGTCCACTTCGCGCGGCTCTCGGGGAGGCCGAGGCTTGCTTGTCGCTTTGTTCCCACGGAGCGCTTCGTCGATCTTCACGTTGCGCTCGACGAAAGCTTTCCAGACCGGCCAAAAATCGGGCGAATGGACGCCGATCGGATGGCCGATCGCCCGGGTGGCGGCGACGAGGCAGAGGCCGGCGCGCTCGAGCATCTCCCATTCGACCCGCTGGTCCTCGGTATAGGGACCCGGAACCCGCATAGCCTCGGCGATTTGGGCGAAACAACTCACCGTCCTGGCGCGGTAATCGGGGTCTATTCTGAACTCGACGATGATCGGCATGATACGCGACAGCCTTCGGAGCGCGACCGCGTAGGAGGCGGTCCGCAGTGCGAATCGGACATGTTTTTTAGGGTCGCCGGGATTCGCGAAAGGGTCAAACCGGATCTGGAACCAATAGCGGCCGTCCCGCCGCATCAAAAAGCTCGCCCGCGCCATGCGCATTCCACCGCCGTTCGGCGTGGCTCATGAACGTGGCCCTTCGATGCGGAAGGGCCACGGAGAGCCGACTACCAGCGTACGGCTAAACCATTGTACGAATTGGATTGTTTCGGCGTTACGGCGAGTGGTAGCGGAGGACCGTTTCCGCCGATCCCCCCGACTAGAATCACGTGTGTTCTCGCTTTCGCTGGCGCGGCCCGCTACCATTGCGGCAGGAAAGTTGGTCGATGTCACATCCTGATGAGGCGATTTGCGGAGATACGAAGGCCGAGAGCGTCTCGGGTCACCGGCGCCATCTGTTCAGCGCACCGGATATCGTGTCGGCGCCGAAATTCATGCTGGCCAATCGGTTCGTGGTGGACGTGGTTGTTGAGCGCGCGGACCGGGCGTTGCGCCGGGTGCGTCCCCGGCGAGTGGAAGCGACACGCGCAAGGTCGCGCCGCCGCCGGGGGTGTCTTCGACCGAGATACGTCCCGCGAGCTTGTCCATCAGCTCCTTGGCGATCGCTAATCCGAGACCGGCGCCGGCGCTGGCGTTTTCCTTACGCCAGAAGGGTTCGAAAATGAACGCGCGGTCGTAGCGCGATATTCCCGGACCATGATCGATGACGGCGATCTCCGGCCCCGGGCCGACGCTCACGATGACGCAACCGTCAACCGGCTCCGCTCGCAGAGCATTGCCGATGAGATTGGCCACGACGCTCTCCAGAGCGAGCCGCTCTCCCCGGACCGATATGAAGCCTTCGCCTTCTTCCGAAAATTCGAGATGTCGACGCATCTTGAGCGCGAGCCGCACATGGAGGTCGACCATCGTGCGGCCGAGCTCGACGATGTCGATCGCCTCTTCGAGATTGGCGCCGCGCTTTTCGAGACGTGCGCCGGCCAGCAGCTGCTCGACGATATTGCGGATGCGTGAGGCGTCGCGGCGCAGATCGGTCATCAGGCCTTGCTGCTGCGGCGCGTCGAGCCGCTCGAGAAGGATGGCGACGGGCGTGCGCAGCTCATGGGCGGCGTTGGCCAGGAAGCGCCGCTGACGTTCCGCGCCTTCGTCGAGCCGCGCGAGCGCGCCGTTCATGGAGTCGACGAGCGATGAGATTTCCGCCGGAACGCCTTCGAGCGTCAAGCGCTGATGGAGCGAGCTCAAATCGATTTGTTCCGTTTGTTGCGCCACTCGCTTCAGCGGTTCGAGCCCGCGCTTGAAGGCGAGCCATCCGACGCCGACGGCTGCGAGAACCTCGAGAACGAAATATCGAAGATAGCTCTGGAACTCGATCTGCAGCGTGCGCAGAAGGTCCCACCACTCGAACAAATGACCGTAGGTCGCGACGGTGACGCGTCCAAATGGCGTCTCCATCAGCGAGAGATGGCCTTTGCCAACCTCGAAGCCATCGCCGTCGATCGAGAAATGCATGTGAGTGGTGCGGATGCGGCGCAAGATCACGAGCTCCGCGACGAGCGCCGGAGACGAGCTAGCCAGCGGCAATTTCGTTTCCCAATCGAAGACCGCGAAGCGCAAATTCGGCGCGCGTTCCATCTCGGCGCGCAGGGCCGGCGAAGGGTCGATCGACATTTCGCCGCTCGTCGAACGGCGCAGCGACTCGACCACGATGTCGTTCGTCCTCGGAACCGCGAGCTCGTTTCTGTCGCGCTCGAGCATGAGCAGCGCGCCTTCCTCGACGAAGAGCTCGATCGCCAGCGTGGTCAGGACGACGCCGACGATCTGCGCTGCGAGGAGATAGAGAACGAGGCGCCGAGACAGAGACGGCGCTTTCACGCCTCGGCCTCGGTCAAAATATAACCCCGTCCGCGCACGAGATTGATCTCGACGCCCGCGTCGGCTTCCGCGAGATGCTTTCGGAGCCGCGACACCAGAGTGTCCAGCGCGCCGGGAGAAACAGCGTGGTTCACGCCATAGACATCCTCGAGCAGATCGGTTCGTGAAGCGACGCGGTCGGCGCGCCGCATGAAGGCCTCCAGCAGCACGAACTCGCGCTTGTGAAGATGAAACGGCCGCCCGCCGACCAGCGCCTGTCGGGCCATCACGTCGAAGGACAGGGAGCCGAGGACGATCGGCGGCAGCGGCGCGCCTCCGCCGCCCTGCCGCAGGCGGGCGCGCACGCGTGCGAGAAACTCCGGTCCGTCGAATGGTTTCGTCACATAGTCGTCGGCGCCGGCGTCGAGCCCCGCGACCTTGTCGCGATTGGCGTCGAGGGCAGAGACCATCATCACGCCGATGCGCGGACGCAGCGCGCGGATTTCGCCGATATGGGCGGCGCTGTCGCCGTCGGGTAGGCGCCGGTCGAGCAGAACGAGATCGTAGGGGAATTGGCGCAACGCCTCCAGCGCCTCCCCGATGCTTGTGGCTATGTCGCAAGAAAAGCCAGCCCGATCGAGACGTCGTCCGATGAGCAGGGCCATATCCGGTTCGTCTTCGACGACGAGGAGCCGCATCCTCGTTTCCTCCCACAACCCCGACGACGAAAGTCGGGCGCTCCCCGAGAATACGGATTTCAACGGGAGATGGAAGAACTGTGGCGCCAGCGCAACAGCGGGCGGCTTTTTCGAGGCCGTCGGTGGCGGCAGATCGGCGTAAGACGGAGAGATATACGGTCTGGCGGCAACCAGCGCTGGCCTTCACAAGGGGCGCCCGGCCGAGGAGCCCCATGTTCAGTCGATCGAGCAGCCTGCCACGCGCGCGCCGAACCAGGGTCTCGGTGCGTGCTATCCACGCCTTGCTCGTCGCTCTGCTCGCCTTGCTTCAGGTTTCATTGAAGCCGGGGGCGCTCCCGTCGCTGGCGGCGATCGAGGGCTGGAGCCGCGTGATCGCGTCGCCGGCGCCTTCCTGCGACGGCGACGCGGGCGATCGCTCGTCCGGTCATGATCGTCGCCATGCGCAATGCTGCCTGCTGTGCAATGGACGCGATTCGAGCGGGACGGCGCCCGATGCGCCACGCATCGTCGTCGCGACGACGGCGCCTATGCTCCTCCGGCGTGTGTCGATCCGGCAAACAGGCGCGCCACGCGCGCAGCGTCCGCTCGGCTTTGCGACATCCTGGTCGCCACAGGCGCCTCCGACCTTCTCCTGAACGCCCCGTCCTTTCCGACCTTCGTCGAACGCGCAGAATGCGCGCCAGGAGAATTCCCCATGTCGTCTTCGATGCTATCGCGCGGCGTTTCCGCCAGCGCGTTGACCCTCGCTCTCGTCTCGGCTTCCGCGCTCGCCCAGGAATCGCTCCCGACCATCGATGTCGGCGCGGATTCCTCGAACGGCCGACAGCCCGCCGCGGGCTTGCCCGGCGGAGCGAGCGATCCAGCCGCCTACCGGAGGCCCAATTCCACGACGGCGACCAAGACCGACACGCCGATCAAGCTCATTCCGACCAGCGTGCAGATCGTGCCGCATCAGGTGCTGGTCGATCAGCAGGCCGTCGTGATCGACGACGCGATCAAGAATGTCAGCGGCGTCTTCTCCTCTCCTTATGTGGGCCTGCAGGGGGGCTGGAACATTCGCGGCTTTCTCGACTACGCCTATTACTTGGACGGCGTGCGGGTGAACCCCTTCACGGCGCTACCGCCGCGCGAGACCGTGGATGTGCAGCAGATCGAAATACTCAAAGGTCCGGCCTCGATTCTCTATGGCCGCATCCAACCCGGCGGACTCGTCGAGGTCACGACCAAGCAGCCACAGGCGGAGCCGCATTACGAGCTGCAGCAATTGTTCGGCTCCTACGGCCGTTATCGCACGACGCTGAGCATGACCGGGCCGCTCGATGCGGAAAAGAACCTGCTCTATCGTCTCGACGCCTCCTATGAGAGCGCCGACTCGTTTCGCGAGGGCTTGCACGGCAATCACGTCTTCGTCGCGCCGAAGCTGAAGTGGTCGCCGACGCAGGACACCTCCGCCACCTTCTATCTGCAATATTACAGCGGTCGCGACCCGATCGACGGCGGCATTCCGGGGCTCTATAGCAAGCTCGTCCCGAAATCGTTCAATGTCGTGGCGCCTGTGCCGATCTCGCGCAATTTCGGGTCGCGCGACGCCGCTCTGCTCACGCGCTATGATCTGCGTCTCGGATATCGCTTCGAGCATTCCTTCGACGCCGATTGGAAGCTGACGCACCGCTTCGATATGAACATACGCGATGTCCCCGAAAAATGGGTGGACGCCTACAATCCAAATCCCGCGGGCTGCTCGCTCGCCGGCTGCCGGGTGGACCGAGACGCTCTTTCGATTACTCCGAACACGGAGCAAAATTATTTTACCAGCCTCGACGTGAACGGGCATTTCGACACATTCGGCCTGTCTCACACTCTGCTAGTCGGCGCGGATGGCTATCACACGAAGAACGATGCGACCTTGACATTCAACTGGTCGAATGTTCCGTCGTCCGACCTGTTCAATCCGGCGAGCCCGGGCGACCTTCTCCCTTACACGGCCGCCGTCGACTCGTCCTTCCGGCAGGTGATCCGCGAGAGCTGGTACGGCGTCTATCTGCAGGATCAGATCGCGCTCCCTTACGATTTTCATCTGATGGCCGGGTTCCGTTACGACTCGGCTCATAACTCGACCGACAGGACCAATCGCGTTCCCGTCTTCTCGACCAAATACACCGTGGTCGACGCCGATGCGGTGAAGCCGCGCGTCGGCTTGCTGTGGCAGCCGCTTCCGCAGCTCTCGCTCTATGGAAATTATGTCGAGGGGTTCGGCGCCTCCAGCGGAGTCAACGCCGACAATCGGGCCTTGCCGCCCGAAGAGGCGCGTCAATGGGAAGGCGGCGTCAAGCTCGATCTCTTCGATAGCCGGCTGAGCGCCACCGCTTCCTGGTTCGACATTCTGAAGACGAATGTGCGCACGCCCAGTCCCGATCCAGCGCTCAATGCGGCGGGATTCAAGATCTCCACCGGCGCCGTGCGCAACAGCGGCGTCGAGCTCGACGTCCAGGGTCAGGTGACCGACGAGATCAAGCTCATCGGCAGCTACACGCATATCGACTCGCAGATCGTCTCCGACAACAGCGGCGCGCAGGGCAATCGTTGGTGGGGCGTTCCGCGCGACGCCGGGAGCCTGTGGGCGGTCTACGAGCCACAACTCGCGCTCTTGCGTGGCGCGGCGTTCGGCGCCGGCTTCGTGTCGCGCGGCAGCGTCGAGGTCGACCGCGCCAACAGCTTCAGCATTCCAGGCTATACGGTCGTCGATCTGATGGCGCGTTACGGCTTCGACTATCTCGGCAAGAAGGTGACCTTCCAGCTCAATGTCGGCAATCTGCTCGATCAGACCTATTACATCTCGTCTGGTTGGACAGGCGGATTCATTCCCGGCGCGCCGCGAACTTTCAAAGGCTCGGTGAAGGTCGAATTCTGATCGCCTCGCGCGGAGCGGCCTCGATCCGCTCCGCGCCACGCGCCTTTTAAATGGAAAGCTCATGACGCGCGGATTCTGGCTCCTGCTCCATCGTTGGATCGGCCTCGCCGTGGCGGCCTTCCTCATCGTCGAAGGTCTTACCGGCGCATTGCTCGCCTTCCTGCCGGAACTGAACCACTGGCTGACGCCGCAGCTCTATCCGGGTCCTCATGCGGGCGTCGAGCTCGACTCGGGAGCCCTCGCATTGCGCGCCGAGGCGCTGGCGCCGAACGCGCGCGCGAGGACGGTGTATCTCGGTCGCATCGGCACGGCGCGCATCGGCATGGAGGCGCGCGTCGACTCGGCGCCGCTCGACTTCGACTATTTCTGCCTCGATCCCGTCACGGGCGCGGAGCTGGGGCGGCTGCGATGGAACGAGGCGCCGATCTCGATCGAGCGCATTATGCCCTTCGTCTACAGCCTCCACGAGACGCTGGCGATCGGGAGCTTCGGCGAATGGATATTGGGTATCGTCGCGCTCGCCTGGACCATCGACTGCTTCATCGCCTTCTATCTGACGCTGCCGGCCACTAAGGCCGGGTCGGCCTTCCGATTTCTCACCCGCTGGCGGCAGGCGTGGATGGTGAAGCTGCGCTCGTCCTTCTTCCGCGTCAGCTTCGATATTCATCGCGCTGGGGGCCTATGGCTTTGGGCGCTGCTCTTCGTCTACGCTTGGTCGAGCGTCTGTTTCAACATGAACAGCGTCTATACGAGCGTGACGCGCCTTCTGCTCGATTATGATCGGCCCATGTGGGCGCAATCTGTCACCGGAGCCGCTCGAGAGGTTCGCGCGCCGATCGGCTGGAGTGAAGCGCAATCCATAGGGTCGCGTCTCATGGAGGAGCAGGCGCTCGCGCGCGGCTTCTCGATCGTGCGGCCTCTGGCGCTCTATGCGCTGCGCGGGAAAGGGCTCTACGAGTATCGCGTGCGTTCGAGCCTCGATATCGGCGATCGCTACGGCTCGACCGCTCTGTTCTTCGACGCCTATAGCGGCGAGCTGCGCCGGCTCGATCTGCCGGTCGGCCAACACGTCGGCAACACGCTCACGACCTGGCTCCTCGCGCTGCATATGGCGAATGTGTTCGGCTTGCCGTACCGTATTCTCGTCGTCGTCCTGGGGCTCGGGATCGTCGCTGTCTCGGTGACAGGCGTCTACATCTGGTGGAGAAAGAGAGCCGCACGACATGTGCAGCGGCGGTCGTGCGGCGGGTCCTGACCGAGCGGCGTGAGCGGGCAGGTTCGGGGCGCCGACCCTGTGGCGCGCATGTGACAGGCGGGCATTCTTTTCATATCTCCGCCTCGCCACTCTTGACAGCTATGCTTGCGTCGCTCTCAATCGTCGTCATGGACAGGATCCGGATCGGCGTCACGACATTCCCGCGCTGTGCGGCGGTCTGCCTGATCGCCTTCCTGTTTCTCCTCGAAGCAATCGCGCCGGCACATGCGATCGGCTGGAACGCTGCCCATTCGTCGGATATGGGCTGGAGCATCGATCGTTCCGACCTCCCGAAGGCGTGCCGTGGCGCGGACCCGGGAGGGTCCGGCTCGCCGATCGACGGCCATGAGGGTCACACGGACTGCATCTGCTGCGCCTCGAGCGCGCGCGACGGTGCGATCGCCATCGGCGTCTCGTCGCTGGCGTCGAATCGATCGCCGGTTGTTTCATCGGCGGTTTCGATCGCCGGTTTCAATCGCGTCGTCGCTCTCCGGACCTCGGGCTGGTTGAGCGCCTGGTCGTCACGAGCGCCGCCGGCCGCCTGAGCCGATCAGGCCGTCCGCCGTCGCTCGAGCGGCGAGATATTGCGATCATCGCATCATCACCGATGAAGATCGCGCGACCTCCGGGCGTCGGCTCGAGACAGTCGATCAGCGCGGAAGGCCCGTCGACCCGACGGGATTCCGGGATATCCGTCGAGCGTCGCGCGCCATTCGACTTCCCTTCGCGTCCGTCAGGTCCGTCGCAATGTCCGACAGCAAATTCGGCGTTCTCGCCCAGGCCTTCTTCCTCCGGCAGCCAGATCTGCTCAAATTTCTCAAGCGCCGGGTCGGCGCTCAGGACGCGCCGGACCTGCTCCAGGAAACCTATGTCCGGGTGCGCCGCTACGCCGCCAGCGAGGCGATCTCGAACCCCGAGGCTTTTCTCTTCACGACGGCGAGCAATATCGCCAGAAATCATCGGTCTCGGCTCGAGACGGAGCAGAAATACCTCGACGCCGGCGGCCTTCCAGAGGACGTCCCGGAAGCCCGCCCGCTCGCGGACGATCATCTCGACGGGCAGCGCCGAATGCAGCGTCTCGAGGAGGCGATCCAGGGGCTGCCGCCGCGCTGCCGGGAAGTTTTCATCCTGCTGCGCATCGAGGAGTTGCCGGCCGAGGAGGTCGCGCGGCGGCTCGGCATTTCCCGCAACATGGTCCAGAAGCACTTGCAACTGGCGCTCCTGCGCTGCCATGACGTGCTGGAGTGACGTCGGGCGTCGGCGAGCCCGTTCTCCGAGGGAAGGCTGGAATGGATAGCGACCCCCTGCCGTCCGGCGACCGGGAACGTCGCGAGGCGGCGATCGAATGGTTGTCGCGGATCAGGGCCGGCGCGATGACGCGCGCCGATCGCGACGCGTTCGACGCATGGCTCGCGGCGGACGAAGCCAACCGCGCCGCCTTCGAAAAGGCCTTCGCTCTCTGGCGGGATGTGAAGGGCCTCTCGATTCCGGCCGTCGCGGCGCCGTCGAGACGGCCGCGCCGGCGGCTGGCTGCCGCCGCGCTGGCCGCGACGCTGCTCCTGGCCTTTTTCGCCAATGATCTCGCGATCCTGTGGCGGGCGGATTTTTCCACCGGCGTCGGCGAATTGAGGACGCTGACGCTGGAGGACGGCTCGCGCGTCGAGCTCAACGCCGATACGGCGATCGCCAAGCGCTATTCCGGCGGCCGTCGACAGCTCACGCTGCTCAAAGGCGAAGCTTGGTTTCATGTCGCGAGCGATCCCGCCCGGCCTTTCGTCGTCGAAGCCGCGGGCGGAACGACGACGGCGCTCGGCACCAGCTTCGACATTGCGATAACCCCCGGCGGCGCGCAGGTCTCGGTGACCGAGCACGAGGTCGCCGTCGCCGCCGCGGGCGGGACGGCGATCGTCGCGGAAGGACAGCAATTGTCCTACGGCTCGGCTCTGTCCGCTCTGGTCGCGCATCCGGCCGATGTCGAGGACGAAGCGGCATGGCGGCGCGGCTATCTCATCTTCCACGACAAGCCGCTCGGCGATGTCCTCGCCGCCATCGAGCGGCATTTCCACGGACGCGTGCTGGTCATGACCCCGTCGATCCGCGCCCGCAAGGTCAGCGGCCTGTTCCAGGCGTCCGAGCCGCTGGAGTCCATTCGCGCGATCCAAGCGTCGCTCGGCATACGAGCCGCCCGTGTTGGAAATTACCTCATAATTTTGTGGGGTTAGAGTCTCCTCCGCCGCTACGCCGGGCGTGCCGCGCCGTGACGGACGCGCAACAGGCGGCAAAAAACTTCTCGTCCCGGACATCAACAATCCGCGACGCCGGCTGTCAGACTCATTAGGGGCGGCATTCACGCGCCCCGGAATGATGCGATGGGGAGGCGACCGGAAATGACGACCAAGCATGAGCCGCTCGGAGCTGCGGCGGCCTTGGGAATGCTTGTGCTGGGGCCGGGGATCGGCGCGCTGGCGCTGGATTCGTCGCCAGCCTGGGCGGCTCTCGAGACGAGGACCTATGAGATTCCGCCGGGGCCGGTCGCCATGGCGCTGCGCCGCTTCGCCGAGAAGAGCGGCACAATTCTGGTCTATGATTCCGAGCTGACGAGAGACAGGAGGACGGCGGGGCTCGAGGGCCCGGCCACGGTCCACGAGGGGCTGGGCAAGCTCTTGTCGGGCACGGGCCTCTCCTACAGCCTCGCGCCGGGCAAGAAGTCCATCGCGATTATGCTGGCGCAGAATGACACGGGCGTGCGCAACGACGCGAGCGACGCGGAGGCGCTGCCGCCGATCGATGTGGGGGCGGAGCGGGGCGCGCCGTCGAGCCGGACGGGCAATGGCTCGGGAGGGGATCGCAAGACCTACAGCCCCAAGAATACGTCCACGGCAACGAAGACCGACACGCCGATCATGGAGACGCCGTTCTCGGTGAAGGCGGTACCGCAGCAAGTGCTGCAGGACCAGCAGGTGATCCGCGTCGAGCAGGCGCTGCAGAACGTCAGCGGCGTGCTTCAGATGCCGTCGAACCAGGGCGGTCTCGATGTGTTTCTGATGCGAGGATTCAGTAACGACACGATCTATCGCGACGGTTTCTTGCTTCCCAGCGTCATCGGCGGGGGGGCGACAAAACGCAATACGGCAAATCTCGAGCGTGTCGACGTTCTGAAAGGGCCGGGCTCCATTCTCTATGGTCGCAGCGAGCCGGGCGGAATTATTAATCTTGTGACGAAGCAACCGCTGGAAACGCCCTACCACGCGATCCAGCAACAAATTGGGTCGTTCGCCAATTATCGGACGACGATCGACTCGACGGGACCGATCACGAAAGACGGCTCGCTTCTCTATCGTTTCAACATGGCTTACGAGAATCTGGGGTCGTTTCGCGACTTCGTGCATAATGAAGGGGTTTTCATCGCGCCCGTCGTGCGCTGGAACATCGATCCAGCGACGCAAATTACCGCCGAATTCGAATATCAGCAATTCGACGGTAAACCCGACCCGGGCATTCCGCCGATCGGCAACTGGCCAGCGTCGCTGCCGCGTAATCGCTTCGTCGGAGATCCTCTGAACGATCGCAACAGGGGCTATCGAATTCTCGCCGGTTTCCATTGGTCGCATGAATTCGACCAGGACTGGAAAATCCTGCATCGGTTCACCTACGAACATATGTCGATCGACTCGCGAACGCTCTTCTTCGGAAAGGCGTCGGCGGACGGGACGCTCAATCGTTCGTTCAATATCGGCGCGGACACGAATACCGATCGCTTTTACACGACTGTAAATCTACAAGGAACGGTCGAGACGGGGCCGGCCAAACACAAGCTGTTGTTCGGATTCGACTTCTTCCATATCGACGACAATCTCACCAACAACTGCTGTACGGCGGCGCCGGCATTCAATATTTTTTCTCCAATCTATTTGCCAGTCATGCTGGAGTTCAATAATCCGGCGCTGAGCACGCGCTTGGATTATAGTCAAGAGTGGTACAGCTTCTACTTTCAAGATCAGATAGAGCTTCCCTACAATGTCTTCCTGCTGGGCGGGGTGCGATATGACAACGCCATCGGTCGCGACAATATTCGAAGCCTCGTGTCTACGAACGACGACCGAGTCAGTCCGCGTGGCGGCGTGCTCTGGCGGCCGATTTCCTGGCTCTCTGTCTATGGTAGCTATTCCGAAAGTTTCGGGGCGTCGAACAGTTTGTTCCGGACCGATGGGCTGCTGTTGAAACCCCAAACCGCGCAGCAATGGGAGGCCGGCGCAAAGACGGAGTTCTTCGACGGACGTTTGTCCGCCACATTCGCCTATTTCGACCTCAAGAAGCAGAACCTTCGCGTTCCTGATCCCCTCAACCCCAATTTTTCGCGTACCATAGGCGAAGCGGAATCACGGGGCTTCGAGTTCGACTTGGCCGGCGAGGTCGCTCCCGGCTGGCGTGTCATCGGCGCCTATTCCTATCTTCCATTCGCGGAGATCACGAAAGACGGCGACTCGGCGGGCGGGTATGGAAATCAAGGCAAGCGGCTGTTCCTCGCGCCTCAACACTGGGGGAGTCTCTGGAGCACTTATGAATTCCAGACGCCGGAACTCACCGGATTGAAAGCCGGCGCGGGTTTCGTCGCCGTCGGTCCTCGGCCCGGCAATGCGGCGAATAATTACGAAGTGCCAGGATACACGACTGTGAACATGATGCTGAGCTATTCCTGGTGGTTCGGCCCCACGAAATGCACGGCGCAGCTCAACATCGACAATCTGCTCGACAAGCCGTATTTCGTCGGCACGAACAGCGGCAATTTCGTCACGGTCGGCGCGCCGCGCACATTCCTCGGCTCACTCAAAGTCGAGTTCTAAAGAATGCGGCGCTCCCTCTGGGTCTTCGCGCATCGTTGGGTCGGGCTGACCATGGCCGGATTTCTGATCCTGGTCGGCCTCACCGGCGCGCTGCTCGTCTTTTTGCCGGAGCTGAATCACTGGCTGTCGCCGCGGCTTTTCCCCGGCGAGCGGGCGAGCGTCGCGCTCGACGGCGGCGCGCTTGCGTATCGCGCCGAGGCGCTGATCCCGGGGGCGCGCGTCCAATCCGTCTTCTTCAACGCAATGGGCTCAGCGACCATTCGCATGGAGGCGCGCCCCGGCGCGTCTCCACTCGATTTCAACCAGCTCTTCCTCGACGAAGTCTCCGGCGAGGAGCTGGGTCGCCGCTGGACGAATGGGCTTCCCGACGGGTCGAACACGATCCTGCCCTTCGTCTATCGTCTGCACTATGCGCTGGCGCTCGGCGAGCTCGGCGGCTGGATTCTGGGCCTCGTCGCGATCGCCTGGACGATCGATTGCTTCGTCGGCTTCTATCTGACGCTGCCATCGCAGGGCGGGACTCACCGACGCGGCTTTCTCGCACGCTGGAAGCCGTCCTGGCTGGTGAAGCTCCGCGCCTCGTTCTATCGCGTCAATTTCGATCTGCATCGCGCCGGCGGGCTGTGGCTGTGGGCGGCGCTGCTCGTGTTCGCATGGTCGAGCGTGTTCATGAATATGAACGGCTTCTATATGAGCGTCACCGAGCTGCTGTTCGATTTCGAGCGGCCGATCTGGGCGCTGCCGACGGCTCTGCCCATTCACGACGATCGCGAGCCGTTGGGGTGGCGGGAGGCGCAGGCGATCGGCGCGCGGCTGATGGAGGAGCAGGCGAAAGCGAACGGCTTCACGGTCGCCAGGCAGGTCGCGCTCGCTCTGGCGCGCGACGAGGGGCGCTATCGATACACCGCGCACAGCAGCCTCGACGTCGGCGAGAAATACGGGAGCACGTCGGTTTATTTCGACGCCTATGTCGGCGAGCTCTCGAGCTTTGCTCCGCCCTCGGGCGCTCATTCGGGCAATACGCTGACCACATGGCTGATGGAGCTGCACATGGCCAATGTGTTCGGCCTGCCATACCGCATCTTCGTCTGCATTCTCGGCCTCGTCATCGCCATGCTCTCCGCCACCGGCGTCTACATCTGGTGGAAGAAGCGGCGCGCGCGGAATGCGCACATGGGACGTCGCCGGAACGCCGAGACCACCGTCGCGACGCGATGACCCTGCCCCACGATGCCTTTCGTCGTCGGAGAGCTGCGCATGAATCGAGCCGAATGCCGAGAAGAAAGCCTGCTTCTGCAGCTGCAGCGCGCTCTACCGCTCGTCGCCCACGGCCGCCCGTCGCTGCTCGCCTTCCTGCGCGCACGCAGAGCTGTCGTGCGCGGCTCGCCTCGGTTGACGATCGTCGGCGTTCTCCGACCGATCGCTGGCGGCGATCTCATCTGTCGATTCGTCATAGAAGGTCGCCGGGGCGATCGATCCTTCCTCGCGCCCCTCGCGCTCGACCGCTCGCATCCGCTGGCGCGAGAGGCGGATCGGCGCCGAAGCCAAGCGCGGTGAGAATAGGAATCCGCTCGAGATGGAGACAAAGACACCGAACCCCGGGAGTACGTCGCGGCCGGCGCGTTCTCTCAGCATGCCGGGGCCGCGAAAGCGGCTCCTCGCCTTCTGCCTCTGCGTCGCCGTCGGGCTCGGACTGTGGCTCTGGGTCGCGCCTCGAGATGCATCCGACGCGACGATCTATGAGACGCGATCCTTGACCGTTGGAACGGTCGAGCGAACGATCTCCGCGACGGGACCCGTGAAGGCGCTGGTCACCGTCGACGTCGGGTCGCAGCTCTCCGGCCCGATCGCGGAAATGAAAGCAGACTTCAACGATCGCGTGAAGGAGGGCGACCTGCTCGCGGTGATCGACCGCGGCTCTTTCGAAGCCGCTCATGCATCCGCCGTCGCCGATCTCTCCATCGCGCGCGCGGAGATCGGCCTGCGGCGGGCGGCGGGCGGCGATGGCGAAGGCGCGGCATCAGCTCGCGCAATTCGAGCGCGACGCCGATCGCTACAAGCGCCTCACGCCGTCGGGTTCGGCGTCGCGGATGCAGCTCGAGCATGCCGAGACCGACATCGTCACGACAAGAGACGATCTCGCCCTCGCAGAGGCGCAGCTCGAATCCGCCGAGGGGCTGGTGGCGCGACGGGAGGCCGTGGTCAGGCAGGCGCGGATCGAGCTCGACCGCACGATGATCCGCTCGCCGATCAACGGCGTCGTCGTCGATCGCAAGATGCAGCCCGGTCAGACGGTCGCGGCGACCTATCAGACGCCGATCCTGTTCCAGATCGCGCAAGATTTGTCGCAGATTCAGATCTGGGCGCAGGTCGACGAGGCGGACATCGGCATCGTGCATGCAGGGGCGTCGGCGAGCTTCACGGTGGAGGCGTTTCCCGAGAAGACATTTACTGGAACCGTCGATCAGGTCCGCCTCGCTTCCACGAAGACCTCTGGGGTCATCACCTAGTCATCGTCAGAGCGGAAAATCCGCAGCTCGAGCTCTATCCGGAAATGACCGCCACCATTCGTATCGTCGGCGCGAAGCGCGAGAACGTGCTCCATGCGCCGAATGAAGCGCTACGGTTCCGTCCGCCCGGAGTCGAGGCGAGCAAGGGCACGCAGGATCAATCGCGAATCTGGACGCTCGGGCCGGACCGCGCGCTCCAGCCGCGAACGATCCGGGGGGGACTGAAGGGGGACGCCGTGACCGAGATCGCCGAAGGCGATGCGCGCGCCGGAGAGATGGTCGTGGTCCGCGCGAGGCGCCGGCCGGATTCGGGGAAGCCTTGAGTGCCGAGCGTATCGGCCTCGCGTCCCGTCATCTCCTGCCGGGGCTTGACCAAGACCTATGACCTCGGCGCCGAAAAGGTGCGCGCCCTGCGGGACGTCAGCTTCGATATCGCCCATGGGGAGCTTGTCGCCGTGATGGGTGCGTCGGGATCGGGAAAATCGACGCTCGCCAATCTGCTCGGCGCCCTCGATACGCCGACATCCGGACGGCTCGAGATCGAGGGCAGGGAGATATCCAGAATGTCGAGCGACGCGCTCGCGCGGCTGCGCAGCGAGGAAATCGGCTTCGTGTTCCAACAGTTCAACCTGTTGCCGCGAATGACCGCGCTCGAGAACGTCATGCTTCCTCTCCTCTATTCGTCCCGCGGCCGAGCGGGCGGCGCCGAGATCGCGCGCGAGCGGCTCGAGCAAGTGGGGCTCGGCCATCGCCTCGACCACAGGCCCGCGCAGCTGTCCGGCGGCCAGCAGCAGCGTGTCGCGATCGCGCGTGCGCTGATCAATGACCCGCCGATCGTGATCGCCGATGAACCGACAGGCGCGCTCGACACGCTCACGTCCTACGAGGTCATGGATCTGTTCGTTAGACTGCACGCCCACGGGCTCACGGTGGTGCTGATCACCCATGAGCCGGATATCGCCGCTTACGCAGAGCGGGTGCTGCGCTTTCGTGACGGCGAGCTCGTCGAGGATCTGCGTCAGAGGCCGCGCTGCGCGGTGGATCACGGGGTAGCGCAATGATCTCATCGGCGCTTTTCGAAGAAGCGATCGCCACGCTGCGCCTCAACGCGCTGCGCAGCGCCCTCACGGCGATCGGCGTGATCGCCGGAGTCGCGAGCATCGTCGTGCTCGGCGCCGCGAACGGCGGCGCAAGCAAGAAAATCCACGAGCAGCTCGAGGCGATGGGGGCGAATAGCTTGGTCACCAACGCGATCAAGGCGGAGGACGTGGGCGAACGTGGCCCCGTGGCGTTCTTGACGGACGAAGACGCTGCGGCCATCCGCGATCATGTGTCTGGCGTCCAATACATCTCGAAAGAAATTTGGACACATGTCACCCTCGTCGCCGGGAGCAAGAGCTGGACGACGGGGTCCTATGGCGTCGAGTCTTCCTTCGCCGATGTCTTCGATCTCGAATTCTCGGAAGGCCGCTTCTTCGACGAAGGCGAGGTTCGATCCAGCGCGAAGGTCGTCGTGCTCGGCGTAACGGTCGCGGAAAAGCTCTTCGGTGATGAATCGCCGATCGATCGAACCCTCCGAATGGGCGGCGTGCCGGTTCGGGTCATCGGGGTGCGCAAGAAGTTCGGCTTCGTTGGTGGGCAGGACCACGACAATGTCGTCTATGTTCCCATCACCATGTCACGTTCGCGCCTGCCCAAGCCACAGCAGGTGAGCCTACGCGAAATCGACTATGTGAATATCAAAGTCCTACCCGGCGGGGACCGCGCTGCGGTCAAAGACGAAATTCTCGCCGTCCTGCGCGAGCGCAAGCATATAAAGGACGGAGAGCAAGATAGATTTCGTGTCTTCGACGCGAGCCAATATGTCGAGCTGATGAATGCGACGCATTCGACGCTGAGCTGGCTGCTCGCCGCCACGGCGGCGATCTCTCTCGTGGTCGGCGGCGTGGGGATCATGAATATCATGCTCGTGTCGGTCAGCGAGCGGACGCGCGAGATCGGCTTGTGCCGTGCGATCGGTGCGCGCGAGCGGGATATTCTCGCGCAGTTTCTGGCGGAGGCGATCGTGCTCTGCGCCGCCGCAGGATGCCTCGGACTCGCGTTGGGCGTCGCCGGGGGCTACGCCGTCGCGAGAGCGTCCGACTGGCCTTTGGTTATCTCGGCGCAAAGTGTGGCGCTGGCTCTGATGGCGTCGGTGGGAGTGGGAATCGTCTTCGGCTATCTGCCGGCGCGCCGCGACGATGGATCCCATCGACGCCTTACGACGTGAATGAGACGAGCAGCGGAGATTGCCCGTAGCAGGCATTGGGCAATCGGGCATGCTGGAGCGCATATTAAAAAAAAACCTTCGCCCGGACCGGCTGCGGTAGCCGCGGTCCAATGAGATGAAGGATTCGAGCGATGAGGATCGGGCGCACGACCTGGATTTCCCTGCAATGCAAATTTGAGTTGGTAGCGGTCGGAAGTGCTCTCGTCGACCAAAATCGTCTAAATAATTGATTTAATTGCATGGTAGCGGAGGAGCGATACAGGCTTTCCCCACGACACCTGAACATACGCTATTGTCTCCATTGCTGCGCTTGAGCGCGCAGCCTCGATAGGGCTGACATTGAAAGGCGTCGATTGCAGTGAGTAGGCTTCTCATGGCTATGTCGGGCCTCGAGCCTCGTCGACTGAACCCACATCCATCTTCGCCAGAGGCAGCGTGAAGCTGAAGATTGCTCCACCTTCCGGATTGGCTTCGGCCCATATCTTTCCGTAATGCGCTTCGACGATGTTGCGGGAGATCGACAGTCCGACGCCTATCCCCTGCGTCTTCGTCGTGACGAAAGGCTCGAAAAGCTTTGCTTTGACCGTCTCCGGCACTCCGGGACCGGTGTCGGCGACATCGATACGAATTATGTCTTCCTCGACCGCGGAGGTCGATATCGTCAACTCCCGCTTACCCGAAGCGCTCATTGCATCGATCGCATTCCGCATCAGATTGATCAGGACCTGCTTGATCTGGACCTCGTCCACGAGCGCGCGATCGTCCTTTGCATTCAAATGAAATGTTCCTCGGACCCCGGACTGCTTCGCGGTCGGGAGGGTGAGCTCATAAGCCTCCTCGATCAGCTTGTTCACGTTCGAGAAGGTTTTCTTCGGCTCGTCGCGGGAGACGAATTCTCGCAAATGATCGACGACCTGTGCGGCCCACATCACCTGCTCGACAGCGCTCCCCAAAATGCTTTCGACGCTGGCGGGGCGCCGCTCCGACGGCATTTTCAACGAACGTTGCGCCGCATGGAGATAGGTCGCGGCCGCCGATAGCGGCTGGTTGATCTCGTGGGCGAGGCCAGTGCCCATTTCCTTCATCGAGTTCAGACGGTCGGCTTGCAGCTTCTGCACCTTTTCTTCCGACCGCGTCGTGCTGGTCACATCGATGAAGGTCGCCACGACTCCGTCGATTTGCTGGGAGGCGCCGCGATAAGGGGTGAGGCGGGCGAGATAATAGGGGGCATCGACGTCGTTCTTGTGCACGCGCCGCTCGATCGAGGTCCCGCTTTCCATGACCTCGAGAAGGTCGGCTGTCAATTCGGGGTAGTCGAGCTTTGTCGCGAGGTCGGTGAGCGGTCGCCCGGCGTCCGAAGGGATGATATTGAAGATTTGAGACGCCGCTGGCGTGAAGCTACGGATAACGAGATTGCGATCCATGAAGATCGTCGCGATGCGGGTGCTCGCGAACACGTTCCTCAGATCGCTGTTGGCCCGGTCCAGCTCGTCGATCTTGCTCTCCAGCTCATGATTGACGGTTCTCATCTCCTCATTGAGCGACTGCAGCTCTTCCTTCGAGGATTCGAGCTCCTCATTGGTCGACTGCGTCTCCTCGTTCATCGAGATCAGCTCTTCATTCGCCGATTTCAATTCCTCGAGCGCCGTCTCATATTCCTCTATCGTCGCCTGCAGCCGCTCGCGGGTGTCGTATAATTCGCTTTCGAGCCGCGCCGCGTCACCTGCCGGCGCGTGTTCGCTCGGAGACGGAGACATCGTCTCCGCCGTCGATGGTTCTCTCGCCTGGAATAAGATCAGGAACAGCGACTTGCCGCCCTCGCGGTCCGGCAGAGGCTCCGCCGTCAGCGAGACGAGCTCCGTGCGGTCTCCATCGGAGTCGACCTTCACATTCGGACGCGTCGCTGTCCTGCGCGTCTCGATCGCCTCGCGCAGCACGCTACGCAAATCGAGGCGCAGTCCTTTGCGCGCCATCGCGAATATCTGACGATCGGGCGCTCCGGGCGCGGCTTCGAGATATTTGCCCGTTCGGGCAGAAAAATGAACAATGTCGCCGTCCTCGTTCACGACGACATGGGGAGGCGCGAATCCTTCGGCGATGCGCGCTTCCACTGAGCGCCGCAGTTGTGATGCGGAACCGGCGCTGGTCTTGCCGGATGTAGGGGTGGGAAAGGAGAGAGCATGCAAGCCGGCCAAGAAATGCGGCATGCGCACCCGCCGGCCGGGATCGCGCGCCTCGAACAGGCAATGCTTCTTGTCGATCGGTGTGAAGAGGTCGGAGAATTGGCCTATGCTCTCCGACATTCCGAGGAAGAGAATCCCGCCTGCGCGGAGGGAGTAGTGAAAGATCGGAATCACCTCCCTCTGCACATCTGCGCCGAGATAGATGAGCAGATTGCGACAGGAGACGAGGTCCATGTGCGAGAAAGGCGGATCGCGCAAAATGCTGTGCGGAGAGAAGACGCAGAGATCGCGAACCGCCTTGACGACAACGCAGCTGCCGGACTCGGCAGTAAAAAAGCGTCTGCGTCTCTGCTCCGAGACGCTATCCATCAGCGCCGCAGGATAGCGAGCGGCGCGCGCGATCGTCAGCGCCGCGTCATCGATATCCGTCGCGAAAATCGTCACGCGTGGGGCGATTCTCAATCCGTCCATATGCTCGCGAAGAATGATCGCGATCGAATAGACTTCTTCTCCCGTGGAACAACCCGGAACCCATATACGCACTGTGTCGGCCGTTCCTTTCCCTTCGAACAACCGCGGGACGGCGCTTTCTCGGAACGCGTCGAATGCGTCCGAATCGCGAAAAAAGCTGGTCACATTGATCAGGAGATCACGAAAGAGCGCCGTCGCCTCTTCGGGAGCCTCACGCAGGCGCTCCACATAATCGGCGATCTTCTCGCATTGTTGGATATGCATGCGCCGACGGACCCGGCGCATGAATGTCTTCGTCTTGTAGCCGCTGAAATCATGCCCCGCAGAATCGCGCAGGATCGAATAGATGGCTTGGCGCGCGTCGAGAGTGACGCTGTCGTCGTCGGTCATTCCCCGGTCCGACGCGATGTCGTCCGGTTCCTCGAGATCGCGCATGATCGCGATGAGCTTTTCCGCCATCGCATCGACCGGAATCGCAAAGTCGATCAGTCCGCTGGCGATGGCGCTTCCCGGCATGCCCCCAAATCCCGGACCCGACCCGTCGCTCGCTTGCGCCATGGTGACGCCGCCGCGCTCCTTGATCGCCTTGATGCCGAGAACGCCGTCGCTACCGCTTCCGGACAGGACAACCCCGACGGCCGATTCTCCGCGGTCGCGAGCGAGCGCGCTGAAGAATACGTCGATCGGCGATCGCTCGTGATGGGCGGGGTCCGTCTCGATCAGGCGAAGCCGTCCCGAGGCGATC
Organism: Methylosinus sp. DMC45; assembly: GCF_056313885.1. Classification (NCBI taxonomy): domain Bacteria; kingdom Pseudomonadati; phylum Pseudomonadota; class Alphaproteobacteria; order Hyphomicrobiales; family Methylocystaceae; genus Methylosinus; species Methylosinus sp. DMC45. The sequence goes on from NZ_JBQUZK010000045.1 coordinate 24,276, forward strand.
GTCAAGACCGCGGCCGGCGGAATGACATAGATCCTGTCCTTTTCGAGGCGCTGTCCGTCGCGAGCGACCTCGACGCTCATTTTGGCATGGCGCGCCAAAATGTCCGTGAGAAGGCTTTTCCGATCCGGAGCCAAATGCATGATGATAACGAAGCTCATGCCCGGATTTGCCGGCATGGCGCGGAACAGGCTCTCCAGCGCTTGGATGCCGCCCGCGGAAGCGCCGACGCCTACGATTGGGAACGATGTGTCCGATTTCATTGCGGCCCTTTCGCGCTTCTCTTTACAATGGGCTTCGGGGCGCTAGATGTCACGCTGATCTATGACATGGTCATGCCGACGTCCGCTTTATCGAGAACCGAACGATTTATTTCGCCCGAGGATGGCCCGACGGCGCATTCCATTCGTCATCGCGGAGCGCGCTCATCGTTCGCCGCCGCCTTTCCGGCTCCCGATGACCACGCGTCCAATCGGAGCAAGGAAAGCCGTGTGTGATCGTGAGGCGTTCGATTTCTGCTCCGCGCGGTGGTTTTTTCAGGATTATTTGGACTGTATCTGCTATAACCGTCAGGACTGGCTCGGCGGCCATCGTCGCAGGGCTCGGCTATTCATATTATGCCGATGATAGTTACGGCGACGCTCAAAATCGCGGTTACGATCAAATAGGCTGATAGGGGGACTGACCGGGTGATGGCGCTCCTGTCACGGGTGACTTTCGGGATCGTGAGCGCGATCTTGATGCTGCTGGCGTTGGCGCTCGTCGCATATGGCGCGCTCGAGCTGATCGCCGAGCTGAAGACGTCTTGGCATGAGGGCGGCAATGCGCTTCTTACTGCGATCGGCTATGTCGTCATTGCGATAGCGGTCTTCGACGTCGCCAAATATTTCGTGGAAGAAGAAGTCATACGTCGCCCTGGGACGCTCACTGCTTCCGAGGCGCGGCGCAGCCTCGCGAAGTTCATCTCGACGATCGTCATCGCCGTGTTCATCGAAGGCCTGGTCATCGTATTTCAGGTGAGCAAGCAGGACGTGGCGCAAATGCTCTATCCAACCGCTCTGCTCGTGACGGCCGTTCTCATCGTGCTCGGACTTGGCGTCTACCAGCGGCTGAACGTCGAGGTGGAGCGCCAAAGCGACCGAAAGGACGAGGCCGAGCAAAGCAAGAGCAGCGACGAAAGAAGGCGAGCGGACTGACGCTCGACCGCAGCCACGCTGGACGTGAGCGCTATATCGCATTCGAAAAATTGTGAGACCGACCCGAGAAAGCTGGAGCGACGGCTATGAAGCTTCGTATCGGCTATGAGCTTCGATACGACGTCCCGCAGCCGACGCCGGCGATCTTGATTCTGAACGTGCATTTCACACGCGTTTCCGATCTCTCTCGTCCCGATCATATCTCGATCACCCCTGCTGCTCCGATCTATGGATATCGCGACAGCTTCGGCAATTGGTGCCGCCGCGTCGTTCTGGGGCTAGGCCGCACGCTCATTTCGACCAACGCCCTGATACGGGACTCTGGCTTGCCAGACAGCGTCGCTTCGGGAGCTTACCAATCGCCGGTGGAAAGCTTGCCGGAGGAAGCGCTTGTCTTTCTGTCGCCAAGTCGCTTCTGTGAGAGCGACCGACTTCTAGAGCTCTCTTGGACGCTGTTCGGCGCCGCGACGCCCGGATGGGGCCGAGTGCAGGCGATCTGCGATTTCGTGCATGACCATATCTGCTTCGGGTACGAGCACGCGCGGGCGACGCGGACGGCGTGCGAGGCCTATGAAGAGCGTCGCGGCGTCTGCCGCGATTACGCGCATCTGGCCATCGGATTTTGCCGCGCGCTGAACATTCCGGCGCGCTACTGCACCGGCTATCTCGCGGACGTGGGCACGCCGCCTCCCTATCCGCCGGGGGATTTCGCGGCCTGGTTCGACGCATACATCGGCGGCGCCTGGCAAACATTCGTAAGCGGTGTTCTGGTCCCACCTGTTTTGAGCGAGTTGAAGTGACGATAATTGGAGCGATAGGGGCTCCGACACATGTCGATTTCAGAGCGTAAACATATGTCGGAGCCGGAGGCGGCTCCGACGCGGCGGATCGAGGTCTTCACGGGCGCAGGGCGTCGGCGGACGTGGGGCGTGGATCAGAAGGCGGCGATTGTCGCTGAGAGCTTCGCGGAGGGCGCGAGCGTTTGTGAAGTGGCGCGGCGGCATGGTCTGACGCCGCCGCAGCTTTTTACGTGGCGTCGTCAGACGCGCAAAGAGGCCGAGGCTCGCGAGGACGCAGTCGCGCCATTGTTCGTCCCCGCAGTCATGCAAGGACCTGCGCCCGCGCCGCCGGCGAAGCGCAAACGACGCGCCGCGCGCCAGGAACTCGATTCGGCGCCGCCGATCGAACTCGAAGTCGATGGCGTCACGGTTCGGGTCGGACGCGGCGCGCAAGCGAAGACCATCACTGCGGTGATCCGTGCGTTGAGAGCCGCCAAATGATCGGCCCGACCGGCGCGGTGCGGGTGATGGTGGCGACGAAGCCTGTCGACTTCCGCAAAGGCGCGGAAGGTCTGGCAGCGTTGGTCCGTGAGACGATGAAGGCAGATCCCTTCGACGGCGCGATTTACGTTTTCCGGGCCAAGCGCGCCGACCGCATCAAGCTGGTTTTCTGGGACGGCGCGGGCGTGTGTCTGTTCACCAAGCGTCTCGAAGATGGCGAGTTCCGTTGGCCGAAGATCGAGGACGGCGTGATGCGCTTGTCGGCGGCGCAATTTTCGGCGCTGCTAGAAGGGCTCGACTGGCGGCGCGTGCGCGCGGCGAAAGAGACGCCGGCGCCGGCGACGCTCGGATAAGCCGCGACACAGTGAATCAGTGCGTCGAAGATGATCGAAAAGCGCGGGAAAATATGATCTCCTGCGGGCATGGCGCAGGCAGTCGAAAAGCTTCCCGACGATCCGAACGAGCTGAAGGCGATGCTTCTCGCCGAACGCGCGCGCAACGAGCGCCTCGTTCAGATCATCAAGGAGATGCAACGACACCGCTTCGGGCGGAGCGCCGAGACGCTTCCCGAAGACCAGATGCTGCTCGCGCTCGAAGAGGTCGAGCAGGCAGAGGCTGGCGCGGCGGCGGAAGCGGAAGCCGGCTCTGCGCCGGACCGTGAGAGGGCGGCCAGAAAGCGCCGCACGAACCGCGGGGCCTTGCCAGCGCATCTGCCGCGCATCGAGATCGTCGTCGATATCGACGACAAAAGCTGCCCGTGCTGCAAGGGCGCGCTGCATTCGATTGGCGAAGACGTTTCCGAGCGGCTCGATATTGTGCCGGCGCAGTTCCGTGTTCTGGTGATGCGGCGTCCCAAATACGCCTGCCGCGCCTGCGAGGGCGCCGTCGTGCAGGCGCCGGCCCCAGCGCGGCTGATCGAAGGCGGTCTGCCGACCGAGGCGACCGTCGCCCATGTGCTGGTCTCCAAATATGCAGACCATCTGCCGCTCTATCGTCAGGCGCAAATCTAGGCCCGGCAGGGGATCGCGCTAGATCGCTCGACGCTCGCCGACTGGGTCGGCCGCGCCGCCTGGCATTTGCGGCCCGTGCATGAGCGCCTTCTGGAACACATCAGATCGTCGACGAAAATCTTTGCCGACGAAACGAGGGCGCCGGTGCTCGACCCCGGGCGCGGACGCACCAAGAACGGTCAGCTTTGGGCTTATGCGAGAGACGATCGGCCATGGTGCGGCTCGGATCCGCCGATCGCCGTCTACGTCTATGCGCAAAACCGCAAATCCGAGCAGCCGCTCAGCCATCTTGCCGGCTTCGCCGGCGTCGTGCAGGTCGATGGCTACGCTGGCTATCGTGCGCTGGCGCAGAAGAACAGCGTGGCTCTCGCCTTCTGTTGGGCGCATGTCCGCAGGCGCTTTTACGAACTCGCCGCCGCCGGCCCAGCGTCAATCGCCAGCGAGGCGCTCGAACGTATCGGCGCGCTCCACGCGGTCGAAAGCAAATCCGCGGGCGAAGCGCCGACCAGCGCCGCGATGCGCGACAGGAAAAATCTCGACCCATGCTCGACGCGCTCGAGCCCTGGCTGCGAGAAAAGCTCGCGCTGATCAGCCAGAAGACCAAGCTGGCCGAGGCCATCCGCTACGCGCTCTCGCGTTGGGACGGCTTGACGCGCTTCATCGACGACGGACGCGTCGAAATCGACTCCAATGTCGTCGAGCGCGCGATCCGGCCGATCGCTCTCAATCGCAAAAACGCTCTCTTCGCCGGCTCGGACGGCGGGGCCGAGAACTGGGCGATCGTCGCCTCGCTCATCGAGACATGCAAGCTCAATGGCGTCGATCCGCAGGCATACATGGCCGGCGTTCTCACGAAGATCATCGACGGCCATCTCGCGAGCAAACTCGACGAACTTATGCCATGGGCGTACGTGCCGCCGGTTGCGCCGAAAGACCTGGCCTGAAAACAACGCTTACAAACATTCGATCCTAGAAATAACACGCCGAGGATCGGGCGCGTTCTGCTGGCGCGCGGACGCGACGCGGCGGATGTGGCGATGGCCACGACCTTTGGTCCCAATAAGCTGGAGTATTTTCGTGTCTGGACCGACGAGGTCGGCGAAAACGCCGAGTGATCCATGGATGTCGCGCCGGGGTGACAGCTCACCGGGGTAGCGGCTTCGTAGCGGCACGGCGCGCAATCGGCGGCCTGTTAAATCGCCAACTATATGAAATTACAGGCTAAATTCGGTTCGTGGTAGCGGAGGAGGGATTCGAACCCCCGACACAAGGATTATGATTCCTCTGCTCTAGCCGACTGAGCTACTCCGCCCCGCGTCCTTTCGGACGAGCGTCGGCGGATATAGTCGACGCCCGTCAAAAGTGTCAAGCCGTCGTCCGGGGAATTGTCGCTCGCGAAGATTCTGCCCCGCGACCCATGCCGTGCTAGGGTGGCCCATGCTCGGATCGCTGCCGGCGCGAGCCGCTCGCGCGCTCATCCTCGTTTATCGGCTCAGCCTCTCGGCCTTCATCGGGCGCGAGTGTCGCTATTTGCCGAGCTGTTCGGAATATGCGGATGAGGCGATCCGTCGCCATGGCCTGTGGGCCGGGGGCTGGATGGGCTTTGCGCGTCTGTGCCGTTGCCGGCCGGGCGGGGGCGATGGCTATGATCCGGTTCCGCTGGCGCCGGCGGCGGCGCATTCGCTCGCGCCCTGGCGCTATGGGGCGTGGCGGCGCCCGGCGGTCTGCGAGGCCGTCGAGCGCGAAGACGACGGTCAGGAGCGCGCCATCAGCTCCACGGCGAGGCCGTAGATGCGCAGGCGGATCGGCTCGGGCAGAGCGCGCAGCGCCTCGAGATAGGTCTGGCCGAGGGCGCAGGTCTTCTTGTCGTCGAAGGGCGGGTCGGGAGTCTTGCCGTCCAGCAGCGAGTCGATCTCCGGCTTGCGCAGGCCGCGCGCGGCCAGCGCCTTTTCCAGAGCGCGGAAATCCTCCTCGCTCGGCGCCGAGCGCTCGAGCTGCTTGGCCTGGCCGCTGGCGATGGCCTCGAGGCCGACCACCGCCATTTCCGCGACCAGCGCGCGCCGCCGTGCAGCGAAGCTGTGGAAATCCTGATCGACGCCGCCATAGAGAAAGGCCGCGCAGAGCTTCTTGTTCTCGGCGGAGATGGCGCGCAGCACATCGAGCTGCAGATCGAAGACGCGGGCGAGGACCAGCGGCTCCGCTTTGGCGGCGAGCACGCCGCGCGCCTGGCGCAGCCGGCGCACCGATTCGGCGAGATAGAAATCGACGCTCGCCGTCTCGGCGCCGACGCCGGGCTCCTGCGCGAATGTCTCGATCGCGGCGGCGTAATCGGTCGGAAAAGCCTGGCGCATGCGCTGAAAGAACGATCTGTATTCCTCCGTGGCGGCGATCGCCTGTTCTATGCGGGCGCGGGCGGAAGGACGCGGGTCCGCCGGCGCGGGCGCGGGCTCCGTCGCGGCTTCGGCGAGCGGCGCTGGGTCGGCCTCGGCGAGAGGGGGCTCGGCGAGACGCGCCGGCTCGGCGATATGGGCCGGCTCGGCGAGCTTGCGGCCGGGGCCGAGCGCCATCATCACCAGCCCGAGACCGAGACAGAGCGCGACGATCGCGCCCGTCGCCAGAGCGAGCAGCCTTTCCAAGAACATGGTCGGTCTTTCGATATGCCCGCTCGGGGAATGGAGATTCGAACGCAAATACCAATGGAAAGGCTTTTCTAGCTCAATCCCGGCGGCCGACAAAGGGCGCCGCCCCGGTCCGGGATCACACGCGGTCGCGAGCGCTTCTATGAGCCGTGCGGGCGAGCCGCAGCGCGCGCGCCCGCTCGGCGCGATGCGCCACGAGAAGCGCGATATGGCGCGAGAGATCATAGCTCCAATGTCCGGCGCGGGCGCGCTCGGCCCGTAGCGCGCGCTCCAGCTCCTTCAGCACGGCGGCGGCGGCCTGCGGCGTCTCGGCGGCGATGACGCTGCGCGACAGGCGATGAAACGAGCGCAGAAATTCGTCGCGTCGATAGGCCTCGACTTTTGCGCGCAGCGCGCTCTGCAGAGTTTTTCGCGCGGCGGCGCGCAGGCGATCGGATGACGACGGATTGCGCATGAGGAGTCCTCCCGCGCCGGAGCATGGGCGAGGAGCGGGCGATGGGGATAAGTTTTTTATCCGTTGTATAGGATTAAATTCATGATAGCGTCGGAGACGTCGCCGGCCGAGGGGCCGCGGCGCTTGCACAGGCGAGACGAATGGCTCCCCGACGAAGCGATCATTTTCTGTCATCGGCGCTCTGCGTCGCCGCCGCCGCGGCCGCCTGTGGCGTTCCGCCCGATGCTCTGCGCAGCGCGAGCCGCGGGCGCGCCAATGTCGCCGGTGCGCGCCATCTCGCGGTCTATCTCGATCATGTCGCTTTCGGCGCGAGCCTTTCCGCCTGCGCGCGCGCTTTCGCGCGTGATCGCGCCAGCATTCGCCACGCCTGCGCGCGGGTGGAGGACCGCCGCGACGAAGAGAATTTCGATCGCGCCGTGGCCGCGCTGGAACAGGCGCTGCGCGCACAGCGGCGCCTCATCGAGACGATCGCCTTTTCCGTCAGCTCACATCCAACCGGAGACGATTCATGAGTGGCGTTCAACGACAGAGAGACGAGACCGAGGCGCGTGCGCTGCGCCGTCTGCTGGAGGCGATGAATGAGCCCGGCGCGCAGGCGATGGCCGATCCGCTCGGCGTGCGGTCGATCATCGTCGCGGCTCCGCGCAAGGGCGTCACGGTCGCGCGGGCGCGCCTTCCCGCGAGCGTCGCCGATAGCGCCGCTGCGCGCGGCTTGGCGCGCTGGGACGGCGCCGGCGAGGCGCGCCGTCTGCGTCTGACAGATGAGGGGCGCGCTCATCTGAGGCGGCTCGCGGCGCCGGCCGAGGCCAATCCCTTTTTTGCGCAGCACAGCGCGCTCGCGCCGCGCGTCGTGGAGCAGGGCGCGCGCCCGACGCTGGTCAATGAGGGCGAGAGCCCGCTCGCCTGGCTCGCGCGCCGCAAGAATCGCGACGGCCGACCCTTTCTCGCGCCGGAGCAGATCGAGGCCGGCGAGCGCTTCCGCCGCGATGTGACGCAGGCCGCCATTCTCCAGCGCGTCACCGCCGATTGGGAGGCGGCGATCGGCTCCGCGCGCGGCGGCGGCGCGGGCGCCGCTATCGCCGATGTGGCGATCGACGCGCGCCGGCGACTCTCTCTCGCCTTCGATGCAGTGGGGCCGGAGCTCGGCGGATTGCTCACCGATGTCTGCGGCTATTTGAAAGGCCTCGAGCTCGTCGAGAGCGAGCGCGGCTGGCCGCAGCGCTCCGCCAAAGTGGTGCTGAAAATCGCGCTCGAGCGGCTCGCTTTGCATTATGGATTGGCCAGCGAGGCGCAGGGGCCGGAGCGCGCGCGCCATTTGCTGCATTGGGGCGCGGAGGATTATCGTCCTACGCTCTGATGCGCAGAGCGGTGGCGGCGCGGTTGACAGAGCGGCGCTTTGGGCGCATGAAGCTCGCCATATTGCACTGCAATATGGCGCGTCGCATCGGCGACGCTCGTCATCTCTATCGGGGGAGTCGCCATGATGAAATTCGTCATGTCCTATCGTTCCCCGGGCCGCGCCTAGAGAGTTCAGGCAGTGAGCCCGGTTCCAAAATACCGGGCTGCTCTCTCGCGCATGTCGCTCTGCCGATCCTGTCGGCTCTGACGATCTTCTCACGAAAGACATTCCCGGAAACAGCCGCGACGCAGCTTCGTCTCGCGTCGCCTCGCGCCCATTCACGAAAAAAGGGATCGGGACGTCTCGCGTCCCGCAGGATTCATGTCCGCCTATTTGACCACGCTGCGCTTCGCGCTCCGCTATTGGCTTCTCTCGCCGCGCCTGCTCGCGGCGATGCTCGTCGCTCGCCTCGTCTCCAATGTCGTCGACGTCTTCGTTCCGGTGGCCTCCGGCCATCTCGCCGATGTCGTCGCCGGCGAGAGCCGCGAGCTCGCGCCGGCGCTTGCAGCGCTCGCCGTGTTTCTCGGCACGGTGCTGCTGTTTCATTGCCTGCGCAATTTCGTCGCCTTCTCCGTCTGCCATGTCGCCGCTCACGCCATGGCGGCGCTGGTGCGCGACGCTTTTGCGCGCGTGCAGCGCTTCTCGGCCGATTGGCACGCCAACGCCTTCGCCGGCGCGACGGTGCGCAAGATCACGCGCGGCGTCTGGGCCTTCGATTCGCTCAGCGACACGCTGATCTTCGGCATGTTGCCGGCGGCGACGGTGATCGTGGCGATCACCTGCCTCCTGTCCTGGCGCTGGCCGCTGCTCGGCCTCGTCGTGGCGATCGGCATATCGCTGTTTCTGGCGATGGGAATCGGCCTCTCGCTCGGCTGGATCAGCCCTGCGGCGCAAGTGTCGCAGGCGCTCGATTCCGCCGTGAGCGCGCGGCTCGCCGATTCGATCACCGGCAATCAGATCGTCAAAGGCTTCGCCGCCGAGAAACGCGAGGATGCGAGCTTCACCGCGCTCGTGACCGAATGGCGCAAGCGCACGCTGATCTCCTGGTATCGCGGCACGACGGTCGGCCTGCTGCAGGCCGTGGTGATGATCGCCATGCAGGCGACTCTGCTCGGCTGCGGGCTGATGCTGTGGTCGCAGGGCGGCATGTCGACGGGCGATGTGGTGAGCCTCATCGGCATACAGGGGCTCATCAACGGCTATTTGCGCGACATTGGCGAGCACGTGCGCAATCTGCAGCGCGCCGTCAACGAGATGGAGGATGTGGTCGAGTTCGACGCGCAGGAGCCCGATGTGGTCGATGCGCCGGGCGCGACGCCGCTGGCGGTGACGCGCGGCGAGATCGTCTTCGACAATGTGACCTTCGGCTATCCGAATGCGCGCAGGAAGCTCTATGAGAATTTCTCGCTGACGATCCGTCCGGGCCAGCGGGTCGGCCTCGTCGGCGCCTCTGGCGCCGGCAAGACGACCTTCGTCAAGCTGCTGCAGCGCCAGTTCGATCTCGATGCGGGCCGAATTCTCATCGACGGCCAGGACATCGCCTTCGCGACTCAGGCCTCGCTGCGGGAGGCGATCGGCATCGTCGCGCAGGAGCCGATCCTGTTCCACCGGCCGCTCGGCGAGAATATCGCCTATGGCCGGCCGGACGCCGCGCAATACGAGGTCGCGGAAGCGGCGCGTCTCGCCCATGCGGATATGTTCATCGAGCGTCTGCCCGACGCTTATGAGACTCTGGTGGGCGAGCGCGGCGTGAAGCTCTCGGGCGGCGAGCGCCAGCGTGTGGCGATCGCGCGCGCCATTCTCGCGGCGACGCCGATATTGGTGCTGGACGAGGCGACCTCCTCGCTCGATTCCCTGTCCGAATTCCATATTCGCGCGGCGATCGAGCAATTGTCGGCGGGACGCACGACGATCGTCGTCGCGCATCGCCTGTCGACGGTGCAGCGGCTCGACCGCATATTGGTGTTCGACCATGGCCGCATCGTCGAGGACGGCTCGCATGAGGAGTTGCTGCGCCTTTCGGGCGGCGTCTATCGGCGCCTGTTCGACACGCAGGTCGGCGCCGGCGACTCGCTGGAGCAGGCGATCGAGCGGGCGGGGTGAGAGCCCCGCCCCTTCGGGGGTATGAAATTCTCGTTATTGAAAATGTATTGCCGTCACCAAAGCAGCGAGGCGAGACGAATGGACGAGGAGCCGAAAATCGACGCGGCGCGCATCGCGCATTATTCGTCGAAGCTCGAATATGAGATCGACTCCTGGGACCTTCGCGCGTGCGAGGAGGAGGTCGTCATCATCGACGCGCGTTCGCCCGAGGCCTATGAAAAAGAGCATATTCCCGGCGCTATCGGCTTTCCGCATCGGACGATGACCGCGGAGACGACGACGAATCTTCGTCGCGATGTGCTCTATGTGACCTATTGCGACGGCGTCGGCTGCAACGCTTCCACCAAAGGCGCTTTGAACCTCGCCCGATTGGGGTTTCGCGTCAAAGAGCTGATCGGCGGCCTCGACTGGTGGAAGCGCGACGGCTACGCCACCGAAGGCGCGCAATCATGCACTGGCGGCGATGCGGGCTGCGCCTGTTGACGATGGGCGTCATGGCGCGCGCGAAAGCTCGATCGTCCAATCGGGGCCGGAGTCGACGCCATAGCTCTTGGCGAAATCGCCGAGATTGAGCGCGACGGCCATGTCGAAGAGGCTGTTGACGTAGACAAGCGGGCGCCCCTGCGGAACGTCGCCGAATGTGCGCTCATAGGGCGCGGCGAGATCGGCGACGAGCCGATCGCCATGGCGAATGCGCAGACGCACCGGCTCGCCCAGCGAGATCTTCAATTCGTCGAACAGGGTTTTCGGAATGTTCGACCATACATTGCCGAAATGCGCGTCGAGCACGGGAACGATTCCGCTGACCGCATCGCCTTTGCGTTCCGCCGCGCGATAGGGAATCGTGACCAGCGCTTCCGGCGGCAGCTTGCGGCCGATCTGCTCGAAGCTCTGCGCGCCGGCCGCCAGACGCGCGCCGGCATAGACGAAAATATCGCGGCCGTGAAATGTGTGGGATTGCTCGGAGCCGGGCCGGCGGTTCACGCTCTCGTCGATCTCGCGCACTTCCTTCACGCCCTCGCGCTCGGCGACCAATGTCAGCAGCCCATTGTTGGGCGCGAGGAAAAAGCGGCCGCTCAGCGTCTCGAGCGCAATGGCCAGCCGTCCCGTTCCGACGCCGGGATCGACGACGGCGACGAACACGGAGCCTTTCGGCCAATAGGGCTCCGCCTGATAGAGGCGATAGGCGCCGGCGAAAATACTGCCCGGATCCTCATGGCTGAGATCGGCGACCAAGAGATCCTGCGAGATGGAATAGGCGACGCCTTTCATCGCGGCGACGGCGCCGTCCGCCGTTCCGAAATCCGTGAACAGCACCAGCGGCGCGCGCGCCGCCGCGACGCCGCAAGAGAGGCAGAAGAGAAGAGCGGCGGCGAGCGCGCGGAGCGACGAATGAAGCATGGGCGTTCCAATCTCAGAGGCCGGGCCGCCGGCCTCGCGTCTTACGAAAAAATGAAAGCGCAACGCTGGTCATCGCGTCGTCGAAGAGGTCGGAATCAACGCGATCTTTACGTTCAGCGCGCGCAAGACCGCGCTGATCGTCTCGAACCGCGGATGGGAGCCGGGAGCGAGAGCTTTATAGAGACTTTCGCGTCCGAGCCCGGCGGCGGCCGCGACCTGCGCCATGCCGCGCGCCTTCGCCACTTCCGAAAGCGCGGCGAGCAGAACGTCGGAGTTTTCGTCCTCTGCTGCGGCCGTCAGATATTCGGCGATCGTTTCCTCGTTATCGAGATAATCGGACACGTTGAAGGCGGCGAAATTCTTGGTCATTGCGTCACTCCTTCAGCTCCCGCGCCAATTCCTTCGCGCGCTCGATGTCGCGTCGCTGCGAGCCCTTGTCGCCGCCGCAGAGCAGCACATAGACGGTCGCGCCGCTCCTGACGAAATAGCCCGGCCCATAGTGAATTCGCATCTCCGACACGCCTTCCCCGACAGGCTCGCAATCGCCGAAATTGCCATGCGCGGCGCTCGTCAGCCGCGCCAATATGCGGGCCTTGCCCTTTCGATCGACGAGACCGGAGAGCCATTCGTCGAACGACGAAGATCGAACGAGTGTGAACATGACTGACCGTATCCAAGTGGATACGGAAAGACAAGGTAGTCGCAGGCCGCTGCATGGCAAGCGCAAAGCTAGAGCTAGGCAGCTCGACGAACGGTCTAGACAAAGGTGGAGGAGTAGATTTGTGAGCAACTGGCGGAGAGGGAGGGACTCTCTTCTGCTTTAATTAACTTCAATAATATCGGCATAGTGCAGGCCGCATCACTGGGTCTTCTGAATCACAACTCCGTATCAAATGGCAAGGGGGTGACCGCCGATCGACGGCATTCGGAGCCCGTTCCTGATATCGGGGGCAAGAATTAACCTTGAGCCCTGAAGATTTCTCGCCCTCAACATCGAGCGATGCCTGCGCCGTCGTGAACTGGAGTCGGACGGCGTCGAAACTCTGGGTCAGCGGCAGGACGCCAGAAAATCTTCCGTCTTCGTGCTCAGCCCGGCAGCCGCGTAAAAATTTGCCTCCGGGTCGAAGCGGGCTGTGTCGAAGGTCGCCGGCGCAAGTTGGATTGTCTCGCCTTCGAGATCGAACATCGGCGGCGTCGGCAAGTTTGCGGTGAGCAGTCGACCGGGGGTCAGGCTGACGTCTCCTTTGGCGCGCAAGTCGAACATTTGCACCCCGAGTTCGAGGAGATAGGCCTCCGCGCGCCCGATCGGCGTCTCTGGATCGGAGACGCTATCCGATGACATCTTCGCTCTGGCGCGCGCGAGGATGTTCTCGGCGGACTCTAGGCCCGCAGACGCGAGAGCGGCATCGATCCATTCTCCGTCGCTCCTGCCGGACAATGCGCCGCCGCGATAACACAGGACTGCGAAGGCGAAGCCGCGGTTGTGGCTCTGACGGAAGCCCTCGAATAGATTGGACCAAGTCTTGAATTCGGCAGGGGCCCGCAGCCGGCGGAAATTGCGCTCATCGAGATTCAGGACGATATTCGCGAGGGCCGAAGCCAAACGGTAGCCTTCAATCGGGTCGCTGATCCGCGCTTGGTTAGCAAGGATATGCGCGGGGGCGGTGTAGAGCGTTTGATCCGGGTCGTAGAGGCGTTTTCCGGTAGCGACCTCGAATAGGCGCTGCTCTACGACCCGTTCCTCCGGGCTCATTTTCCGCACGAACTCGAGCGAGGTCGCGATTTCGGACCAAACCGCGCAACACTCGAGAAGGGCACCGACGACGATTGGCTGACGCGCTACCAGCGACGAACCGGAGTTGTCGTACAGGCGTGTGAACAAGACGGGCCGTTTCGCTTCGAGCTTCCCGTCAAGCCCGAATTCCTGGCCGGCACTCAACTTGAGTTGCCATGGGACCTCCGGCCCGTGAGGGCGCGACTCATGCTGCGTCCGGTAGAAGCGACCCATGTTGATCCGCCGCGTGCGGTCGTGCAGGTCTGCGAACAAGTGAAATTTTTCAGCGGGTCCGTAAGTCGGCCCGCCCGCCTCGACGAGCCGACGCACCTCGAACAGCCGACGCAGATATTCGCGGCCCCACAGAGTCCCTACGAAATCCGCCCAGTGCGTCATCTCGTGCAGCATTATGGAATACGCCTCGCGGAGAGCGGGGAGTCGCTGCGTGCTCAGGTCGTAGTCCAGTGTCGTCCGACTGATGCGTTCGAGGTGGATCGTGCAGGAATGGAAATCGAAATGAGCTTCGTCTCCGGCATTCGGGAAAAAGTCCCTATAGAAGCCGCGTTGTTTCAAAACTTTGGTCATTGATTGTCTCCGCCTGCCGGGACATAGCCACGGCTGATCGGAAGGGCAACCGGGCAGATCACCGGCGCGTCAACCAGCAGGCGAGGCGCGACAAGGTTTCCTCTGATCGACTGGTCGGCGCCGCACAGGACCGCATCCTCGAATGGTGGGAGACGGTCTACCTGTCGCTTCACCGCCCCCGCTTGGCACCGCAATTCGACTCCGAGGCGCGCCGCGAGCCTGCCCGCGCTATCCCACACGCTCGACCTCGCTGAGGGGAAGGCCATGCGGAGAGGCATTCTGTAACACCGAACGGCGCGCAACTGGCTGATTTCTAATATCTATAAGTAAAGACTGAGTAAAAGTAAGGCAGTGGCGGAGAGGGAGGGATTTGAACCCCCGATACGGTTGCCCGTATGCCGCATTTCGAGTGCGGTGCTTTCAACCACTCAGCCACCTCTCCAGGGGCGAAAGCGGGGACTTGCCCCGCTCGCGGCGAAGCGCCCAATAGCACGCGTTCGCCTCGGCGATCAAGGCTCGAAACGCGATCCTTTCGCCCAGCCTCGCTCGAGGCTCCCGCGGCAGATTTGCCGATCGTTAACCTTAATGAGGTGTAACAGGCCGCCGACCTCCCCTCGCGCGCTCGCGGCTCGCGCGCCGGGGCGGTCCTCTGGAACATGCGCATGCCGAAAGCCAATGATCTCAGACCGCGACAAAAGCGGCTTCCTTTCGTCGTCGAATTCACGCTCGCCTCGCGCCGTCGGCGGCTGGAGCTGTCGCCCCCGACGCTCGCCGTGGCGGGTCTCGTTCTGCTCGGGGCGGGGCTGCTCGCGCCTTGCGCGGCCGCCTATCTCGCGTTTCGCGACGACATGCTCGCCGAGCTGGTCGATCGCCAGACTCAGATGCGCTACGCCTATGAGGATCGGCTGGCCGCCATGCGGCTGCGGCTCGATCAGGCGACGAGCCGGCAGTTTCTCGCCCAGGGCGATGTCGAGAGCAAGGTGCAGACCCTGGTCGCCCGCCAAGCCAAGCTGGAGACGCGGGCGGCGCTGGTGGCGCGGCTCGTCGAAGGCGTCGCCTCCAAGGATGCGGCTCCCGCCGGCGTGACCGCGCAAAGGCGCGCGCCTTCGGTCGCCGCGCCGGCTGTGGGCGGGCCCGTGGGATTGCCTTCTGGCGTCAGCGCCTATGCGCCGGCGCAAGAGGAGCGGCCGGAGCCCTTCGCCGGCTTCGACAAGCCGCAGCCGGAGGGCCTCGAGCTACGGCTGCGACGCGAGGATGATGCGCCCGCCAACTCTTCGGGCAAGCCGGCGGCCGAGCGTCGCGGCGCCTCGGCGGAGCTCGCGCCGCAGACCGAATCGCCCCGGCTCGCGGCCGAGGCCGGTCTGCCGATGCAGTCGCGCCTCGAGCATTTGGAGGCCTCGCTCGATCATGCCGAGCGCGAGCAGACCCAGCGCCTCGGCCGGCTGGTCGAGCCGATTCGGGCGGCGACCGCCAAGCTGCGGCGCGCTTTCGATGTCGCCGGCCTGCCGGTCGAGCGCTTTCTTCCCAAGGGCCGCGCCAAGGCCGGCGCTGCTCCCGAGAGCTTCGCCGGCGGGCCTTTCGTGCCGGCCGAGCGCAATGATCTCTTCGAGCGCGAGCTCAGCGCCGCCGAGACCGCGGCCACAACGCTCGAGGGCCTGCGCAGCGCGCTGCCCAGCGTGCCGCTGCGCAAGCCGCTCGCCGGCGCGCCGGAGACCACCTCCGGCTTCGGCTATCGCACCGATCCTTTCTTCGGACGCGCTGCGCTGCATACGGGCGTCGATCTGCGCGACGATTACGGCTCGCCCGTGCGCGCCACGGCGGGCGGCGTGGTCGTCAACGCCGGGCCGAGCGGCGGCTATGGGCAGATGGTCGAGATCGACCATGGCTCCGGCCTCGCCACGCGCTATGCGCATCTCTCGGCCATTGCCGTTTCCGTCGGCCAGGAGGTGGCGCCGGGCGAGACGGTCGGGCGGCTCGGCTCGACGGGCCGCTCCACCGGGCCGCATCTGCACTATGAGGTGCGGGTGGACGGCGAGCCGGTCGACCCCTCGCGCTTCCTGCGCGCGGCCTCGACTCTGGCGGAGAGCCATTGAGCCGGGCTGACGTTATGCTGAAGGGCGGGAAAGAGAGAATGCAGGCTCGATCGAGGAAATGGTCAGCTGCCTCTCTGGGTTGCGCCCGAATGGCCGATATCCTGTGTGATGCTAACAAATTGGGCGGGCAGGAGGCTATTTGGCTCTATGCGAGGCCGCCCGCTCCATTACACTTGTGTTACGGAATCATTCCGTTCGAGAGCCGCCTTTCTCAAAAACGGAACCAGGAACGGCCACGATTCTTCTCGATACGTTCCTACATGGAGGACGCCGCATGTTTGTAAAATGTGTGCAATTAATGAGCGGGCCAGGCCCTTCCGAGCTAGTTGTTGAAATAAACACGGTCGACGGCAGAGAGGAAATAATTGTCGATAGCCAGTCGGTCCAAGGTAACTTTCTTCATGTTTGGCCTATTTTAAAAAATAGTGATGCCAAAGTCTTGGTTGAGCTTCCGAGGGAAGCCGTGTCTGGCCGGCTGCGCGCCTGGATAAACATATCTGAGGCAAAAAATAGCGAAATTTGTCACGCGTGATATCCAAAGTGCGAGTCGAAGAATGATCTTAACTGATAGAGAAATTAGAATAGCCCTAAAAGAAGGCCAGATAAAAATAAACCCACAACCAGACCTATCTATTGCCGTCACTTCGACGGCAATAGATTTGACTCTCTCAAAAAATTTCAGAGAGTGGTCGACGCTCGGAGGCTCGTCTCCAATTCATCCTGGGAGTTCGGATTTCAAATACTCTACCATTGCCTCTGCGCTGCAAACACCGCAGAGCGGATCGTATACGCTAAAGCCCAAGGCTTTGTTTTGGCGTGGACGGAAGAAAAAGTAGAAATTCCAATAACCTCTCGATTAGCGGCGCGGGTTGAGGGAA
This sequence comes from Methylosinus sp. DMC45, assembly GCF_056313885.1. NCBI lineage: Bacteria > Pseudomonadati > Pseudomonadota > Alphaproteobacteria > Hyphomicrobiales > Methylocystaceae > Methylosinus > Methylosinus sp. DMC45. The sequence continues at coordinate 41,085 of NZ_JBQUZK010000045.1, forward strand.
AAAGCTCTTTGGCGCGTCTTGGAATCAGTATTCATGTAACGGCGCCAGTTATTCATTCTGGATTTGTTGGAAATATTCAGCTTGAAATGTTTAATTTTGGTCCGCACCACGTGGTTCTTGATCCGGGTATGTGGATATGTCAACTGGTGTTCGAGCAAACAACCGGAACGCCAGAGAAGGGCTATCACGGTATCTTTTCTAATCAGACTTCCTCATAATGCGACGGTATGCCGATGAGCGGGCGGGCTGGCGTTATGGGGCGAGTGCGATAAAAGACGCGGGGCCGGCCTCGTCCCGCCGGCGCGGACATATCGGACCCCATGGCCCCGCCACCCCTTTTGACGCTCCAGAATGTCGGGCTGACGCTCGGCGGCAAGCCGCTTTTCGAATCGGCGGATCTCTCCGTCTCGCCCGGCGAGCGGCTGTGCCTCGTCGGCCGCAATGGCTCGGGCAAATCGACCTTGCTGCGAATCGCCGCCGGCGAGGTGGAGGCCGATTCGGGGACGCGTTTCCTGCAGCCGGGCGCGAGCCTGCGCTATCTGCCGCAGGAGCCGGATCTCTCCAAATTCGCGACCACGCTGGATTATGTGGTCGACGGCCTCGGCCCGACCGACGATCCCTATATCGCCAAGGCGCTGCTGCTCGAGCTCGGCCTCACGGGCGAGGAGAATACGCGCAGCCTCTCCGGCGGCGAGGGCCGCCGCGCCGCGCTCGCCCGCATCCTCGCGCCGGAGCCGGACGTGCTGCTGCTGGACGAGCCCACCAACCATCTCGATCTGCCGGCGATTCTCTGGCTCGAGGAGCGGCTCGCCGGCCTGCGCTCGGCGATGGTGATCATCAGCCATGATCGCCGCTTCCTGCAGGATCTGACGCGCTCGACGGTCTGGCTCGATCGCGGGCGGACGCGATATTTGTCACGAGGCTTCAAGGAGTTCGAGGCCTGGCGCGACCGCGAGCTGGAGGAGGAGGAAAAGCAGCAGCACAAGATCGACCGCAAGATCGTCGCGGAAGAGCATTGGCTGCAGCATGGCGTCACCGGCCGCCGCAAGCGCAATCAGAAGCGCCTCTCCGATCTTCACGAGATGCGCGCGCGGCGGCGCCGGCATGTCGGGCCGACGGGCGACATAAAGCTCGAGGTCGCCGAGGCGCAGACCTCCGGCGCGCTGGTGGTCGAGGCGCGGGGAATTTCCAAGGCTTTCGGCGATCGGACCATCGTCGATACTTTCTCGACGCGGGTGATGCGCGGCGACCGGCTGGGCATTGTCGGCGCCAATGGCGCGGGTAAGACGACGCTCATCAAAATGCTGACGGGGACGCTGGCGCCGGACGGCGGCCATGTGCGGCTCGGCGCGGCTGTCGAGATGGCGACGCTGGATCAGAGCCGCGCCAGCCTCGATCCGCAGACGACATTGAAGGACGCGCTGACCGGCGGCGGCTCGGATTTCGTCGAGATCAACGGCCAGCGCAAGCATGTCATCGGCTATATGAAGGACTTCCTGTTCGGGACCGAGCAGGCGCGCACGCCCATCGGCCGGCTCTCCGGCGGCGAGCGCGGGCGCCTGCTGCTGGCCCGCGCGCTGGCGCTGCCGTCCAATCTTCTGGTGCTGGACGAGCCGACCAATGATCTCGATCTCGAGACGCTGGATCTCTTGGAGGAGATGCTCGCCGATTACCCCGGCACGCTGATCGTCGTCAGCCATGATCGCGATTTTCTCGATCGCGTCGCCACTTCCGTGCTGATGTCGGAAGGCAATGGCCGCTGGGTCGAATATGCCGGCGGCTATTCCGACATGGTGACGCAGCGCGGCGAGGGCGTGCAGGCGCGCAGCGCCGCCGCCGCCCCGCGCGAGGAGAAGGCGAAAGCGGCGAGCGCGCCGCGGCCGAAAGCCGCCGCCAAGCCGCGCCTCTCCTTCGCCGAGCAGCATGCGCTGACGACGCTGCCGGCGAAAATGGAGGAGTTGCGCGGCAAGAGGGAGAAGCTGCAGAAATTTCTCGACGATCCCGGCCTCTATGCCCGCGATCCGGCGAAATTCGCCGAAGCCGGCAAGCTCCTCGCGAAAGTGGAGGAAGAGCTCGCCGCCGCCGAGGAGAGCTGGCTGGAATTGGAGATCAAGCGGGAGGAGATCGGCGGGTGAGGCGCTTCACCCGCCCGTCCCTCAGGGGCGCCCTGAGAGCGGCGCCCCGAGAGCGTCGCCTCAGCGCTTCGTCGCGAGCCCGGCCGTGGTCTTGCGCGTCTGCGCCTCCGCATGGCCGCGCTCCAGCGGAATGAGCCGGTAGCCCTCCTGCTGCGTCAGCCAGGAGAGATAGGCGACGCCCTTGCTCTCGACGAGCAGCGGATGGTCGGAGGCTTCCGCCGTTTGCGCCAGCGCGCGCGGCGCGTCGAAGCTCTTGCCGCCGTCGCGCGAGCTCTGCGCGAGGACGGTGGTCAGCGTTCCGTCGAACTCCTTCCAGGCGCGGTACAGTTTGCCGCCGCTGACGAGCAGCTGCGGACGCTGCGGCGCGCGCTCGGCGTCGCCGATGCGCTGGGGCTCGGAGAAGCTCTTTCCGCCATCCTCGCTGCGCGCATAGAACAGGCCCTGGCGCGTCTTGCCGCGCGTGAACCATGCGATATGCCAGCGTCCGGCGGCGTCGATCGCCATGGCCGGCCCCTGATGCGGGCAAGTGGTCGCCCAATCGTCGAGGCTGACGCGCGAGCCGATGAGCGTCTTGCCGTCGGCGGAGAGCTTGGCGGCCATATGGTCGCGGCGATTATTCTCGAACACATGGCGCCACATGAAGACGGGCTGGCCGTCGCGATCCAGCGCCGCGCCGATGCGGCAGCATTCGCAGCTGTGATCGAGCAGAATGCTCTTGCCGGAAAAGCTCTTGCCGGCGTCGTCGGACCAGGCGACCGCTATGCCGCTGCCCTCGAAGCTCTCGCCGGCGGCCTTTGCTTTGGCGGCGTCGCGCTTGTCGAGCCAAGCGGCGTAGAGACGCCCTTTGGGGTCGACGATGAAGGTCTCGAAGCGCTGCCCCTTGTCGTCGACGAGCGGCTGCGGCGGCGCGAAGCTCTTGCCTTCGTCGGTCGAGCGCGTGACGAAGACCGTGCCCTCATAGCTCTTCTCGGGCCGCGTGGTGAAGCTCGCCACCAGAGTCCCATCGGCGAGAGCGACGATCTTGGGCCGCGCCTCGCCATTGTCGTCCAGCGTTCCCGCCGGCGCCGCGATGACGAAGGGCGGCGCGAAGCTCTTGCCATTGTCGCTGGAAACCGCGCCATAGACCTTGCCGGCGACGGAATAGGTCAGCCACAGCCGCCCATCGGCGCCGAAGGAGGGCGTCGCGCTGATCGCGCATTTGGGCAGCGGATCGGCGCAGGCGGGCGGCGCGGCATGGGCCATCTGGCCCATTTTTTCCTCTCGCGCTTTCTCTTGCGCGAGCGCGCCGGAAGCGACGAGAAGGGACAGCAGAGCGAGCGCGGCGCGTTTCATGGCGGTGCCTTTCTCAGCGGCTGAAAATGTCGGCTCGAAGGGACGGAAGCCCGCCGACCCCGCGTCAGTGGAAGTTGAATCTCTGCGAGCCCTCGAAGGAGCCGCCGGGCGGCGGCGGGGCGATCAGGCCGGAGAGAATCTTGCGGACGATCTCCGCATGTTTCGGGCTGCTCGACTGGGCGATCGTCACCTGATCCACCTTGCCGGCGGCGTCGATGTGGAAGCTCGCCGTCGCCGAGCCGGGACCGGCGGGGCTCGCCGTCGGCGTGCGCTTGGCGATCTCGCTATAGAGCAGGCCGAGGAACTTGCTCTGCGAGAGGCCGGAGGAGGCCGTCGTCGCCGGGGCGGCAGCCGCGGGCGCCGCAGGGGCGCCGGGCTTGTCCGCTTCCGTCGCGAGAGCGCCGACGGCGGGGAGAGCGAGGAGTAGGACGAGCGTCGCGCGTTTCATCATAGGTCCGCATTTGGTTTTGCGCGGCGGCTTTAGGGCCGCCGCGCGAGGTCCGCATCAGTGGAAGTTGAATTCCTGCACCGCGGAGAAGGAGCCGCCGGGCGGCGACACGGTATGCACCGCGGCGAGGATTTGATTGACGACGGGCTCGAGCGCCGGATTGGAGGCGCTCTGAACCTTGTGCGACACGACGCGGCCGCCGGCGCCGATCGTGAAGGCGACATGGATGGAGCCGGTCTGCGCGTCGGAGGCCTTGGGCGTGTGGCGCTTGATCTCGGCGGCGAGCAGCTTGACATAGGCCTGCTTGGAGAGAGCGGGCTTCGCCTTCTCGGCCTGCTTCTTGTCTTTGCTCTTGTCCGCGTCCTTGCTCTTTTCCTTGTCGGCGGCCTTTTCAGACTTGGCCTTGGGCTTGGCTTCCGTGGCCTTGTGCTCGGCGGCGGGAGCGGGCGCGGGTGCGGCGGCGGGCGCAGGAGCGGCGGATTCGGCCGCGGCGGGAGCCGCCGCTTCGCCCTCGACCGCGAGGGCGGAGCCGGAGACGAGCCCGGCGATCATCAATATCGCGATTCTTTTCATTGGAACGTTCCTCGATCTTTTTTTGCGCTCAGTTGAAGTGAAAACTCTGTTCGGCGTCGAACGGGCCGCCCGGCGGCGGCGGAGCCCGCAGCGATTCGATGATCCGCCGCGCCAACGCCGCATGAGCCGGAGACGAGCCCGTCGCCTCGACGACGCTGATGGCGCCGTTCTTCCCGACATGGAAAAAGCAGGTCGCCCGCCCCTGGCCGATCGTTGCGCGGTTCGGCGTGTGGCGGCGGATTACTTCCGCCATGATTGTCTTATATCGGTGAATAGCCGCCGGATCGGCGAAGACCGACGACGTCGGGGCGATATCCTTCGCAGTCGCGGCGTCCGCGGCTGCGAGAGCAAAGACGGAAATCAGACCGGCGATCGTCGATGACGACAATCTCATTTCGCGTCTCTCGATCTTTTCGCGTCAGTGGAAATGGAAGCTCTGACTTGCGAAAAACCCACCGCCCGGAGGCGGCGGCGCATGGACCGAGGCCAATATTCGTCGCGCGAGAGCGGCGTGGGCGGGCGACGAGCCGGAGGCCGAGACGCTGGTGATGCCGCCGCCGGCGGTGACATTGAAGGTGCAATGCGCCGTGCCCTCGCCCAGCGCGGAGGTTCCGGGCGTGTGGCTGCGGATCGCCGCCGCGAGCAGCGCCTTATAGGCGCTCTGCGACATGCCATTGCTCTGCGATTGCCCTTCCGGCGCGCCCAACCGGCGCTGGGTGACGGCCTCGCGCTTCTTGTCGCGCTCGACGTCCTTCTTCTTTTCGACGATCTTCTTCTTTTTCTCGACGATCTCTTTCTGCTGCGGCAGCGACGGCGCATCGGGCGCCATCACTTGCGGCGGCGGAATGGCGAGATCGGGCTGCTCGATCTCCTCTGGCGGCGGCGGCTCTTCCTCCGCGGCGCTCACTTCCTGCGCTTCGAAGAAATCGCCCTGCGGGACGAGCTCCATGCTGACCGAGTCGAGGCTGGCGATGCTCGGCACGGCCAGCTTCAGCAGCAGCCAGCCGACCGCCGCATGAGCGACGACGACGCCGGCGAAGCTCGCCGGCCGCAGCCAGCCGGGTCTGACGGGCGGCGGGGCGCCGATGGGCGTCCCCTCATGCTCGAAGGAGGAGAGGATCGCATCCGTCATTTCGCCGCCCCTCCCGCGGGAATCGCCGCCGCAGGAGCGACCGTCGCAGGCGCCGGGCTCGCCGCGGCCGGCTTCGCGCCGACGGCCGCCGCCGGGGTCGCCGCGCCCTTGGGCCGCGAGTCGGTCAGTATGGCGATATGGGTGATGCCATTGGTCGCCAATTTGTCCATCACGGCGATCACCTCGCCGTAATTGGCCTCCTTGTCGCCGCGAACATGAACGATGCGGCTCGTGTCGGAGCCCATCATCGCCTTGATGCCGTCGACGAGCGCCTCGGGCGACACTTCATCGGAGCCGAGCGCCACCTTGCCGTCCTTGGAGACGGCGACGACGATCGGCTCCTTGGGATTGAGCGGCTGCGCCGCCTTGGACTGCGGGAGATTGACCTTCATGCCCTTGGCGAGCAGAGGCGCCGTCACCATGAAGATGATGAGCAGCACCAGCATGACGTCGACGAGCGGCGTCACATTTATGTCGGCGAGCGGCTGATAGAGGCTGTCGCCATTCTTGAAGCGCGTCGGAAGTCCGGCCATCACGCGGCCTCCCGCTTTCTCGAGGCGACGATGTGGCCGCTGGTGACGGCGAGCGCCTTGTCCTCGACATAATGGGCGACCTGCTGGCCGGCGCGCGAGAAGGCCGCGCCGATGCGGTTGTAGCCGACCGAGGCGGGAATGGCGGCCGCGAGGCCATAGGCGGTGGCGGCGAGCGCCTCGGCGATGCCCGGCGCGACCACCGCGAGGCTGGTGTCCTGCGATTGGGCGATGCCGGCGAAGCTGGTCATGATGCCCCAGACCGTGCCGAACAGGCCGACGAAGGGCGCGACGGAGGAGATGACGGCGAGATTGGGCAGGCCGCCCTCCGCCTTGGTCATCAGCTCGCGGCCGACGCGGCTCATGATCTCGGCGACGCGCTCGCGCTTCTCGCCGATGGACTCGCCGGGAAGATCGAAGGAGGCGGCGTGCTCGCCGGCGGCCTCGATCGGCGCGAGCAATCCGGCCGGACCGCCGGAACGCGCCGCCCGCGCCGATTTGCCGATGCGCACGACGGCGACGACACCTTCGACGATCAGCACCCAGGTCCAAATCGACGCCAGCAGCAGGGCGGCCATGACCACCTTGCCCACGGGGCCGGCGTTCAGGAACATGGTGACAGGAGAAATTGAGCCGTAATCCATAGGACGCACTCGCGCTTGGGGTTCCTCGATCTCGCGACGCCGCCGCGGATCAGCAGATTGTTGTTGCTTATGATTTTGTTCGTCCAACGGCGATATCCCGCTCTCTCGAGGGAGGGGAGGCGCCGTCGAAGCCCTGCTTTGCCGTTCCCGCGCGTCGCTCGGCGTGGAATCGGCCTGTCGTCAGATGAGAGCGAGGAGACCGGAGGGCGGCGCACGTGCGCCATTGACCGCCTGCGATAGCGCGAAAGACGGCCGCACAGCGGCATAGGCTCGATAGACGGCGGGCTGCGCGGCGGTCTGGCGGCGCAGGGCGACAAAAACGCGATCGGGCAACACCGCCGGACCGGAATGCGCGGCGAGGCAGCAGGGGCAGCTCGCCCCTTTCTTCATCGGCTTGTCGGGCGTTCCGGCGTTCGCGTCGGTGAGCGCGTCATGACACAGGACGCGGGCTGTCTGATCGCCCGCGCGGGCGGCGGCGCTCGCACTCGCAACGCGATGCGGCGCGCCAGAAACGAGGAGGGCGAAAACGAGCGCGCAAACGGCGGCGATCGCGCAGATCGCGCGCATTTCTCTGCGCTGTCCCCCCGTGTGTGACATAAATGTCTCTTAACGGATTTTTTAACTTCTGACAATCTGCGGGGTCTTGGATTTATTTGGCGAAACGCGCTAATTCGCAGCTGGTTTATCGATAGAGTTAACGCGCGCGATGGCGGCGATCGCCAAGTTCCTCTTCCTTCTCGCCCTGCTGGGCCAGGCGCTGACCGCGCCGCTCGGCGGAATGCGCGCGCATGGCGAGACGGCGGCGCGGCTCTGCCTCGCCGCGCATGCCGAGGCGGGCGACGCATTCGCCGCGGAGCCCGGCAAGCAGGCTCCAAAGAGCGACCAATCCCATCGCCATGGCGCCTGCGCCTTCTGCGAGCTCGGCGCCGGCGGCCCCCCGCTTCTGGCGACCGTGGCGTGGGTCGCGTCGCAGCCCCCGCGCGCGCATACGGCCGGCGCCTTCGTCGCCTTCTTCGGAGCGCCCTTCTCGCGCGACGACGACAATGCGCCGACCCGCGCGCCCCCTTCCTTCTCCTGACGCGACACAGCCGCGGCGCGCGAGCGCCGCAAATCGACGCGCGCCCTCGCGAGAGGGCGTCAGGGAAGGACATCACAAATGTATCGTCACCATCTGCTGCGCGGCGTTTCGGCCGGCGCGCTCTTCATCGTCTGCTCCGCCGCTATTCTCCCGGCCGGCGCCCAGGAGGCGCTGCCGACGATCGACATCAGCGGCGAGGCGCAGCCCGCGCAGTCGCGCCGGCCGGCGCCCGCATCCGTCTGGTCGCCCACTCTGCCGGACGGCAAGCCCGCCTTCGTGCAGAAATTCAATCTGCCGAACACCGTCGCCAGCGTGACCCGCAAGCAGATCGACGAGACGATCAACGTCATCGACACGGAAGACGTGGTCAAATATCTGCCGAGCCTTTTCCTGCGCAAGCGCAACAATGGCGACACGCAGGCCGTGCTGCAGACGCGCACCTGGGGCGTCGCGTCGAGCGCCCGCAGCCTCGTCTATGCAGACGATCTGCTGCTGACGGCGCTCATCGGCAATGACAACAGCATCGGCGCCCCGCGCTGGGGCCTCGTCGCGCCGGAGGAGATCGAGCGCGTCGACATGCTCTACGGGCCGTTCTCGGCGGCCTATCCGGGCAACTCCATGGGCGGCGTGCTGCAGATCACCACGCGCATGCCCGACAAGCTGGAAGTCACCGCCAAGCAAACCGTCGCGCTGCAGGACTTCTCGCTCTATGGAACGAGCAAGCTGTTCCACACCGAGGTGACGAGCGCCACCGTCGGCGACAAGATCGGCGATTTCTCCTGGCTGGTCACTGGCAATTACGCCCATGGCACGACACAGCCGCTGACCTATGCGACCGCGGCCAACAATAATCTCTACGGCTATCCGGGCGCTTATTTCGGCAACACCAAATTCGGCGCGCCGGCCACTATTCTCGGGGCGACCGGCAATCTCGAGAACGACCAGATCAACGCCAAATTGAAGCTGGCGTACGACTTCACGCCGACGGTCCGCGCGACCTATACGCTCGGCTTCTGGAGCAATGACGGGACCTCCATCCCGCAGCCCTATTTCTCGAGCGGATTGCAGGCTTTCGGCGCGACGAGCGGAACGGGGAGCATCGGCTCCTCGGCGATGCAGAGCTTCGGCAGCGGCTATTACCGCGTGCAGGAGAAGATGCTCACCAATGCGCTGGCGGTGAAATCCAATACCGGCGGCCCCTTCGACTTCGAGGTCTCCGCCTCGCATTTCACCTATCTCCAGTCGGATCAGCGCTCGCCCTATACGGCGGCGCCGGTGGGCTATTCCTCGACCGGCAAGGATGTCCGCTACAACGGCACCTATTGGACGCTGCTCGACCTCAAGGGCGTATTGCGGCCGGACGGCGTTCTCACGGGCCACGACATCAGCTTCGGCCTGCATGGGGACCAGTTCCATCTGAACAATCCCACCTGGCTCACCACCAATTGGACGAGCGGCATGGCCTCGTCCTATGGCGTCGCGGCCTCCATCGGCAATGGCACGACGCGCACTCAGGCCCTATGGGCGCAGGACGCCTGGAAGATCTCGAAGGAGTTCAAATTCACCGTCGGCGGCCGCTGGGAGCATTGGGCGGCGTCGGACGGCTATAATCAGTCGCTCGGCGGCATCGCCGCCACCGGCTTCGGCTCGACGGCGACGGCGGCGAGCATGCTGCCGATCTATCAGCCGGCGCTCTATCACACGCGTTTCTCGCCCAAGGGCTCGCTGCAATGGACGCCGGACGAGGATTGGACGGTCACCGGCTCGATCGGCCTCGCCAATCGCTTCCCGACCGCCAAGGAGCTCTATAATCTGACGACCATTCCCGGCGCGACGGGAACGGTGGTCAATCCCAACCCCAATCTGCGGCCGGAAGTGGCGCTCAGCAAGGAGCTCGCGGTCGAGCGCAAGATCGGCGACGACGGCTCCGTGCGCGTGTCGCTCTTCGATGAGGAAGTGCGCGACGCGATCATCTCGCAGAGCACTTTCGTCACCAATCAGACCTTCACCGCGTCGCAGACGACCAATGTCGATCGCGTCCGCAACAGCGGAGTCGAGCTCGCGGCGCGCAAGGACAATGTCGTCATCAAGGGGCTCGAGCTCATCGGCAGCGTGACCTATCTCAACGCTCGCGTCATCTCCGACAGCAAATGGGCGCCGTCCGGCGGCACGAACTTCGACAATTGGGCGCTCTCGGTCGCCGGCAAGCGCGTGCCCAATGTGCCGGATTGGCGCGCCACAATGGAGGCGACCTATCGGCCCGACGATCATTGGGCCTTCACGGTCGCGGCGCGCTATCAAGGACAGATGTGGACGACGCTCGCCAATAACGACATCGCCCATGGCGTCTATCAGAGCTTCGACCGCTTCTTCGTCGTCGACACGAAGATCCATTACAAATGGAACAAGCATGTCAGCTTCGACTTCGGCGTCGACAATATCGGAAATTACAAATACTTCTTGTTCCACCCCTTCCCGCAGCGCACCTATACGATCTCGGCGAAGTATGAGTTCGGGCGCGACAAGGGCGAGCGCGGCGTTTTCTTCGAGGGAGACGAGCCGCCGCTGTTCGACGTGTCCTTCGTGAAGTAAGGCGACGAGGCGATCCGGGTTCTTCTCGGATCGCCTTTTCGAGGCCCGAAAGAAGCGAGCCCTCGGGCTCGCTTTTTTATTCGACGATGCGGCTCGGCGCGCGCATCGTCACCAGCTCTTCGGCGAGCGTCGGATGCAGCGCCATGGTCGCATCGAAATCCGCCTTGCGTGCGCCGAGCCGCAGCGAAATGGCGAGAAGCTGCGCCATCTCTCCCGCCTCCGGTCCCAGAATATGCACGCCGACGACGCGATCGCCGGCGGCCTCGACCAAAATCTTCATGAAGACTTTTTCGGCGCGCTTCGACAGCGTCGCGCGCATCGGCCGGAAGCTGGTCTCGAAGACATGGAGCCGGCCGTATTTCGCATGCGCCTCGGCCTCGGTGAGGCCGACGGTTCCGATCTCCGGCGTGGTGAACACCGCCGTCGGCACCAGATCGTGACTGACGCGGACGTCCTTGCCGCCGAACACAGTGTCGGCGAATGCGTGGCCCTCGCGAATGGCGACGGGCGTCAGATTGATGCGGTCGGTCACATCGCCGACAGCGTAGATGGACGGAATATTGCTGCGCGAATAATCATCGACGATGATCGCGCCGCTCTCCTTCATCGCGACGCCCGCCGCCTCGAGCCCGAGGCCCTGCGTCAGCGGCGCGCGGCCGGTCGCCAGCAGCGCCGCGTCAATGTCGAGCCGCGCGCCATTCTGCAGCGTGGCGACGAGCCCGCTCGCGGTCTTCTCGAGCTTGGTGGGCAGAGCGCCGCGGTGGATCTCTATCCCCGCATTGACGAGGCCCTCGTCGAGCAGGCGGCGCAGATTCTCGTCGAAGCCGCGCAAGGGCAGATCGGCGCGCAGCGACAAATGCACCTTGGAGCCGAGCCGCGCGAAGACGCTGGCGAATTCCACGGCGATATAGCCGCCGCCGACGACGAGCAGGCTCTTCGGCAGTTCCGGCAGATCGAAAATCTCATTGGAAGAGATGGCGTGCTCGAGGCCCGGAATGTCCGGCCGCAACGTCGGCGCGCCGCCGGTGGCGACCAGAATGTAACGTGTCGAGACGCGCCTGCCGCCGGCGAAAGCGACTTCATTGGGCGAGGCGATCACGCCGCGCTCGCGAATGACCTCGACGCCGGCCTTCTCGAGATTTTGCGCATAGAGGCCGGAGAGGCGGGTGATCTCCGCCTCCTTGGCGGCGACCAGCGCCTTCCAATCGAATTCCACCGCGCCGACGCGCCAGCCGAAGCCGGCGGCGTCCTCGAAATCATCGTGGAAGCGGCTCGCCATCACATAGAGCTTTTTCGGCACGCAGCCGCGGATCACGCAAGTGCCGCCGATGCGGAACTCCTCGCATATCGCGACTTTCGCGCCATAGCCGGCGGCGATGCGCGCCGCGCGAACGCCGCCCGAGCCTGCGCCGATGACGACGAGATCATAATCATGCTCTGCCATTTCGAACCCCGGAATCTGCGACCCGAGGGCGGAAGGCCCGCACGGGTTGCGCCAGAGCTCTCCCGCTCGAGGGGGGCGGCTAGAGCTCGTGGCCCTTCTTGCGCATCTCTTCGCGCACGCGGGTCATCATGTCGACGGAAATCTTCTGCGACCACGCCTGCATGGCGACGAACATATCGCTCATCAGCAGCGGCTGCATGCCGACATATTTGCGGCCCGAGGCGCTCTTGAAGAAAGCGGCGACATCCTCGAGCTCCTTGGGCGAGAAGCGCTGCGTGTAGAGCTGCGCGGCGCTGTCGATCATCTCCTCGACCTTCTTGTCGAACTCCGGCCGCACGGCGGCGAGGACGAGATTGAGGTCCGGCACCATTTCGGGCCGCGTGCGCGTCACCGAAAGGGCGATCTGCTCGAGATATTGCGGAATGATGAGCCGGAAAGACGAGGCGATCCCAGAATCGACGACGATGGTGCGCGCCAGCGCCAGCTGCGCCGGCGTGGCCGCGACCGTCGGAGCGGAGGCGATCGGAGGCGAGACGGCCGCCGCAGGGGCGGCGCCGGGCCGCGGCTCGGCGGCGATGGCGGCGGTCGCCAGAAGGAATGCGGCGAAACCGATCGTCGGGCGAAATATCACTCGGGACGTCTCCTCGTGAAACCAATTCGGCGGCGGCGCTCGGTCACGCCGGGTCCAGCCGGCCGAGCGTCGCGATTCCGTCGCGACCGGCGATGACCGCCGCCGTGGCGAGGCCGATGAACAATCCATGCTCGACGACGCCGGGAATCGCCGAGAGGCGATCGGCCAGCGCATCGGGATCGGAAATCGCGCCGAATGCGCAATCGAGGATCAAATGGCCGCCGTCGGTGACGAAAACATGGCCGTCCGGCTTCAGCCGCGGGCCGACGGTCCCCGCGAGGCCGAGATCGCGCGCGATGCGCTCCACATGCAGACGCGTCGCCTTCGCGCCGAAAGGATCGATCTCGACCGGCAGCGGAAAGGCGCCCAGCGTCTCGACCTTCTTCGATTCGTCGGCGATGACGATGAAGCGCTTGGACGCGGCGGCGACGATTTTTTCGCGCAGCAGCGCGCCGCCGCCGCCCTTTATGAGGCGCATCCGGGCGTCGAGCTCGTCGGCGCCGTCGACGGTGAGGTCCAGTTCCGGCGCCTCCTCCAGCGTCGCCAGCGGCACGCCCAGCGCGGCGGCCTGCGCCCGCGTGCGCTCGGAGGTGGGAACGCAGAGCACGTCGAGCCCCGCCTTCACCCGCGCGCCGAGCAGATCGACGAAATGCGCCGCCGTCGAGCCCGTGCCGAGCCCCAGGCGCATTCCCGGCGCCACGGCCTCGAGGGCCACGGCGGCCGCTTGTCGTTTCAGCTCGTCGGCGGAAGGGGCGGGCATGGGCGGCGTCCTCTGTCGGTCGCTTGGGAGAAATGGCGGATAGTCGTTTCGCGGGCCGAAAGCAACGGCGGAGGGCCGTGCGCGTTCAGGGCGATCGGGTGAAGGACAATAATCCTCTCCCTCATGCTGAGGAGGCTCCATAGGAGCCGTCTCGACGCACGAGGGGGAGCTCCAGATGGCCGTATGAAGTTTCCTCGTCCTTCGAGACGCCGCTTCGCGGCTCCTCAGGAAGAGGAAACCTGCACCCCGGCCGCGCGCTTACGGGGCGGGCCGGATAGACCGCCCGGCTGCCCGCGCGCTAAGCCCTCTGCGCCTGCGATGCGCCGCAGGCGCAGCGAGAGCGCCGCCTTCGATGAAGCGATCGATCATCTCCGGCGTGGAGAGCGTCGCCCGCGGCCTCGGCCGTCTGGAGCCGCCGCAGCTCCTCGCCTATCTCGTGATCGCCTTTCTGGCCTGGCGCATCGTCGGCCATGGGCTCTCCGCCTTGCTGGCGCCGCATGATCCGCGCGCGGCGCTCGCCTTCGACTCCGCCGATCCCACGACTCTCCTCCAGCTCGCCCAGCGCGAGCTGACGCCGGACGCCGATGCGCGCGCGGCGAAGGGACGATCGATCGCGGCGCGGCTTCTCGCCATCGATCCGCTCGCGCCCGGCGCCTTGTCGCTCTATGGCAAGGCGGTGGAGCAGCTCGGCGACGCCGAGCGCGCCGAGCGCATTCTGCGCCTCGCCGCCGCGCATCTGCCGATCGATCTCGTCGCCCACGGCTGGCTCTATGAGAACGCGCTCGCCAATGCGCGATTGCTAGAGGCGCTGGACGAGCTGGACACGCTGCTGCGCGCTCGTCCGTCGCTGGCGCACCGGCTCGCGCCGTCCTTGCAGGCGATGCTGGGCGCCGGTGCGGCGGTGGAGGACCGTTTCTTTCGGCAGCTGGCGGCGGCTCCGCCCTGGCGCGCCGCCATGCTCGCCGAGCTCGCGCCCGTCATCGAAAATCCGAATGTGCTGCTGCGTCTTTTCGGCCGTCTGCAGACATCCAAGACGCGGCCGTCCGATATGGAGATGGGCCTGCTCCTCGCGCGGCTGCTGCGCGACGGTCTCTATGACGAGGCTTATGCCGCCTGGCTCGCGCATTTGCCGCCGGAACGGCTCGGCGCGCTCGGCCTGCTCTATAATGAGCGCTTCCAATATCCGGTCTCCAATCTCCCCTTCGATTGGACCTTCACGCCGACGAGCGGCGCGAGCATCGCGCTGACGGAGGAGGGCGGACGCAAGACGCTGACCGTCGAATTCTACGGCGCGCGCGTCTCTTTTTCGAATGTGACGCATATGCTCATGCTCGCGCCCGGTCGATACGCATTCACCGGCGCCGCCGCAGCCGACGATCTCGACAATGAGCTGGGGCTGCGCTGGCGAATCTATTGCGCGGCCGATCCGTCGCAGACGCTGGCGGCGACGCGGCTATTGAAGAAGACGGTTCCGCTGCGCGCCTTTCGCGTCGAGTTCGCCGTGCCGAGCCAAGGCTGCGACGCGCAATGGCTCAAGCTCGAGATACCGGTGCGCATCGCCACGGACGCCGATGTCAGCGGCGGCGCGCGCTATGTGAATCTCGCAGTCGAAAGTCTCGCGAGCGCGCCGAGATCGAGCAATTCGGCAGGCGCTATCGTGCATGACCGCAAATAGACCGGCGATAGGCGTCGATGCTAGCGTCGATTCGCGGCCCCCTCGGGTGAGCCGACTTATCGGAGGTTTCGATGAAGAGAATTTTTACGACGATCGCCATTTTCGGCTGCTGCGCGCAAATGGCTGCGGCCGAGAGCGCGGCCGTCGGCTCCCCCTCGAATCAACGTCGAAACAATTGCGCCGTCGGCGACGCGCGTCTGACGAATGTGAAAGGCGGCGTGCTCTTGTCGCGCGGCGGCTCGTTCACTGAGCTGCGCGACGCAGCGCCTCTGTCGCCGGGCGATCGCATTCTCGTGCGCGAAGGCTCCGCCAGCGTCACGCTCGGCGACAAGGTCGCGGTGCGCGCAGAAGCGGGCGCGATGGTCACGATCGCCGAAAGCGATGGCGTGATCTGCGCGAAGCGCGTCTCGTCCAATCCCGAGACCGTCGGCCAGGAGAGCTCTTTCGATCCGGGGCCGTATGTCGCCGGCGGCTTCGCCGCGATCATCGTGGGCGTGGGCGTCGGCGTCGGCGTCTCCAACACGGGCAACAACAATGACGAGCAGCAGCGCAACGCCGCGCTTCTGCTGCTGCAATCATTGAGCAACTGACGCGAGCGCGGGCCGCTCATGCGCATGACCGAGACGCTCTGCGGCGTCGCTTTGGCGGCGTCGCTGATCTTCGGCGGCGCGACGCAGAAGGGCGGCGTCTCGGATGTCGTGGTTCAGCTGGCCGCGCTTCCGCTGCTGGCGCTGGTCTTGCCGGATATAGGCCGAAGGCTCGCGACGCGCGGCTGGGTCGCGGTCCTGCTCGGCGTCATCATCGCCGTTCCGCTGCTGCAGCTCATTCCGCTCGCGCCCTCAGTGTGGAGCAAGCTGCCGGGACGTGACGCGGTCGCCGACACCTATCGCATCGCCGAGCTCGCTCCGCCATGGCTCGGCCTGTCCGTTGCGCCATGGGCGACGTCGATGAGCTTTCTCGCTCTGACCGCGCCGATCGCCATTTTTCTCGGCGTCATGTCCTGCCACGCCGATGAGCGGCGGCGCCTGATGCTGCTCGCCGTCTGCATCGGCGTGGCGACCGTCCTGCTCGAGGTGATGCAGGTCGTGCAGGGTCCAAAAAGCGCGCTTCGTTTCTACAGCCCCGCCGACGTCGGCCTCTTCGTCAACAAAAATCACACAGCGGCCTTTCTCTATTCGCTGACGCCGCTCGCCGCCTATGCGCTGGAGCGATATTTGTCGCGACGTTCCGCCTATGGCGTGATAGCGGTGTTCGCGCTGTTCATGCTCTTCACGCTCGGCCTCATGATGACGGCTTCGCGCGCGGCTCTGCTGTTCGGCCTCGCCTCGGCGGCGCTCGCCTATGCGCTCATTCTCGGCGATCGGCTCGGCGGCGCGCGGGCCGGCAAGGCGGCGATCTATTTCGTCATCGCGCCTGCGCTCATCGTCACCGGCGTTCTGGCGCCCTATTTCGGGCTCTCGCAAATCATCGATCGCTTGACCGGCGAGGATGTCGCCGCCGATGTGCGCTGGACCGTGCTTCGCGTCTCCTTCGAGACGATGCAGGGGTTCTTCCCGCTCGGCTCCGGCCTCGGCACATTCGATCGCGTCTATCCGCTCTACGAGCCGACGAGCGTGATCCTCCCGGCGATCGTCAATCATGCGCACAATGACATTGTCGAATTGGCGATGGAGCTCGGGCTCGTCGGCGTTCTGCTCGTCCTCTGCTGGCTCGCCGCGACGATGATCGCCGCTGTGCGCAATTTCAGCGAGAGCGATGTGGCGCTGCGGAAAGAGCGCTTCGCCGCTCTCATCGTCGTCGGTCTGCTGTTCGCGCATTCGACGATCGACTATCCATTGCGGACCTCGGCGCTCGCCGCCATCTTCGCCATGTGCTGCGCCATCATCTGCAAAAAGTCGAGCCGCGCCGCGCGCCACGACGAGCATGTGTCGTGGCGAACGGAACTCGTCCACGAGCTATGAGCGCAAGGCGCGGCTCTGTGGCGCTCGCTCTCATGCTCGCCGGATGTCAGGGCGCGCCGCTGGCGACGCCGCGCGATGCGGGCGGCAATCTGCGCGCCTATATCGACGAGGCGCGCCGGCTAGACGCGCGCGGCGCGCAAAAAGCCATTCGCGGCGTCTGCGCATCCGCCTGCACGATCTATCTCGGCATGCGCAATGTCTGCGTGGAGCCCGGCGCGCAATTCTGGTTCCACGCCGCGCATCTGCCCGATGATCCCCGTCCCGACAGTCTCGGCTCGCTCGAGATGCTCGCCTTCTACCCGCCGCGCGTGCGCGAGTGGGTCATGCGATCGGGCGCGCTGGACAGCACGGATTTCGACAAGGCCAAAATGCTGTCCGGCGAAGCGCTCATCGCCATGGGCGTGCCCGCTTGCCGCGCCGCGCCGCTGTAGACTCTCTCCGCGCTCGCTTCCGATCTCTAGCAGGCGGCGACTTGTTCCGATGTCAATTTGACCTTCACCGGTCGGCTGAGCAATTCCATCAGCACGATGATGCGATCGCGCTCGTCCATGTCGATGACCGTGGCGACAAAGTCTTGGAAGGCGCCGCCGGCGATGCGCACTTTCTGGCCGATCTCGAAGCGGCGCGACGGCGCGACGATCACGCCGTCGACTTCTCTTATTTTCAAATCCTCGACGAAATCGCTCGGGAGCATGCTCGGGTTCTCGCCGGAGCGAACCAGCGTTCTCACGCCGAAGGTCGAGCAGATCGGCGTCCAGCGCGTGTCGGGCGCGAGCTCCACGAAAACATAGCCGGGAAACAACGGCCGCGAGACCTCTCGCGTGCGGCGCGCATGGCGGACGCGCTCGAGCATGAAGGGGCAATAGACGTGGAATTGCTGACGCATCAGATTTTCGATGGCGAGACGTTCCCGGTGCGGGTGCGTGTTCACCACCCCCCATCCGCGCGCGTGGCGCAGGGAAACGTGTGCGACAGCATTATCCATATCTGGAAACGACGCCATGAGAAACCTCGACTGCTGAAATGAGACGAAGACAAGATTACACGCTCCGATGCGAAGGCCGCGCCGGTTGCGATGATGATTGCAGCTCGAAATGGCGCGGCCGAATATTTCGACGAGCGAGACGTCGATGCGGCTTCGCGTCCGAAGGTCAGGCGCTCTTCACGAGCGGCGGCTCGACACACATCATGATCAATCCGCTTTCTGTTGACGCAATGCGGCGATCATATACGGCTCGGTTACGAATTGTAAACGCCCGCCGCCGCATGGACGGGGCGCCGAGCCTGCGTGATTATCCGCGCTCGACAAAGCTCTCCAGCACCATCTTGCGTCCGGCCTTGTCGAAATCGACCTGCAGCTTGGCGCCTTCGACATTGATCACCGTGCCCGGCCCGAACTTCTGGTGAAACACGCGCACGCCGATCGTGAAGCGCGCGCTCGTGGAGGATTTCGCCAGCACCTCGCCTTCTATCGTCGGCGGCGCGCGGCGTGACGTAGGCTTGCTTCCGCCGCTCTCGCGCGCGGCTTGCGCGCGCTTCCAACCCGGCGTCGAATAGCTCGAGCCATAGCTGTCCATATTGGCGAAGCGCGACACGCCATATGAGCCATATTGCGAGCCGCCGGAGGCTTCTCTCACCTCGACATTGGCGGCCGGCAGATCATCGAGAAAACGCGAGGGCAGAGTGGTTTGCCACAGGCCGTGAATGCGCCGATTTGTCGCGAAGAAAATTTTCAGCCGTCGCTTGGCCCGCGTGATGCCCACATAGGCGAGGCGGCGCTCCTCCTCCAATCCGGCGCGGCCATTGTCGTCCAGCGAGCGCTGATGCGGAAACAGCCCTTCCTCCCAGCCGGGGAGATAGACGGTCTCGAACTCGAGCCCCTTGGCGCCGTGCAGCGTCATGATCGACACGCGCCGCTGATCGGCGGCCTCGTCCGTCTCCATCACCAGCGACACATGCTCGAGGAAGCCCGAAAGATCGGGGAATTCCTCCATGGCGCGCACCAGCTCCTTCAAATTCTCCAGTCGGCCCGCGGCCTCGGGCGTTTTGTCGTCGCGCCACATTTGCGTGTAGCCGGACTCGTCCAGCACCGTCTCGGCGAGCTCGTTCTGCGGCATGGTCTCGATGAGGCTGCGCCAGCGATCGAAATCGGCGATCAGCGCGCGCAATGTCGCGCGCGGCTTCGGCTTCAGCTCCTCCGTCTCGACGATGATGCGCGCCGCCTGCATCAGCGGCGTGTTCTCGCGGCGCGAATATTCGTGCAGCACCTGCAGCGTGGCGTCGCCCAATCCGCGCTTGGGCGTGTTGACGATGCGCTCGAAGGCGAGATCGTCGAAAGGCTGCGCGACGCAGCGCAGATAGGCGAGCGCGTCGCGTATCTCCAGCCGCTCGTAGAAGCGTGGGCCGCCGATCACGCGATAGGGCAGGCCGAGCGTGATGAAGCGCTCCTCGAACTCGCGCATCTGGAAAGACGCGCGCACGAGAATGGCGATCTCCTCGAGATCGTGTCCCTTGCGCTGCAATTGCTCTATGTCTTCGCCGATCGCCCGCGCTTCCTCCTCGCTGTCCCACACGCCGGTGACGCTGGGCTTCTCGCCATCGGCGCCTTCGGTGAACAGCGTCTTGCCGAGCCGTCCCTCATTGCGCGCGATGAGATGCGAGGCCGCCGCGAGAATATGCCCGGTGGAGCGATAATTGCGCTCCAGCCGCACGATTTTCGCGCCGGGAAAATCCTTCTCGAAGCGCAGAATATTTTCCACCTCGGCGCCGCGCCAGCCGTACACGCTCTGATCGTCGTCGCCGACGCAGCAGACATTGTGCCGCCCCTGCGCGATGAGGCGCAGCCAGAGATATTGCGCGGTGTTGGTGTCCTGATATTCGTCGACGAGAATATATTTGAAGCGCTGCCGATAGTCGTCGAGCACATCGGCGTTCTCGCGGAAGAGCCGCAAAGTCTCGAGCAGAAGATCGCCGAAATCGACGGCGTTCAGCACCTTCAGGCGCTCCTGATAGAGCGCGTAGAGCTTCTTGCCCTTGCCGTCGCCGAAGCTCTGCGCCTCGCCGACAGGGACGTGATCCGGCGAGAGGCCGCGGTTCTTCCAGGCGTCGATCTGATGCGCCAGCGCGCGCGGCGGCCAGCGCTTGTCGTCTATGTTCTCGGCCTGCAGCACCTGCTTCATCAGGCGGATCTGATCGTCGGTGTCGAGAATGGTGAAGTTCGACTTCAGCCCCGCCAGCTCGGCGTGGCGGCGCAGGATTTTGGCGCTGATCGCGTGAAACGTGCCGAGCCATTGCAGCGCCTCGGCGCCGGGACCGGCCAAGCTCTCGATACGCTCGCGCATCTCGCGCGCGGCCTTGTTGGTGAAGGTGACGGCGAGGATTTCCCAAGGCCGCGCCCGCCCGCTGGCGAGAATATGCGCGATGCGCGTCGTCAGCACGCGCGTCTTGCCGGTGCCGGCGCCGGCGAGAACCAGCAGCGGGCCGTCGATCGTCTCGACGGCGGCGCGCTGCTCGGGGTTCAGCGCCTCGAGAAAGCGCCCGCGGCCGGCGAGCGCCGCGGCGCGCGCGGCGACGCCTCCTTCGAGCGGCGTGAAGTCTTCCGGCGGCGCTTGGCGTGACAAGGCGATTCTCCTTCGAAGCGGGGAGAATATAGGAGAACGGATGGCGAATCACCGTCCGATTCTCGATATGCCCCCGAATGTGGAGATCGCGTCAGCCCTCTTCGTCCGCCTTTGCGCTCACCACGAGCCCTTCCTGGAACCAGCCGGTGAGCATTTGCGCCAGGCGCTCGGGCGAGGCGTCGGCGTGATCGCGGAAGGCGGCCATTTGGCAGATGTCGCCGAAAGCGTGGCCTTCCATCGCCAGCGACAGCGCCATGGCCTCGTCCGCCTCCAATTCGCAATGGACGGAGTCGAGATCGGCGCGCCAGATCGCGACATGGCCGCGGCCCTCGCCGCGCGGCGGCAGGTCCTGCTGCTCCATCGCCGCCTCATGCGTCGCGATCGTTCCTTCCTCCAGCTCCAGCACGATGAGGCTCGGATGAAAGGCGAAGGAGAGGCGCGGCCATTGCTCGGGCGCGAAGGCGGCGAGCTCGGCGATCGCCAGCGGCTCGGCGTCGGGCGCGTCGAAAGCGTCGGTGAGCGCGCGCTCGAGCAGAGCGAGGTCGATCGCCCGCGCATTGTCGCGCCATTCGTCCTGCTCGCGCAGGAAGTCGGGAAAGCGCGTCGTGTACCAGCGCGCGTTGCGCTCGCGCGAGGGCTGCGCGCCGATATAGGCGTCGGCGAGCGCGTCGAAGGCCGTTTCGCCGATGAGCGCGCGAACGGCGGGGAAATCCGCCGCCAGAAATTCGGCGAGCCGCGCGTGATAGGCGTTCACATAGACGCCGAAGAGCGTGGTGCGGTCGGCCTGGCGCGAATTCTTCACTGATTCAAGAATTCGCGCGCCATCCTCGGCGCCGGCCAGCACGCCGGCCTGGAACAGGGCCTGCAGCTCGGCGAGCCTCATGCGGCGCTCCGTGCGCTTTCGGCGTCTATGCGCGCGGCGATCTCGCGCATCTGGCCGAGCTCGGCGAGCAATTCGTCGAAGGGCGGGAAATTATCGTCGCGCTCGATCATGGTGGAGACCGCGCCGAAGCGCCGCCGCGCGCGCTCATAGAGCGCCCACACCTCGTCGCAGACCGGCTGGTCATGCGTGTCGATGCGATGCGTGCCATTGTCGGTGTGGCCGGCCATATGGAATTGCGCCACGCGATCCGGGTCTATGGCGTCGATGAACGCATTGGCGTCGAAGCCGTGATTGAAGCTCGAGACGAAGACATTGTTGACGTCGAGTAGCAGCAGGCAGTCGGCGCGGCGCGCCAGCTCATTGACGAAGGCCCATTCGCTCATCTCGGATTCGCGAAAGGCGACATAGGTGGAGGCGTTCTCGACGACGAGCCGCCGGCCGAGAAAATCCTGCACGCGCATCACCCGCTCGGCGACATGGGCGAGCGCTTCCTCCGTGTAGGGAATCGGCAGAAGATCGTGCAGCGTCACGCCATGCACGCCGGTCCAGGCGAGATGGTCGGAGACAAAGGCCGGCTCCACGCGCTCGGCCAGCGCTTTGAGCGCGCGCAGATAATCGAAGTCGAGCGGATCGGTGGAGGCGAGCGACATTGCGACGCCATGCATGACGATCGGATAATCGGCGCGCACGCGCTCCAGCATGGCCGTCGGCCGGCCGCCGCCGATCATGTAGTTTTCCGAGATGATCTCGAACCAGTCGACGGCGGGGCGGGTCGAGAGAATTTCATCGTAATAGATCGGCCGCAGTCCGAGGCCGTGTCCCAATGGGGCGGGTCTGCTCATGTCTCGCGCTCCAAATGCTCTTTCGCGCCGCCCCCGCCGCGAGAATCGATCGCGCCCCGCACGGCGCGCGATCGACGGCTTCGATCGGCTCAACGGCCGGCGCAGGAACCCTTGGCGCTGCAGGAGGCTTTATGCCCCTTGTGGTGCTTGCAGACGCCCTTTTTGGTCATGCACTTCGTCTTGCCGCCGCACTGGCCTTTTTCCATATTGCAGACGTGTTTGGAATGCTTGGCGGAAGCCTGCGTCGAAACGCCGCCCGCGAGCGCCAGAGCGATCGCCGCCGCGGCGATGGTCGAGCCCGAAACGATCTTGGCTTTCATTTTTTTTCTCCCATCATCGCTCTCCCCGCCCCTTCAGGGACCAAAAGAGCGCGACCTGGACCTCCCCAGGCCCGGCGCGACCATAGCACTCGCCGAAGGATTTGAAAGCGCGCTCCGATTCGCGTCCCGCTCCGCCGCGCCCGCGCTTCCTGCTCTCGAGCGCCGGGGCCATCCGCCGCCGCGCCGAGCGGAACTGCGAGCTATCGGCGCAGCCGCGCCATGAGGCTCGACGTGTCCCAGCGTCGGCCTCCCATATTCTCCACCTCGGCGTAGAATTGGTCGACCAGCGCGGCGACCGGCAGGCTGGCGCCGTTGCGGCGGGCCTCGGCGAAGCAGATGCCGAGGTCCTTGCGCATCCATTCGACCGCGAAGCCGAAATCATATTGGCCGGCGAGCATGGTCTTGTGGCGATTCTCCATCTGCCAGGATTGCGCTGCGCCATTCTTGATGAGATCGACGACCGCCGCGCCGTCCAGCCCGGCGCGGCTGGCGAAATCCAGCGCCTCGGCGAGGCCCTGGACGAGGCCGGCGATGCAGATCTGATTGACCATTTTGGTGAGCTGCCCGGCGCCGGACGGTCCCATCAGCCGGCTGGCGCGCGCATAGGCGGCGAGAACGGGCTCGACGCGGGCGAAATCCTCCGCGTCGCCGCCGCACATCACCGTGAGCGCGCCATTCTCGGCGCCGGACTGGCCGCCGGAGATCGGCGCGTCGAGAAAGCCGAAGCCGCCCTTTTTGGCGTGAGAATAGAGCTCGCGCGCGACCTCCGCCGAGGCGGTGGTGTGGTCGACGAAGACCGCGCCGGCATTCAGCGCGCGAAAGGCGCCGTCCTCGCCGATCGTCACCTGGCGCAGATCATCGTCATTGCCGACGCAGGAGAAGACGAAATCCGCGCCCTCGGCGGCGAGGCGGGGCGTCGGCGCCGTCTTCGCGGAAAATTGCGCGGCGAAGCGCTCGGCTTTTTCCGCCGTGCGATTATAGACGACGACCTTGCGCCCGCCGCGCGTGACGAGATGGCCGGCCATGGGATAGCCCATCACGCCCAATCCGATGAAGGCGACGGTCAGCTCGGTCATTTGTCGGTCCTCTGCGGGTGAGATGCGAGAGCGAGGAAGCAAGGCCGAGGCCGGCCGTCCCCGTTTCAGCGTATGTCGAAATCGAAATATTTGCTGCGGATCGCGCGATAGCTTCCATCGGCGACGATGGCGTCGAGCGCCGCGTCGATCGCGCTCTTCAGCGCCGTGGCGCCCTTGCGCAGGCCAAAGCCGAAGCCGCCGCCGAAATAGGCCGCGTCCTGCGGCAGATCGGCGATGATGCGGCAGCAGCGGCCTTCCTTGCGCTCGTGCAGAAAATCCATTGCGGCGAGCTTGTCTTCCGCCACGACGTCCACGCGTCCCTCGGCGAGGTCCAGCATGGCGGCCTCGAGCGTCGCATAGCGCTGCACCTCGCTCTCCTTGAGCTTGTCCTCCGCATAGGCCTGCTGCGGCCCATCCGCGACGACGCCGATGCGCGCGCCCTGCAGCGCTTTCGGATCGGCGCTCGCGAGCGGCGACTGGCGCTGCGCGATCAGCGCCGAGGGCGTATGCGCATAGGGCTTGGAGAAGTCGATTCTGCGCAGCCGCTCCTCATTGATCTCCATGGCGGAGACGACGAGATCATATTGACGGTTCTCGAGCCCGAGGACCAGGCTCTCCCACTCCTGCGTGACGAAGACGCAATCGGCCGCTATGCGGCGACAGATCTCGCGCGTCAGATCGATCTCGAATCCGGCGAGCTGATTGTTGGCGTCGAGATAGTTGAAGGGCGGCCGCGCGCCTTCGCTGGCGACGCGCAAATGGCGCGGCTCGGCGGCGGCCGGGCACAGGAGAAGGGCGATGGCCGCCGCGGCGGTGACGAGGCGCCGGATCATCCCCCGGTCGTGCTCATATGGCGCGCCACGGCCGGCGCGCGCGTCGAGCGGTCGATGATGAAATCATGGCCCTTGGGCTTGCGGGCGATCGCCTCGTCTATGGCGGCGTTGAGCGAGGCGTCGGTCGGATCGGCGCGCAGCGGCGCGCGCAGGTCGGCGGCGTCCTCCTGGCCGAGGCACATGAACAGCGTGCCGGTGCAGGTGACGCGCACGCGATTGCAGGATTCGCAGAAATTATGCGAGAGCGGCGTGATGAAGCCGACGCGCCCGCCGGTCTCGGCGACGCGCATGTAGCGGGCCGGCCCGCCACTGCGATAGTCGATCTCCGTGAGCGTGAAGCGCTCGGCCAGGCGCTCGCGGACCAAAGTCAGCGGGATGTATTGGTCGACGCGCTCGCCGCCGTCGATCTCGCCGAGCGGCATCACCTCGATGAAGGTCATGTCCATGCCGCGCTCATGGGCGAAGCGCGTCAGCGCGACGAACTCGTCCTCATTGACGCCCTTCAGCGCGACGGCGTTGAGCTTCACCTCGAGGCCGGCGCGGAGCGCGGCGTCGACGCCGGCGAGAACGCGCTCATGGTCGCCGGTGCGCGTCAATTGTCGGAAACGCTCCCGATCCAGCGTGTCGAGCGAGACATTGACGCGCTTGACCCCGCAATCGACCAGCGCCTGCGCGAAGCGCTCGAGCTGCGAGCCGTTCGTGGTGAGCGTCAGCTCCTCCAGCCGGCCGGAAATCAGATGACGCGAGAGACGCTCGAACAGCGAGAGAATGTCGCGGCGCATCAAGGGCTCGCCGCCGGTGATGCGCAGCTTGCGCGTCCCCCGCTCGATGAAGGCCGTGCAGAGCCGGTCCAGCTCCTCCAGCGTCAGCAGGTCGCGGCGGGGCAAAAATTGCATGTGCTCGGACATGCAGTAGACGCAGCGGAAATCGCAACGATCCGTCACCGATACGCGCAGGTAGGAGACGGCCCGTCCGAACGGGTCGACGAGCGGCGCGGGGGCCAGAGGATCATAGGCGATTTTCGGATGCGGATTCATATAGTCGACCGTTTGCGGCGTCCCGTCCTGCGTATAGGCTCCAAAGGAGGTTCCTATATATTGACGGAATGGCCGCGCGTGAAGCCCCAAGCAATGGATGCGCCGGGGCGGACGGCCGACCAGACGATCGGGAGAAGACCATGGCCGACGCGGATATTTGGCCGAGCGAGATACGCCTTCTGGAAGAGGGGCGGAAGCTCAAAGTGAGCTTCGAGAATGGGGCGAGCTATGATCTTTCGGCCGAGCATTTGCGGGTGCGCAGCCCCTCGGCCGAGGTGCAGGGCCATTCGCCGGAGGAGCGCAAGACCGTGGGCGGCAAGCGCAATGTCGCCATAATCGGCGTCGCGCCGGTCGGCCATTACGCCGTGCGGCTGGATTTCGACGATCTCCACAACACCGGCATCTACACTTGGGGCTATCTCCACGAGCTCGGCGTCGGCGGCGCGGCGGATTTCGCCGCCTATGAGCAGGAGCTCGCGGAAAAGGGCCTCGATCGGGACCGTCCGGGCGAGCGATGAAAAAAAGCGCGCCGGACCCTTGCGGGCGGCGCGCATTTTCGTGGCGGGCAGGATGATCGGCGATCAGCGGGTGACGATGACCCGCGCGCCGACGCGCACGCGCTCGTAGAGATCGACGACATCCTCATTGGTCATGCGGATGCAGCCGGAGGAGACGGCCTGGCCGATGGTCTCGGGCTCGTTGGAGCCGTGGATGCGGTAGAGCGAGCCGCCGAGATACATGGCCCGCGCGCCGAGCGGATTGGTGAGGCCGCCCTGCATATGGCGCGGCAGATCGGGGCGGCGGCGCAGCATTTGCGCCGGCGGCGTCCAATCCGGCCATTCGCGCTTGCTGGAGACGACGCGCGTGCCGGTCCATTCGAAGCCCGGCCGGCCGACGCCGACGCCATAGCGGATCGCCTGATTATTGCCGAGCACATAATAGAGCCGCCGCTCATTGGTCGAGACGACGATGGTGCCGGGCGAGTAGCCGCCGGGATAGGACACGATCTCGCGGGCGACGGCGGTCGCCTGCGGGCGGCCGTCCGCCGGCTGCTGCTGTCCACGCGGACTCAAATCGAACAAGCTGGCCAAGCCCCCTGTTTCGTACGCAGACCCGGCCGAGCAACCCATGAATGAAATGCACAGAGCAACTGCGATACGCCGCATGAGCTTCCCCCATTCGCCTCAAGTGACAACAATCGAGCGGCCGCGGCCGCCGAAGCAGCCGCGTTGCGAGCCGGACGCGGGTCCGGCGTCGTTTCCTCGCACACCCTCGCTCTAGGCGAAAGCGGGCGGAAAGAATTTAAAAAATACGATGTGACGAAGCGGCTGCGGCGCGGCCTGCAACCTATGGGCGCGCCGAGCTCGCGGCGCGCCTTCGTCGGTCGTTCGGGGTCAGCGGCCGCCGCGGCGGCGGCGCTGCTGGCCGAGGCCCATCTGCTTGGCGAGGGTGGAGCGCGCTTTGGCGTAATTCGGAG
The DNA here is from genome assembly GCF_056313885.1 of Methylosinus sp. DMC45. Taxonomy (NCBI): domain Bacteria; kingdom Pseudomonadati; phylum Pseudomonadota; class Alphaproteobacteria; order Hyphomicrobiales; family Methylocystaceae; genus Methylosinus; species Methylosinus sp. DMC45. The sequence continues at coordinate 68,108 of NZ_JBQUZK010000045.1, forward strand.
CGACCATCGGATAATCGGCCGCAAGACCCCACTTCTCGCGATATTCTTCCGGCGAGAGACCGTATTGCGTGCGCAGATGGCGCTTGAGAGACTTGAACTTCTTGCCGTCCTCGAGGCAGATGATGAAGTCGTTCGTCACCGACTTGCGCACCGAAATGGCGGGCTTGGGCGCTTCCGCCGGCTCGACGACGACGCCGGAGCCGACCCGCATGAGCGCGCCATAGACTTCATTGATGAGGCCCGGAAGATCGCCGGCGGGAACAGAATTATTGCTCACATAGGCGGAAACGATGTCGGCCGCGAGTTCGATGTTGTTCGTCGATGTCATCTCTATCACTCTTCACTTTCTCGTTTCGGCGCCGGAAGTCCTGACACGGCGCGGTCGGCGGGGCGAAGCCCGGCAAGCTCGGGGCGGGCAAGTCAGCGCCGTTTCGACCGCAAAGACATTTGCGGGTATACATCAATGCTCTACCCGTCGCAACTAATTCCTAACCAAGCGTCACTAAATCTGGGCATAAATATTTGTCGCGACTGCTACGTAGAACTACGCTCGAAAATCGAGCGGCCGTCGACGTCGCCGTTTGACTTGCTCCGCCAGGCTGTGGGCCCATCCCCGAAAGAACCGGCCATGGCTCGGTAGAAGAATGGGCCGAGCGCATATCTCGAATCGAAGTCGAATGCATCGTCCGCGCGCAGACTATGCTCGCTCAACCGCCGGTCGACGCTTCCAGCTCGGCTTCCACGCGCAGATTGTCCAGATCGCGGCCGATTGTCGCTGTCGCCATTCTGTGATCCCGCGAGAAATAGGTGACGATGCAATCTCTCTTCTCGAGGTCGCCGACGATCTCGACGCGATCCCAGGCGCCGGCGTGTCCGACATAGGCGATGGTCATGTCGTAATGGCGGCTCCAGAAGAAGGGCGGGGCCTCGAAGGGCTCCTTCGCGCCGAGAATATTGCGCGCCGCCGTCTGCCCTTGGCGCTCGGCCGTGACGAAATGCTCGATTCTGATCCGCTCGCCGCTGCGGCGATCCGGCCAGCGCGCGATATCGCCGGCGGCGAAGACGTTCGGAGCGCTGGTTTCGAGATATTCGTCGACGAGAACGCCGCGATCGACGGCGAGACCGGCCTCCTCGGCGAGCCTCGTGAGCGGGCGCACGCCGACGCCGACGACCACGAGATCGGCCGGAACGCGCGCGCCGCTCGCCAGCGCGATATGATCCGCGCCTATGGCGACGACGCTCTCGCAAAGGTGAAAGACGATGCCATGCGCCTCATGCGTCGCGCGCACCAGCCGGCCTATGTCCTCGCCCAGCGTCTTCTGCATGGGCGTCGCATCCGGCGCCACGACATGGACCGCGAGCCCGCGCTCGCGCAGCGCCGCGGCGGCCTCGAGGCCGATGAAGCTCGCGCCAATCACCGCGACGCGCGTGGCCCGCGCCGCCGCGGCGATGAGCGCGCGGCTGTCGGCGAGGCTGCGCAGATAATGCACATGCGGCAGCTCGGCGCCGGGAATCGTCAGCCGCACCGGCTCGGCGCCGGTCGCCAGCAGCAGCGCGTCATAGCGCAGCGGCTCGCCATGCTCGAGGGACACCAGCCGCGCGCCGGGGTCGATCGCGCGCACTTTCGTCGCCAGCAGCAGCTCTATGCGCCGCTCCTCGTAATAATCGCGCGGGCGCAGCGGCAGCCAGTCTTCCGGCGCCGAGCCGGCGAGATAATCCTTCGACAGATTGGGGCGGTCATAGGGCGCGGCGTCGTCGGCGCTGACCATGACCAGCGCGCCGGAATAGCCTTGCTCGCGCAGCTCATGGGCGGCGGCGAGGCCGGCCGCTCCGCCGCCGATGACGACGACGCGCCCGAGAGTGGGCGGCGCGACTGTGCGTTCTGGAGCCCGGGGATCGATCGTCTCCATGGCGAAGACGAGATCGCCGCGTCTTTCGGCGCGCCAGCAGGGAATGGGGTCGAGCGCCGGCGCCCGCAACGCCCTGCCGTCGCGCAGGCTGAAGCAGGCGTGATGCCAGGGGCAGCGAATGGCGTCGGCGACGATCAGCCCCTCGCCGAGTGGACCCTGATAATGCGTGCAGGCGGAGCCGATGATGGAGAATTCGTCGCCGCGGCGGATCAGCAGCGCCGGCGCGGCGCCCACGCGGCCCGAGAGAATGGCGCCGTCGGCCATATCGGCGACGCTGACGCCGAGCGAGAAATCGGGGCCATCGGCCGCTGCTGCGCCCTCGCCCATGACCAGCCTCGGAGACTATAGGCTCTCCCGCGCGGCGGGATATCGCAGCTCATGTAGAGAGCCGCTCTTGCTCCGACAAGGCCGGGCTCTCGCGAAACTATCCAGCGCCGCCGTGCTCGCCGCGGCTGCGCAAATGCCGCGCGACGATCCGCTCGGCCTCCTCGAGATCGGCGAAGACGGCCCCCTCGAGCGCGGCCAGCGCCCAGGAGGCGCCACAAAATCTCTTGCATTCGCCCTCGGTCACCAGAAGACCGACGGCGATCTGATCGACGAACACGAAATCGACATTGCTCGTCATCGGCGTCCTCGCGAGCGCTGCTGAGCGAATCCTATAGCGGAAATGCTAGGAGAGCCGCTCCAGAAGTCAACAAGATTAGTCGATTATCGGCCCGCATGACGGCGCGTCCGCCTCCGCTATATTGCCGAAGGAGCCATGAGCCCTGGCGCGTTTGCGGGGATAGGACATGGATGGAGCCCTGATTCTCCGCCTGCTGCTTCTGCTGATCGTCGCCAATGGCGCGCCCGTGCTCGGCAAAAGGCTGCTCGGCGGCGCCTGCGCCCGGCCTGTGGACGGCGGCGCCCGCTTCCTCGACGGGCGGCCGCTGCTCGGCCCCGCCAAGACTTGGCGCGGGCTCCTTCTCGCCATTCTGGCCGCCGCCTGCTGCGCGCCGCTGCTCGGCTTTCCCGCTCCTATCGGCGCATTGCTCGGCGCTTTCGCCATGGCGGGCGATCTTTTCTCGAGCTTCGTCAAGCGCCGGCTCGGCTTTCCTTCCAGCAGCCGCGCGCCGGGGCTCGATCAAATCCCGGAAGCGCTGCTCCCGTTGCTCGCCATCGCCGGCCCGGCGCGCCTCGGGGCGGGGGAGATCGTCATCGTCGCCGGCCTGTTTTTCTTCGGCTCGCAGGCGCTCTCGCGGCTCATGTTCGATCTGCGCGTCCGCGAGCGGCCGTTCTGACGATGGGAGAAATCACCCGCGCAATCGAGACTTTTTTGAAATGAAGCGGAGCGCGCCGCCGCCTATGTTGGCGCGGCATTCTCGAGCTATCGGATAGGCTGTGCTCTCTGCTTCTGCTCTCGCATGGGCGCGTTCTCTGGCGTGGCGCGCCTTGCTGCCGCTCTGCCTCGCCGGCCCGGCCGCCGCCGCGGATATCGATCGCGGCCGTTATCTCGTCGAGGCGCTGACCGCCTGCGACAATTGCCATACGCCGCGCGGCCCCGACGGCTATCGGCTCGACAAGCGCTTTTCCGGCGGCTCGCAGACTTTCAATGGCGAGACTTACAGCGTGCGCGGGCCGAATATTTCTTCCGACGCCGCGACTGGAATCGGCTCCTGGAGCGATGAGCGGCTGGCGGCGGCGATAATCGCCGGAGTCGGGCCGGAAGGGCGTCTCGCGCCGGCCATGCCGTCGGAATATTATCGCATATTGACCGCGCGCGATCTCGAGGCGGTCATCGCCTTTCTGCGCACGGCTGCGCCGGTGGAGGCCGCGCGGCCGGCGCAGCGCCGCGACGGCGAGCAGACGGCGGAGACCTTTCCCGGCGCCGAGGCGCCTTTCGAGGAGAGCGCGCTCGAGGATCCGCTGCGGCGCGGCTTCTATGTCGCGACTCTGGCGCGCTGCATGGAATGCCACAGCGGCGAGACCAATGGCGCGCTCGACCATAAGGAGAAGCTCGGCGCCGGCGGCAAGCTGTTCCGCACGCCGGCGGGAACGGCGGTCGGCGCCAATATCACCCAGCATCCGACGGCGGGCGTCGGCGCCTGGAGCGACGCGGAGATCAAGGCCGCGATCGTCGCCGGCGTCGGCCGCGACGGCAAGCCGCTCAAGCCGACGATGGCCAATCTCTCCAAGGCGCATTTCTCGAAGATGACGCCGCGCGATCTCGATGCGCTCATCCTCTGGCTGCGCACGATTCCGCCGCGCGCGGGGCCGTGAGGCGCGCCCTAAGCGCTCTTCGCGGGGTGGACAAGTTCCAATAGCAGTATGCGCTTGGCTAACGATCCTCGACGGAGGCGGATTTCCGCTCCTCGAAGCTGGCATAGATTTCAGTCGCCGGCCATTTCGGACTGGCCTCCGAGCGCCAGGTGAGATGCACCTGGGCGAACCGACCGTCCTTCAGCGAAAACAAGACATCATCATCCCTGCGCCACCGTCGGGCGAGAGCAACAGCTCCAATTCCATATAAAGTATGGGTTGGGCATAGTTCGCGCTGGAGCTCATTTTCCAAGCTATCGCGCTCGGTCGCGCTGGTGATCGCGGACCAATCACCATCGGCTTCGAGTGATTCCGTCATCAAATTTCTCAAGCCGCTCAGCGCGCGTCCGCTCGAAGATTGGCGCGAATAGCGTCCAGCAATTCGCCCTCGAACAGCAGCGCCATGCCGAAATGGCGCTCCATGTCGAAATCTCGGCGCGAATTCATATCCAGCGAGGCGCTGTGCATGGCGATGAGCCGTCCATCGTCGCTGAAAATCCCCGAGCCCGAGCCGCCATAGCCATCGTTGCAATCATGCCGCGCGCGGCGAATTCCCGCCTCCGTCGGCGCGTCGATCTGGCGAATCTGGCATTCTTCTATGCTGGTCGCGCGGCGGAAATTGGAGTGGCCGGCCGGCGACACCATCACCACGCGCAGAGTCTCGACGCCGGTCGGCAGCGCCGGCCCGTCGGGGATCGGCTGCGGCGCTATATCGGCGTCCACCGGATCGCGCAGGCGCACCAGCGCCCAATCATCGGTGATGTTCAGCGATTTGGCGTCGCGGGCGAAGCCGAAGCGCAGGCTGTCGATGTCGAAGGCGTATTCCTTCTCGCCGATGGAGAAGGCGCAATCGTCTATGGGATGCGTCGGCCGCAGCTTGCGATCGACGAAATTATGCGCGTTGAGCACGACGAGGCCGCGATCGCCGATCAGCCAGGCGGCGGCGGCGCGCTCCGGCACGCCTTCCTCCGTGCGGCAGGTCAGCACGCCGGCGCCCGGATAGCGGCGAAAATCCTCCTCCGCCATGAAGCGCCGCGCCTCGCGCGGATAGAGCGCCGCCAAGGCCGCGGCGGCGCTGGCCGCGAGCAGCAGGGCCGCGACGACCGTCGTCCGAAAGCCTCGAAGGCCCGCGCCTGCAACTCGCCTGCCGCCTTGCATCCTGCGCCCTTTCCTTCACGTCTCCGTCATATTCTAGCGGCGGACGCGAAGCTCGACCAGATGCGCGGGCGATTTCGCCGCTCAGGCGGCCCGCAGCCGATGCAAGGTGATCTCCGGCGGACAATTGAACCGCACCGGCAGCACGGAGGAGCCGGCGCCGACCGACGTATAGCCTTGCATGTCGTGATATCGCCAAGCGCCGGCGCCATAGGCGCGCGGCAGCACGGAGTCGAGCGTGAGCGCGACGCCGCCCGGCAGGCAGATCTGCCCGCCATGCGTATGGCCGGCGAGCAGAACATCGAAGCCCGCATGCGCCGCCTGACGGAAAATCTCCGGCGTATGCGAGAGCAGCAGCGAGAATTCGCCTTGCGGTATCGCCTCGCCGGCCTTGGCGATATTGTCGACGCGAAAATAATGCGCGTCATCGACGCCGGCGATATGAATGCGCGCGCCGTCGCGGACGAATGTCTCGCATTCGTTGAGCAGAACGCGCATTCCCATTTGTTCGAGGCCCGGCGTCATCAATATTGTGTCGTGATTGCCGAGCACGGCGAGGATCGGCGCGCGCAAAGCCGCGCGCAGCTCCGCCATGCCGTCCAGCGCCGCCGTGTGGGACCCATGTGTCGCGCCGCGATAATCGCCGGTGAGCACGCAGAGATCATAGGCGAGATCGGCGACCATCGCGCGCAGCCGCGCCATCGCGCCCGGGCACATATCGACATGCAGATCGCTCAAATGGAGAATGGCGAAGCCGTCGAAGGCGCGCGGCAGCCGCGCGCTGACGATCTCGTTCTCGCGCAGCCGAAGCTTTTCCGCATTGGCGAGACCGCGGCGGTAGAGTCCGACGGCGGTGAGCGCGGCGCGGATCAGCAGCGGCGAGGCGGCAAGATTTTCAGGGTGAAAGAAATTGAGGCCCTGGCCGAAGACTTGCGCTTCATGGTCGCGCTCTATGCCGAGCCTCTGGCGCGCATGCAGCCGTCCGAGTCGCGCCTCCAGCGCGCGCATGATGTCGTCCTCGGTCGGCGTCGGCTCGTCGGACATGTCGCAGCGCTCCATTCGCGCGCTTTCCGATCGAACGGAATCGTTCGATCGATCAGAATTCGCGCCCAACGAGAGAAGCTAGAGCGCTATCCGATCCAATTGGATCGGATAGCGCTCGATTAGAGAGCAATATAACCGGCCGCGACAATTTGCCTATGGCGTCGCGCCACAGCGAAAGCCCTCGCTTTCGTTCGTTTCGCGTCGCATCCGCGCTCCGCCGACGCGCCGCGCCGATTGTTTTTTCGCGCGGCTCTCCTACGTCACAGGCGTCGCGCGAGCGCGCCGACGCGCGCGCCGCAGCGACTCGTCCATTTTGATAGAGGAGGCGGAAATGGCGGAAGCGCAGACGAAAGTTCCCGTGAGAGAATCGAAGGAGACGCCGCCGAACTATGGCTTGTTCGACTGGCATCCTCTGGAGACGTTGCGGCGGCAGATCGATCGCTTGTTCGAGGATGCGCCTTTCCAAAAGGGCGCGACGCCCGATCTCGAGCCTTTCGGCCGCTTCGGCATCGGCTGGGCGGCGACGCCCGCAGTCGATCTCGTCGAGAAGGACAAGGAATATCAGATCACCGCCGAGCTTCCCGGCATTGACGAGAAGAATGTCGAGGTGAAGCTCTCCAATGGCTCTCTCATCATCAGCGGCGAGAAGAAGGAGCAGCGTGAGGAGAAGGACAAGGGCTATTTCCTCTCCGAGCGTCGCTATGGCTCCTTCCGTCGCGCCTTTCGCGTGCCGGAGAATGTCGAGTCCGACAAGATCGACGCGACCTTCGCCAAAGGCGTGCTGACCGTGCATCTGCCCAAATCCGCGCAGGCGCAGAAATCCGAGAAGAATATCGATATAAAGGCCGCGTGAGCGGCGACGGCAATCTCCCTCTCCCGCCGCGCGCGGGAGAGGGCGAGAGACGGATTTTCGACGAATGGCGGGCCATTTTCGCCTCGCGACCTTCAACATAGAGAATTTGGACTGGTCGCCATCGGCGCAGGACGAATTCGATCGGCGCCTCGCCGTGCTGCGTCCGCAGCTCGCGGCGATCGACGCCGATATTCTCTGCCTTCAGGAAGTCGATGCGCAGCGCGAGGCCGCGCATGCGCCGCGCCGCTTCATCGCGCTCGATCGTCTTATCGAAGGCGGCGGCTATGCGCGTTTCTTCCGCGCGACGACCTCGCGTCCGGGCGGCGACGCGCCCGCGGATATCCATAATCTCGCGCTGCTCTCGCGCTGGCCGATCGTCGAGCATCGCCAGCTCTATCACGACATCATCGCGCCCTGGCGCTGGACTCCGCCGGCGGAGACGAGCGCCCCGCAGCCGATCGACATTCTGTTCGAGCGGCCCATTCTCTATGCGCGCGTCGATCTCCCCGATGGCGCAGCGCTGCATGTGCTGAATTTGCATTTGCGCGCGCCGCGCGCCGTTCCGCTGCCGGGCGAGGCCGATCGCAAATCGAGCCGCGCCTTCGCGGAAGGCCAATGGCTCGCCGCGCAAAAGCGCGAAGGCCAGGCGCTGGAGGCGCGGCTCTTCGTCGATCGCATTTTCGATGTGGAGACCGCGCCGCTCATCGCCGTCTGCGGCGATCTCAACTGCGACGCCTATGACGCGCCCGCGCGCATTCTCTGGGGCGCGGAAGAAGCCGCGGTCGGGCCGCGCAGTCTCGCTCCGCTCGCGCTGCGCATAGAGGAGCGCGCGCGCTTCACCGTGATTCACGCCGGCCGCAAGACGCTCATCGATCAGATATTGGCGTCGCCCGCGCTCGCGGCGCGATGTGAGGAGGTCGCGATATCGAATGACGGCCTCGCCGACGAGGCGACGGCGCCGGACCCGATTCTCGGCTCGCTCCACGCGCCGCTCGTCGCGCGCTTTCGTCTTTGAATTACTGCCGATCGTCCTCGAAGCCTTCGCAGCTCTCGTCGAATTCGTCGAGCCCGGCCTCGAGATAGCTCGCCAGCAGCGGAATGCCGAGCAGATATTTCGAGGTCGGCCCTTTGCGCCGCTCCTTCGCCTGAATGACGGCGGAATCCCAATCATCGGCGGTGAAATCGCCGCGTCCGACCCAGACGAGCGCGACCAGCTCCGCCTGCTCGTCATCGTCCATCGCCTCGATGAACTCGACGAGCTCGCGGCGATTGGGCGACCAGCCCTCCTCCGTCAGCACGCTCACGAATTTGTCGTCGGAAGGATTGGAGGCGTCCGGCCGCATTCCTTCATCCTCGGCCTCGAGCTCGCGCGCCTTGACGATGACGAAACAAACTTTGTCGGTATTGATCTCCGGCATGGCTTACGTCCTCGCGATGTGATCGATGTCATATGGGGCGCAGGGCGGCTCGATCACCGTCACGCCGGCGGCGCGCATTTCTGCGCGCGCTCTCTCGCCGCCCTCGCGCGTCACCGGCCGCGTGGCCGCGCGCAGCACATGAGTCTCGAAGCCGAGACGCGCGGCGTCGATCGCGCTGCATTTCACGCAGAAATCTTCGGCGAGGCCGACGATGAAAATGCGATCTATGGCGCGGCGGCGCAGCTCCTCGGCGAGGCTGGTGCCGTCGAAATCGGAATATTGCTCGCGCTCCGCGCGCTTGGCCTTGGAGACGAATAGAGCGCCCGGCGGCAGGCGCAGCTCAGGGTGAAACTCTGCGCCTCTGGTGCCGCGCACGCAATGCTGCGGCCATTCGCCGCCCTGCGCGGCGAAGCTCACATGGTCCGGCGGATGCCAGTCGCGCGAGACGATGATCTGGGTCCCGGAGCGGCGCGCCTCGTCGATGACGTCGTTGACGACCGGCAGAATCTCCTCGGCCCGCGGAACCGCGAGCTTGCCGCCGGCAAAAAAGTCGAGCTGAAGATCGACGACCAGCAGCGCGTCGGTCGAGCGCAGCCCTATCTTCTTTCGCATCATCGCGACCCCCTCCAATGAAGCCGCCTATGTCTTCGCCGCAAGACCGAGCGCCATTCGATCGCCTCGCCCAGGAGCTGCAGCGCCGACTCGCTCGCGCGCCCGCCGGCGTCGATGTCGTCGAGACACATATGTCTCGCCTGTTCCTCGCGGGAGACCGCGTCTATAAATTGAAGAAGCCCGTGCGCTTCGCCTTCCTGGATTTTTCGACGCCACGCGCGCGCGAGGCCGATTGTCGCGCAGAGCTTCGGCTCAATCGTCGTCTCGCGCCGAATGTCTATCTCGATGTGGTTCCGGTCACGCTCGTCGATGGACGACTGTCGATCGGCGGCGCGGGCGAGATCGTCGATTGGCTGGTCGAGATGAAGCGCTTGCCGGCCGAGCTGATGCTCGATCGTCTGCTCGTGAGCGGCGCTGTCGATGCGCGCCGGATCGAGGCGCTCGCAACGCGCCTCGCGATTTTCTACGTCGGCGTCGAACGCTCGACGATTTCCGCGTCGGATTATGTCGCGCGCTTCTCGCGGGAGCAGGCGGAAAATCGCCGCATCGTCACGCTGCGCGATTTCGCGCTCGATCATTGCGACGCGATCTCTCTGCTCGATCGTATCGATAGCCTGCTGGCGGAGCAGGCGCCGGCGCTGGAGGCGCGCGTGCGCGAAGGGCGCATCGTCGACGGACACGGCGATCTGCGGCCCGAGCACATCTGCTTCTGCGAGCCGCTGGCGATTTTCGATTGTCTCGAGTTCAATGATGAATTGCGGCAGGTCGATCCTTTCGACGAGCTCGCCTTTCTCGATCTCGAATGCGCTCTGCTCGGCGCGCCGCAGATCGGCGCGGCCATTGTCGAGGCCACGGCGCGGCGTTTGCCAGGGCCGCCGCCGCCCGCGCTGTTCGCGCTCTATGGCGCATGCCGCGCGCTGCTGCGCGTTCGTCTCTCGCTCGCTCATCTGCTCGATCCCGCGCCGCGTCACAAGGACAAATGGGAGCCGCTCGCGCGCCGCTATCTCGCGCTCGCGCGTGAGCGCCTCACGCGCATCGTGTGAGATGCGGCCGCGCGCGCGGCGTCTTGCGCGTGAGCGACGCCTCAACCTCACGCTCATATTCGGCGAGGCGCATGCTGATCGTCACCGGAAAGGGAGCGGCGCAAGGCGAAAGGCCGCGGGCGTCGGACGGCAGCGCCGCCATCGCCGCGCGCGCATGCTCGCGAATGTCGGCGAGGCTCGGACGCGGCTTCACCAGCTCGCCGTCGCGCATCGCCGGCTCGAGCAATGGAACGCCGGAGTAGCGCTCGTCCTCGCACGCGATGACGTCGCGCAGCGCGACGCCATCGTGGAATTGGCGGAAGATCTGCTTGCGGCCCGGCAGATTGCGCTTGCCGGGCGAGAGCTTCATGCGCCCCTCGCCGGCGAATTCCACGAGCTTATAAGCGATGTCGAGCGCCGGCGCGTCGGTGGAGGCCGCCATTTCCGTGCCGACGCCGAATGCGTCGATCGGCGCATGCGCGGCGGCGAGCCTATCGATGAGCGCTTCATCGAGTCCGCCGCTCGCGACGATCTCGACGCGCGTGAGCCCGGCCTCGTCCAATATGCGCCGCGCTTGCCGCGACAGCGCATCGAGGTCGCCGGAGTCGAGCCCTATCGCATGCAGGTCGAAATCGGCGCCCATCTCTTTGGCCAATGCGACGATCTTGCGCACGCCTTCCAGCGTGTCATAGGTGTCGACGAGCAGCGTCGCGCCGGGAAAGATGCGCGCATAGGCCTCGAAGGCGGCGGCCTCGGAAGGGCAGGCCTCGACGAAGCTGTGCGCCATGGTTCCGGCGACGGCGATGTCATGCGCTCTGCCGGCGGCGAGATCGGAAGTGGCGGCGACGCCGGCGATATGAAAAGCGCGCGCGCCTTTCACCGCTGCGTCGAAACCTTGCGCGCGGCGCGCGCCGAAATCGACCACGGCGCGTCCGCGCGCGGCGAAGACCATGCGCGCCGCCTTGGAGGCGAGGATCGTCTGCAGGCCGATCTGATTGAGGATCAGCGTCTCGACGATCTGCGCCTCGCCGATCGGCGCCGTCACCTCGAGAATGGGCTCATTGGCGAAGAAGGGCGTGCCCTCCGGCAGCGCGCGAATGTCGCCGGTGAAGCGAAATCGCGCGAGCCAGTCGAGAAATTCGCGCCCGAAGCCGAGCGATGAGAGATAGCGCAAGTCACCTTCTTCGAAGCGCAGCTCCTGCAGCTCTTTCAGCACATCGGCGAGGCCGCAGGCGAGCAGGAAATTGCGCGCCGGCGGAAGTCGCCGCACGAAGAGGCCGAATGTGGCGCGGCGCTCCGCCATGCCGAGCTCGAAATAGGCGCGGAGCATGGCGATCTCATAGAGATCGACGAAGAGAGCATTTGCGGTCATGGCGCGCCTTTCGGACCAGTGTCGAGCAATTCGTCTATGGAGCCGCCGCCATGGAGGCGCGCGATCGCCTCGGCGAGCAGCGGCGCGACGCCGAGCGTCACCAGCCGCCCGCGCAAGCGTAGCGCCACGGCCTCGCTCGGCGCGACCGTGTCGGTGACGACGATCTCCTCGATCGGCGCCTCGCGCAGCGCGTTCTCGGCGTCGCGCGCGAAGAGGCCATGCGTCGCGGCGAGGAAGATGCGCGTCGCGCCATTGGCGCGGCAGGCGCGCGCGGCGCGCGCCATCGTGCCGCCGCTGCTGATGAGATCATCGAGAATGACCACTGTGCGGCCGGCCACGTCGCCGGCGAAAATCTCGCCGGCGATCTCGCCCATGCTGCGATGCTTGTCCATGAAGCCCTTCGCCACAGGATGCGCGAGCATGGTCTCGAGGCGCTGGCGGAACAGCTCGGCGCGCTTCTCGCCGCCGAGATCGGGCGAGACGACCGCCGCCGGCTCGGCGCCGAGCCGCTGCGCGAAATAGCGCGCGAGCAGCTCCTGCGCGTCGAGCGCGACGGCCTCTATGCGAAAGGCGTTTTCGAAAGCCGCGATATTATGCGCGTCGATCGTGACGATGCGATCGGCGCCGATCGCCTCCAGCAATTGCGCGACATAGCGCGTGGCTACAGGGTCGAGCGGCTTGGTGCGGCGATCCTTGCGCGCATAGCAGAGATAGGGCGTGACGGCGGTGACGCGCGCGGCGCCGGCGTCACGCAGCGCGCCGACGAAGAAGAGAAGGCGCAAGAGCTTGTCGGCGCCGCTGTCGCCCGTCTCGCCCTCGAGGCTCGAGAGGACATAGACGTCCTTGTCGCGCACGCCGACGAGCGGCCGCGTCTTGCGCTCCTCATCCTCGAAGCGGCGCTCCTCATGCGGCGAGAGCGTGATCGCGAGCTCGCGCGCGACGCGCTCGCCGAGCGCGCGGCTGGAGCCGAGCGCGAACAGCACGATCGCCTCGTCTGTCGCCGGAGGCGGCGGCTCACGCGCCGGCGCCGGCGCCTCATAGCGTTGAATGTTCAGAGCGCCGAGCACGGCGCCGAGCGCGCCATCGGCGAGCGCGAGCGGCGCTGCGAGCAGCTCGACGCCGGCGCGGTCGCGGCCTTTCTCGACGAGCGTGAATTCCACGAGTGCGGGCTCGCCGATGCGCAGGGCTTCATCGAAGAGACGACGCAGGCGCACGGCGCCGCGACGGTTGGGCGCCTCGCTCAAGCGCGCGCCTTCCGCGACGGCGCCGAGCAGCGGCGCCACCGCCTTGGCGCCGATCACGATCTCATAATCGCGGGCGTCCGGCACGGCGCGAAAGGCGAAGCCGCCATTGCGCAGATCGGCGACGACATCGGCGAAAGTCGGCGCGACGCCGCGGCGCGAGGCGCGCCAATGCTCGAGCGCGTGGCGCGTTTCGACGCCGATCGGCCGCGGCGCGAGATCGATGCGCTCGAAGAGACGCTTCAGATGAGGTTGCGTCTCGGCCAGCGTGGTCATGCGAACCTCTCGCTTCGATCGCGCCGCGCCAATTTCTCGGCCAGCCATTCCGCCGCGAGCGCGGCCGCCTGCTCCAGAGTTCCAGTCTCCTCGAACAAATGTGTCGCGCCTAGCACGACGTCGAGCCGTGCGTCGGCCAAGCGTCTCGCCGCGATGCGATTGAGATTAAGAACTTCGAAATCGAGTCCGCCGACGATGAGCAGAGTCGGCGCGCGCACATGCTCTAGCGCGTGGCCCGCGAGATCGGGGCGTCCGCCGCGCGAGACGATCGCTTTCACCTTTTGCGGCCGTTCCACTGCCGCGACGAGAGCTGCAGCCGCGCCCGTGCTGGCGCCGAAGAGGCCGATCGGCAGATTGCGGAGCAGTGGCTCGATCGTGGCCCAGTCGATCGCCTCGACGACGCGGCTGGCCAGCAAGGGAATGTCGAAGACGTTGCGGCGGTCCTCGGCTTCTTCCTCGCTCAGCAGATCCATCAGCAATGTCGCGAGGCGCCTCTCGCGCAGCGCGGCCGCGACGAAGCGATTGCGCGGGCTGAAGCGCGACGAGCCCGAGCCATGCGCGAAGATTATCGAGCCCTGCGCATCTTCTGGAACTGCGAGCGAGCCGCCGAGCCGGCGCGGCCCGACGGCGATCTCGAACTCGGCGATGGGCGTCGTCATGATGCGCATCCTTCCGCCGGCGGCGCGACTCCTCGGCACGCCCTATCTATCTATCGCGCCGCTCTCGCGAGCGGCGACGAAATTCGCGTCACCAGAACGGAGGCTCGGCCATGCAGACGACGCCGGAAATCGACTTTCAGGGCATGGAGGCCTCGCCACAGGCGCAGGCGCGCATCGCGCATCAGATCGACGAGCTGGAGACGCGTTTCGGCCGCGTCACCGCTTGCCGCATCGTGGTCAAGGCGCCGAGCGCGCGTCATCACACGGGCGGGCAATATGAGATCAACATTCGTCTCGCTCTGCCGGATGGGCGCGAGGCGATCGTCGAGCGCACGCCGCCGCAGGACGAGCGCTATCAGGATTTCGATTTCGCGATCAATGACGCTTTCAAGCGCGCGCGGCGTCGGCTGCAGGATCAGGTGCGGCGCCTCGAGGGCCATGTGAAGCAGCATGCCGAGCCCGCGCTCGGCGTCGTGCGCCGGCTGATGCGCGAGGATGGCTATGGATTCTTAGAAAGCGCGGATGGACGTGAACTCTATTTTCACCGCAATAGCGTCGAAGGCGCGGGCTTCGATGCGCTCGAGCGTGGCGATCGCGTGCGCTATGTGCCTGAAGACGCGGAGGATGGCCCGCAAGCGAGCGCAGTGCGGCCGCTCGGCGAGCGCGCGCCGTCGTGAGCGCGCCCTCGCATCGCGGCGGCGGCCGACTATATCGAAGGCGTCGCGCATCCGCGCCGGAGCAGGCGAGCCATGCCGTTTCGAGATCGTGACGACGCAGGTCGCCGCCTCGCCGATGCGCTCGCCGCGCATGTCGGCGAAGCTTGCGTCGTCTATGCATTGCCGCGCGGCGGGGTTCCCGTCGCCGCGCATATCGCCGAAAGGCTGAAGGCGCCGCTCGATCTCGTGCTGGTGCGCAAGATCGGCGTTCCCTATCAGCCGGAGCTGGCGATGGGCGCGATCGCCAATGGCGGCGCGCCGATCATCGTGCGCAATGAGGATGTGATCGACGCCGCGGAAGTGACGGAAGCCGTCTTCGATTCCGTCTGCGCGCGTGAGCGCGCCGAGCTCGAGAGACGGCGCGGCGCTTATCTGCGCGGGCGGGCGCGGCCGGATGTCGTCGGCAAGCTCGCTGTCGTCGTCGACGACGGCGTCGCGACCGGCGCGACGACGCGCGCGGCGTTGCGCGCGGTTCGCGCGCTGCAGCCGCGCAGGCTCATTCTCGCCATTCCCGTCGCGCCCACCGATGCGCTCGTAGCGCTGCGCCACGAGGCCGATGCGATCGTCTGCCTCGAGGATTATCGGAGCTTCGGCGCGATCGGCTTCTTCTACGAGAATTTTCGCCAGATCGAGGATGCGGAGGTGATCGAGATTCTCGATCGCTTCTCGCCGCTCGCATGATCGGAGAGCCCGATGCGCGTCGGCGCGCCCAAGGAAATCAAGGACAATGAGTTTCGCGTCGCGCTGACCCCGGCGGGAGTCTACGAGCTCGTGCAGCGCGGGCATTTCGTCATGGTGGAGAGCGGCGCCGGCGTCGGCGCCGGCATTTCGGACGGCGATTTTCAGACTGCGGGCGCCGCGCTGACAGAAGGGCCGGAGGCGATTTTCGCCACCGCCGATCTCATCGTGAAGGTGAAGGAGCCGCTGGCGCAGGAGCGCGCGCGATTGCGGCCGGGGCAGCTGCTGTTCGCTTATCTGCATCTCGCCGCCGATCGCGCGCAGGCGCTCGATCTCATGCGCTCCGGCGCGATCTGCATCGCTTACGAGACCGTGACCTCGCCCTTCGGCGGTCTGCCGCTTCTGACGCCCATGTCGGAGATCGCCGGGCGGCTGGCGCCGCAGGCGGGCGCGCGCTGCCTCGAGAAGATCATGGGCGGGCGCGGCGTGCTGCTCTCCGGCGCGCCGGGCGCGCCGCCGGCGGAGACGCTGATTCTCGGCGCCGGGACCGTCGGAACGCAGGCGACGATGATCGCGCTCGGCATGGGCGCGAGCGTCATCGTCGCCGATCGCGGCGCCGAGCCGCTGCGGCGCCTCTCGGCGCGCTTCGGCAATGCGCCGCGCACCATATTCTCGACGCCGACGGCGATAGCGGAGCTGGTGCGGCGCGCCGATCTCGTCATAGGCGCGGCGCTGGTTCCGGGCGCTGCGGCGCCCAAGCTCGTCAGCCGCGGCATGGTCGCGGGCATGAAGGCCGGCTCCGTCATCGTCGATGTGGCGATCGATCAAGGCGGCTGCTGCGAGACATCGCGGCCGACGACGCATTCCGATCCCACCTATGTCGTCGATGGCGTCGTGCATTATTGCGTGACCAACATGCCGGGCGCCGTGCCGCGCACCTCCACATTCGCGCTCGCCAGCGCGACTCTGCCTTTCGTGCTCGCGCTCGCCGACAAAGGGATCGGCGCCTTGCGTGACGATCCGCATCTTTCCGCCGGCCTCACAGTGGCGCGCGGGGAGATCGTCAACGCCGCCGTCGCCGCGGCGCTCGGCCTCGCTGTCGCGCCGGCGGAGAAATTCACGACAGGAGCGTAATATGCGGCTGCTATCGTCGGCCTTCGCCCATGGGGAGGAGATACCGCGCAAATACACATGCGACGGAGCCAATGTCTCGCCGCCGCTGAGCTGGAGCGGCGCGCCCGCGCAGACCAAGAGCTTCGTGCTGCTCTGCGATGATCCAGACGCGCCGGCCGGCGTCTGGCGCCATTGGGCGGTCTATGATCTCTCGCGCGACGCCACAGGACTGCCGGAAGGCGCCGGGCGTCCAGGGCCGCAGCGCGGCTTCTCGCAGGGGATCAATGATTTCGAGGGCTCCGGCTATGGCGGGCCATGTCCGCCGCCGCGCCATGGCGCGCATCGCTATCGTTTCCGGCTGCTCGCCTTGTCCACGGCCTCGCTGGCCGTCGCGCGCAAGGAGCCGAGCTGTCTCGAGGTGGAGCGCGCCGCCAATGAGGTCCTGCTCGAGGAGACGGCGCTGGTCGGCGTGTATCGGCGCTGAGCGCGCTCAGTCGGCGCGGCGCTCGGCGGCGGGAGCGGGCTCCTTCTTCTCCTTCTTCTCGCTCTTGGCGTCGTTGGGCTTGGCCTCGTTGGATTTGGCCTCGCTGGGCGTGAAGATGCTGCGCACGCGCTGGCCGGGCTTCTCCACGACAGTCGCCTGGCCGGTCGATGTGTCATAGATGAGCTTGTCGCCCTTCACGACGCTGTCGCCCTGGGTGAGCGTCACATTGCCGAAGAGATAGACCTTGTTCTCGCTGCGGTCGTAGCTGCCGCGATCGCCCGTGCCGATCTGATCCTTGGAGACCAGAGTCACCGGTCCTTCGGCGTCTATGTGGCGAACGCGGTCGCTGCCGCCGTTGCTCTCCTGGTTCTGCTGCGGCTTGTCGAGCAGCAGGATGAGGCGCGAGGCCTTCAGCGTGGAAGGGCCGTTCACGACGACGACGCTGCCCGAATAGACGAGCTTCTGTTCTTTGTCGAAATAGTCGAGCTTGCCCGCGTCTATGTCGACCGGGTCCTTGGCGCTCGCGCCAGGGAGAATGCCGCCGGAGCGGCCTTTGGCGGCGAGCGGCGCTGCGGCCAGAAGCGCGGCCGTGAAGACGGGAATCACTTTCAACGTGATTATTTTGTTGGCGATCATTTTCATGGAGACGATCCTTCCGCCGCGCCAGCGTCGTCGTCGCCGGGAAGCGTCGTATGCACTGCGCCGGAGAATGTCGCGCGCCGCTCGTTCTGCGAAAATTCGACCGATTGCGACGTCACCACCGATTTGTCCAGCGTCAGTCTGGTCGGATGGTCGGAGGTGACGATATTGCCGCGAAAATCGATGACCGCGGCTTCCGTGCGCAAATCATAATGCTTGCCGTCGACGACGCGCGCGCCGCCGGAGAGATCGGCGCGGTCGACCCTGGCGTCATAGAGGCCATGTTCCGCCGTCAGCACGACATTGGTCTCATTGTCGCTCTGTATATGCACCTCGAGCTGCTCCAGCTCGTACATATCGGGCTTGGCGATATCCTGAATGCCGGTGCGGGCGCGCAGCTCATAGGGGCGGCCGTCCTTGCGATAGCCGACGAGCTTGGGGCTCTCTATGGTGATGCGCGTGCCCTGCATGGCGATGCGTGAGAAGCGCAGATCCGCCGGCAGAAAGCGCAGAGAATGAAGCGCCACGCCCACGGCCACGGCGGCGACGATCGCGCCGCTGCCCCACAGCAGCCAGCGCCGCAGCCGGGCGACGCGCTGGGAATGGCGCCGCGCCTGCGGAATGGCGTCGCGTCTCGGCGCGATGATGGAGGCGAGCCGATCGCGTCTGTCGGTCTGCGACGAGGCGTCGTTCATTCTAATTCTGCCCGCCAATTCTGCGCGTCATCCTCGATCCGGGTTCCGGCCCACGCTCGAAAACGCTCCGCCGCCGCCGCGAGATAACGCCGGCCGCATGGCGAATTCGAGGCGTCACTCATGCGAGAAAATATCGGTCTCCGGCCAGCCCGCGAGATCGAGCCGCGCGCGCGTCGGCAGAAACTCGAAGCAGCGGGCCGCGAAATCGGCGCGGCCCTCGCGCGCCAGCATGGCGTCGAGCTTCTCGCGCAGCGCATGGAGATAGAGCACGTCCGAGGCCGCATAGGCGAGCTGCGCGTCCGAGAGCGTCGCCGCGCCCCAGTCGGAGGATTGCTGCTGCTTGGAGATTTCGACGCCGAGCAATTCGCGCACGAGATCCTTCAGCCCATGGCGATCCGTGTAGGTGCGGATGAGCTTGGAGGCGATCTTGGTGCAATAGACGGGCTCCGCCATCACGCCGAAGGTCTTGGCCAGAATGGCGATGTCGAAGCGCGCGAAATGGAAGAGCTTCAGCACCTTCGGATCGGCGAGCATGCGCGTCAGATTGGGCGCCGTGGTCTGGCCCGGCGCGATGCGCACGAGATCGGCGTCGCCGTTGCCGCCGGAGAGCTGGACGAGGCAGAGCCGGTCGCGATGCGGATTGAGGCCGAGCGTTTCCGTGTCTATGGCGACGACGGGGCCGAGATCGGCGCCGTCCGGCAGGTCGCCCGTGTGCAGGCGGATGGTCATGGGCTTTTGATTCGCTTTCTCGAGGGAGAGCGATCTTTAGCCGATTTCCGGGGGCTTTGTCGAAGCGGGGGCTCGGAGCCGTTATGGCGCATCCCAATAGCCGAAGGGCCGCTTCGACAATTCAGAGTTGAAATAGCGTGGATCGCCCGAGACCTCGCGGCCGAGCCAGCCGGGGCGGTCGAAGTTCTCCTCCTCGGAGCCGAGCTCGATCTCGGCGATGATGAGCCCGTCATTCTCGCCCAGGAACACGTCCACGGTCCAGATATGGCCGCCGAACACTTCCTCATAGCGCGTCTTCTCGATCAGCGGCCGCTCGCAGAGGCGATCGAGCATGATCTGCGCATCCTCGACGGGAATGGGATATTCGAACTCGGAGCGGGTGACGTTGGAGGTTCGGCCCTTGATCGTCAAAAAGGCGGCGCCGCCGGCGATACGCACGCGTACCACGCGATCCTCGGCGCGCGAGAGATAGCCCTGGCGAAAGGCGACGCCGTCGTTGCGCGGCCGCCACAGCTCGCGCGTGACCAGAAACTTTCGCTCGATCTCGACGCCCATTCCTTCCTCCTCCTGCTTCAGATCGCCAGAGCGGCGGCGCGCTCGACGCCTTTGGGAAAATTCACATTGAGCCGCGGATCGGCGTCGAGCGCGGCGAGCGCTTCGGCGAGGCGTCGCTCGTCCTCGCTCTCCAGCGCGACGCTCTCCATCGGCGCGGGGCCGATCTGCATTCGCACGAATTCCGCCGCGCAGCCGCGAAAGGAGAAGCGCAGCCGAGACTTGCGCACCGCGACGGCGCGCAGCGCGGGGCAGGGCGCGACGATCTCCGCGAGAAAATGCGCCTCGTCATAGGCGGCGCGATCGAGATGGCGCAGCGGCAGCGCCAGGGCCGTGGCGGCTGCGCAGAGACGCTCCGCCGTCATCGGAAAGGGCGCGCGAAAGGCCGGCTCCCATAATTCCAGCCCATCGTCGACGCGCAGCAGACGCTTCACCTCGAGCGCCTCGTCGCGAATCTTCGCGGAATGCGGCGTCAGCGCGTTCAGCAGATAGGTCTCGTCGCTGCGGCGCGGCAGGCTCGTCGGCGAGCCGAGCCGGCTTTCCAGCGCCGCGAGATCGGCGCCGAAGATGCGCCATTCCCAACGTGGCGTCGCATTCGGCTGGAGCGCGTCCATGGGACCTCTCACTCTCACGGCGAGCGCCGCTGGCGCGCAGCCTACCGAGGCTTGCATTCGGCGTCGTGACGAATGACGCATCGACACGACATTTAGCGCGGCGGCGGCCGGAGAGGATGGCGCTATCATTCGCCGTTCGGAAACACGGCGAATAAGATGGCGCAACACTGGCGTCCGAGATAGTCCCAATGCACGGCTCGGCCCGATTCGTGGATCACTCGCACGCATGAACGACATCACGCCGGATTCGGCTTTTCGACAGGCGCGCGCGCGCCATGAGGCGGGAGCGATCGACGAGGCCGCGGCGCTCTATCGCGGCGTTCTCGATCGCTGGCCGAAGCATGCCGACAGCCTGCATCTTCTCGGCCTGCTGGAGGCGGAGCGCGGCGCGCCCGAGACGGGCCTCGCCTTGATCGGCGAGGCGATGGCCCTGGCGCCTGGACAGGCGATCCATCACAACAGCCGCGCGCTCGCTCTGCGCGCGCTGGGGCGGCTCGAGGAGGCGGTCGTGGACTATCGCGCCGCGGTCGCGCTGCGGCCGGACTCCGGCGCATTGCATTGCAATCTCGCCAGCACGCTGATGGAGCTCGGCCATGGCGCCGACGCCGCCCGGCATTACGCCGAGGCCGCGCAATGCGCGCCGGATCAGGCCGTCATCTGGTACAATCTCGCCAATGCGCTGGCGGAGATCGGCCCCGCCGCGCAGGCGGAGGCGGCCTTTCTGCGCGCCATAGAGCTCGAGCCGCGGCTCGTCGAGGCGCAGGGCAATTTCGGCCGCTGGCTGATGCGGCGCGGCCGCTGGAGCGAGGCCGCCGCGCATCTCGCCGTCGCCGTGCGCCTCGCGCCCGGCGACGCCAATTATTGGAACAATCTCGCCGTCGTGCTGCAGGAGCTCGGCCGCCATGCCGAGGCGATCGTCTGCTATGAGAGCGCGCTGGCGCTGAAGCCAGATCTTTCCGACGCGCATTATAATCTCGGCTGCCTGCTGCATCTCGAAGGACGCACCGATGACGCGGTGGCGCGCCATCGCGCGGCCATCGCGGCCGATCCCGGCCATGGCCGGGCGCGCATCGCGCTGTGCATGGCGGAGCTGCCGATCCTCTATGGGACGCAGGAGGAGGTCGCCATTCGTCGCGCGCGCTATGCGCAGGCGCTCGCCGCGCTCGCCGCTTCCGCGCAGGACGCGGAGATCGCCGCCGCGCTCGCGCCGGCCGTCTCTGCGACGCAGCCCTTCTTCCTTCCCTATCAGGGCGAGGACGATCGCCAATTGCAGACGCTCTATGGCGAATTCGCCTGCCGCACGCTCGCGCAGGCGCATCCCGCCGCGCCGCTCGCGCCGCCGCCGGCGGAGGGCGAGCGCATTCGCGTCGGAATCGTCAGCGGATTCTTCTGCCGCCACACCGTGTTCCGTCTTTTTCTCGAGAGCTGGATCGAGAAGCTCGATCGCGCGCGTTTCGAGATCATCGGCTTCCATACCGGCAAGACCGAGGACGCCGAGACGATTCGCGCCGCGCAGGCCTGCGATCAATTTCCGCGCGAGCCTTCGACGCCGGAAGGCTGGCGCGAGGCCATTGTCGCCGCGGCGCCGCATGTTCTGCTCTATCCCGAGATCGGCATGGATCCCGTGTCGGGCTGGCTGGCGGCGCAGCGTCTCGCGCCCGTGCAATGCATGGCCTGGGGCCAGCCGGAGACGAGCGGCATGCCGACGATCGACCATTTTCTGTCGAGCGCGCTGATGGAGCCCGAAGGCGCCGAGCGCTTCTATGCCGAGCGTCTCGCGCTCATGCCCAATCTCGGCCTGCATTACACGGCGGAGACGCTCGCGCTGCAAAAGCTCGATCGCTCGCTCTTCGACGCCGAGCCGCACGCGCCGATCTTCTTCTCGGGACAGGCGCTCTACAAATATCTGCCCTGTTATGATTCCGTTTATCCGCGCATCGCCGCGGCGATTGGACCGTGCAAATTCCTCTTCATCGCTTTCGCCAAGAGCGAGGAGGTGACGTCCGTCTTCCGCGCGCGGATGCAGCGCGTCTTCGCCGACGCGGGACTCTCCGCGGAAGATCATTGCGTCATTCTGCCGCAAATGCCGCAGGAGCTCTTCATTGCGACGGCGGCCGCCTCGGATGTCATTCTCGACACGCCCGGCTGGTCGGGCGGCCGCTCGACGCTCGATCTTCTCGGCGCCGATCGTCCCATCGTGACATTGCAGGGCGCATTCATGCGCGGGCGGCATACGGCCGCGATTCTGCGCCGCATCGGCTGCGAGGAGACCGTCGCCTCCTCGCTCGATCATTATGTCGAGATCGCCGTGCGGCTGGGGCGCGACCGCGTTCATCGCGCCGCGCTCGCCGCTCGGGTCGCCGCCGAGAAGCGCAGAGCGTTGGAGGATATGGATTATATTCGCGCGCTCGAGGATTTTCTCGAGGCGGCGGCGCGCGGCGGCCATTGAAGGACCGCCGCCTTTCGCCGGCTCAGCTCTTCTGGAGCGTTCGCTTTTTGGGGGCGGCGGCGGGCGAGGCTTCGCGCGCCGGCGAGCGGCGACGCGGGGCAGGCGGCGTGAAAAGGAAGCTGCGCCCGCCGAGCACGCCGCGATAGGGCGCGCTCGCGTCCTGGCGCAAGAGATCGAAGCTGACATGCGTGTTCGGCACGCCGACCGAAAGCACAGCCTCGTCATGGGCGATGATGTCGACCTCGAGCGCCTCGTCCGGTCGATCGGGGTCGAGAAGGTGAATGCGTCCTTTCATCTCGTCCTTCTTCATTGTAGCGACGCTCGATGGAATGATCGACGCTCCAGATGAAAGCGACGGCGCCGAAAAACCTCGCGGAATCGGCTGCGCTCTCATTTGGCGTGCTGCAATGACGGCTTCGAAAGTGATCGCCGATCGAAATATCGTCGCGCTCGCTCCAGCAGCGCAGAACGAGGTAGAAAATACGTGAGACTCGAAAAAAGTCAACGATGTTGAGCCGGCGAGCCGCATATCCGATTGACCCTCGGCGACGCGCGCATATTTTGCGCGCGTATGGGCGGGAAGGATTTCGAAATGCGGGCGAAGCGGAAAGAAAGCCGCGGCGGAGAGAAGACGCGCGAGCGCATTCTCCAGGCGGCGCTCGTGCGCTTCGGCTCGGCTTCCTATGAGGACGTCAAGCTGCGCGACATAGCGGCCGAGGTCGGCGTGGATGTCGCGCTCGTCCACCGCG
This sequence comes from Methylosinus sp. DMC45, assembly GCF_056313885.1. Classification (NCBI taxonomy): domain Bacteria; kingdom Pseudomonadati; phylum Pseudomonadota; class Alphaproteobacteria; order Hyphomicrobiales; family Methylocystaceae; genus Methylosinus; species Methylosinus sp. DMC45. The sequence continues at coordinate 91,386 of NZ_JBQUZK010000045.1, forward strand.
CCTTCGGCTCCAAGGAGCAGCTCTTTGCGGCGGCGCTGACGGCCTCGGGAGAAAGGGAGCGGCAGATTGTCGCGGAGGGGCGCAGCCTCGGCGCGCAATATGCCGAGGACCTGTTCCGTGAGCGCGAGAATGAGACGCTGCAGATCGTCGTGCGCTCCATGACCAATCCGCAAGCGCGCGAGGTGCTGCGCGCGCTCAGCCTGCCGGAGTTCGTTGGTCCTATCGCCGCGACGCTCGACGGGCCGGCGGCGCTGGAGCGCGCCACGCTCTTCAGCGCCTGCCTCTTCGGAATCTCCATATTGCGTCATGTTCTCGGCGTGGAGGCGCTTCAGAACGCCGATGAAGCGACGATGCGTCCGCTGATCGAGCGCGTGCTCGCCGCCTGCCTCGCGCCAGAAAGCGCGGTCGAGGAAGTCGCGGCGCAGAGAGTGAGCATTCCGCCGGCGCTAGAAGCTCGCCCCCAAAAAAAGGCTGCGCGAGGCGCGCCCAAACGCTCCGCCGCGCGCAAATAGCCGAGAGCGGGCTGCGCATGCGCGCCGATGGATAAGCTCGCGGCGGCTCCTATATTTCTTTCCGCGCGCCTGGTCTCTCTTGCGCATGCGCGCGGAGCTCTGGCGACGATGAGGCGAGACCGATGGAGCAGCCCCAGAAGGACAAAGCCTGGTCTTTTCATCTCGCCTATTTTCTGCTGGCGCTGATCGGCGTGCTGATATTGCAGCAGATGTGGACGGTCTATCGGCAGACCGAGGTCGTCCCCTATAGCGAGCTTCAGACCCTCCTGCGCGACAGCAAGATCGCCTCGGTCGAGGTCGGCGCCGACATGATGCGCGCGACGCTCAAGGAGCCGATGAAGGACGGACGCAAGCAGATCGTCGCCGTGCGCGTGCCGACCGACGTCGCCGCAGAGCTCGAGGCGGCGAATGTCAAATATTCGGGAATCGTCGAGAACACTTGGGTCTCGACTCTGCTCTCCTGGGTCGTGCCGATCGCGCTGTTCTTTCTCGTCTGGAGCTATTTGTCGCATCGCATGACGCAGGGCCTCGGCTCGGTCATGCAGATCGGCCAGAGCCGGGCCAAGATTTTCGTCGAGACGGATGTGAAGGTCGGCTTCGCCGATGTCGCCGGCGTCGACGAGGCGAAGGCGGAATTGCAGGAGATCGTTGCCTTTCTGAAGGACCCCAAGACCTATGGGCGCCTGGGCGCGCGCGTCCCCAAAGGCATTCTTCTCGTCGGCCCGCCCGGCACCGGCAAGACTCTGCTCGCCCGCGCGGTGGCGGGCGAGGCGGGCGTCCCCTTCTTCTCCATCACCGGCTCGGAATTCGTGGAGATGTTCGTCGGAGTCGGCGCCGCGCGCGTGCGCGATCTGTTCGCGCAAGCGCGCGCCTCCGCGCCTTGCATCATCTTCATCGACGAATTGGACGCGCTCGGCCGCGCGCGCGGAATCTCCGGCCTTTCCGGCGGCCATGACGAGAAGGAGCAGACGCTCAATCAATTGCTCGCCGAATTGGACGGATTCGATCCGAGCGCCGGCGTCGTGCTGCTCGCCGCCACCAATCGGCCCGAGGTGCTCGATCCCGCGCTGCTGCGCGCGGGGCGCTTCGATCGGCAGATTTCGGTCGATCGGCCGGACAAGATCGGCCGCGCTGCGATATTGAACGTGCATTTGCGCAAGATAAAGCTCGGCGCCGATGTCGATCCCACGCAGATCGCGGCGATGACGCCGGGCTTCACCGGCGCCGATCTCGCCAATCTCGTCAATGAGGCGGCGACTCTGGCGACGCGCCGCGGCGCGGTCTCGGTGACGCCGGACGATTTTACCTCGGCGATCGAGCGGGTGATCGCCGGGCCGGAGAAGCGCAATCGGCTGCTGCATCCGCGCGAGCGGCGCATCGTCGCCTATCACGAGATGGGCCATGCGATCGTCGCAATGGCGCTGCCGGACATGGACCCGATCAAGAAGGTCTCGATCATTCCGCGCGGCATGGGCGCGCTCGGCTACACGATGCAAATGCCGACCGAGGACCGCTATCTGATGACGCGCTCGGAGCTGATGAATCGCATGACGGTTCTGCTCGGCGGCCGCGCCGCGGAGATGAATGTGTTTCACGAGGCGACGACCGGCGCCGCCGACGATCTGCAGCGCGCGACCGAAATGGCGCGCTCCATGGCGACGCGCTACGGCATGGAGCCCGCGGTCGGCCAAGCCTCCTATATCGCCGAGCGGCCGCGCTATCTCGACATCGCCGATCTCGGCCAGCGCTCCGACGCGAGCGAGGAGACCAGCGCGCGCATCGACCGCGCCGTGCGGGAGCTGGTGGAAGAGGCTTTTTTGCGCGCGTCGCGAATTTTGAAGGAATGCGCGAACGTGCATGAGGAGACGGCGAAGCGCCTGCTCGACAAGGAGACGTTCACGGAGGAGGAGCTGGAGCCGATAAGGGCGGAGGTGAAGGCGAACCTGAAGGCTCGCGTTCCAGGAAGCGCTTCGGACCGCGAGCCTTCAGGCTCGCTTTCCGCGACGAACAGCGCGTGACCGTTTTCCTCAGCCAAAGCGACGCTTCGGCAGCGGCGGCGCGGGATAGCGCCCGAGCTTGGAGTTCCAATAGGCCCAAGAACGTGGATCGATGATCCCCGGCGGCGCGTGATCGAGCGCCTCGCGCAGATCGTCGTCGTTCAGGAATCGACGCAGGAGCTTCATGTCCTCGTGGGTCGCTCGCGCCGCCGCATAGGCCACGAAGCGAAAACGGTCGGACAAAGCTTCGCTCGGCTCTTCGAACCATATGAGGCGACGCGCGAGAGCTTCGGTTTCAGGCGTGAACGGAATAGTCTTCATCGCGGTCCTTCCCGATCGGGCAAGCGGTCGAGATCGACGTCGCGCGCGGCTTTCGCGAGACGATCTCTAACCGGCTGCGACAAGCGGCGAAGATTGCCGTCCTCGAAATAAGACAGGGCTTTCAGCGTGCTCTGTGGATTGAATTGCGTCCCGTAGATCGCGCGCGCGGCGGTCCCAGAGCCGGCGCTGCGGCGGAGGCAGAACATCGAGGCGCGGGGCGAAGTCGGCGGTCATGCGAACCCTCCAAGCTCACTCGGCATGGATATTCTACCACGAACCATGCGTCTCAAAAAAAAACGAATGTCTATTATTGCCAAGCCATTGCTGCTGAAACAGGCGGAACGGCATGGAACGCGCCGAGGCGCGTTCCATCTCGCATAGGACCGAATCCCCTCACCCCAACGTCTTCTTCAGCTCCGCCAGAATCGCGTCGCCCATCTGGCTGGTGGAGACCGGCTTGTCGTTCGGGCCGGCGATGTCGGCCGTGCGCAGGCCGGCGGCCAGCACATCGGCGATCGCCTTGTCGATCGCATCGGCGGCCGGGATCAGGCCGAAGGAATAGCGCAGCGCCATCACCAGCGAGCCGATCATGGCGATCGGATTGGCGAGCGCCTTGCCGGCGATGTCCGGCGCGGAGCCGTGGCAGGGCTCATAGAGCGCCTTGCGCTTGCCCGTGGCGGCGTCTTCCCCGCCGAGCGAGGCGGAGGGCAGCATGCCGAGCGAGCCGGTCAGCATGGAGGCGACGTCCGACAGCAGATCGCCGAAGAGATTGTCGGTGACGATCACGTCGAACTGCTTGGGCCGGCGCACCAGCTGCATGCCGAGCGCGTCGGCGAGCATATGCTCGAGCTGCACATCGGAATACTCGCGGGCGTGCAGGGCCGTCACCACCTCGCGCCACAGCAGGCCGGACTTCATCACATTGGCCTTCTCGGACGATGTGACCTTGTTGGAGCGCTTGCGGGCGAGCTCGAAGGCGATGCGGGCGATGCGCTCGATCTCATAGGTCTCATAGACCTGCGTGTCGACGCCGCGCTTCTGGCCATTGCCGAGATCGGTGATCTCCTTGGGCTCGCCGAAATAGACGCCGCCGGTCAATTCGCGCACGATCATGATGTCGAGGCCGTCGACGAGCTCGGGCTTCAGCGAGGAGGCGTCGACCAGCGCCGGATAGCAGATGGCGGGGCGCAGATTGGCGAAAAGGGCGAGATCCTTGCGCAGGCGCAGCAGGCCCGCCTCCGGGCGCACGTCATAGGGCACGCCGTCCCATTTCGGACCGCCGACGGCGGCCAGCAGCACGGCGTCGGCGCTCTGAGCGAGGGCCATGTCGGATTCGCTGATCGCCTGTCCATGGGCGTCATAGGCGGAGCCGCCGACGAGGCCCTTCTCCGTCTCGAAAGAGGCGACGCCGGCGGCGCTCAGAAAGGCGATGAGCTTTTCGGCCTCGGCCATGATTTCCGGGCCGATGCCGTCGCCAGGCAGGAGAAGGAGCTTGTAGGCGGCCATGAAATCCTCTCTATCTCTGGTTCTCGGGGTTGCGCCGTCAATAAGGCGCGCGCCGCCGCAAGGCAACATCGCGGAGAAATCCATCGTGATGCGACAATCTGTCCGAGGCGGCCGGCTTGCCGGGATCGCGACGGCCGTGCAGCCTGCGTTCCGAGCCCCATAAGGAGCCCCGCTTCGCGCCGATCTCTTTCGGCGGGAGCGAAGGAAAAAACGAAAAGAGGAGACGCGTTTCATGTCGAAATCGAAGATCGTGGCGGCCGCTCTGCTCGCGACCGCGCTCACCGCCGGCCGCGCCGAGGCCTTTTGCCTGTTCTCCTGCGATCCGACCGCCGACAACGCCCGCTCGGTGTTCGAGAATCGGCTGAAGCAGAAGTTCGATCCCGACGTCAAGGTGGTCAAATTCGAGGTGTCGCGTTTCTGGCAGCTGGACGTCGAGGGCGCCGGCCATAAGGCCGTCGAATTCTACTTCACCGGCACGGCGGAATTCCCCAAGGGCGCCAATCTCGATTGCAAGCCGGATGAGGCCGGGGCCGTGAAGGAGGGCTGCTCGGCCAGCAAATATTTTTCGACGACCGTCTCCAATCAGGAAATCAAGGGCCGGCAATATATCGAGCCGGGCGCCACGATCGAATTCAAGGACGAGACGCGCTTCGATCAAGCCCCGAGCGGCTGGAAGGGCCAGGACGGCAAGGCCTATTGATCGGGCGGCCGTCGCCGCCCCTTCCCTAGGCCCGCGCAATTGGTGTAGAAGGCCCGCGACAAGAACATGCGCGGGCCGCGGGGCGGGCGGAAACCGGGCGCCGGGAGACAGCGGTTCATGCAGCAGGTTATCATCGTCATCCACCTGATGGTGGTGGTCGCTCTCGTCGTGCTGATCCTCTACCAAAAGTCGGAGGGCGGCGCGCTCGGCATTGGCGGAGGCGGCGGCCTGTTCACGGGCCGCGGCCAGGCCAACGCCGTCACCCGCGCCACCGGCATTCTGGGCGCCATCTTCTTTCTGACGAGCATCGCGCTCACCGTTCTTCCGGCCTGGGAGCGCGGCAGCGGCGAAGGGCTCGATCCCGCCAAGCTGGAGCTGAAGGAAGTTCCGGCGGCCGGGGCGCCGGCAGCCGGCGCCTCGACGCCGGCTCCGGCCGAGAAGAAAGAGAGCATCTTCGACCAGCTGCAGCGCGTCCAGCAGCAGCGCCAGGGCGCGACGCCGCCGGCCGCAGAGTCGCCCGCCGCCGCTCCGGCGACGGAAGGCGCGAAGGAGCCGGAGGCGAAAGCCCCGGAGGGCGCGGACAAGGCTCCGGCCGAGCAGAAGTGAGGCGTGGGCGGCTCGCGAGGGCCGCCTTTCGCAGCTTCGGCCAGCGAACGGCCGGTGGAATTCCGCCGGCCGACGAAAAAAGTCTTTTCCGAATCGATCCAGAGGCGATAAGCGTAAGCTCCCATGGCGCGGTACATCTTCATCACCGGCGGCGTGGTCTCCTCACTCGGCAAGGGCTTGGCGTCAGCGGTGCTCGGAGCATTGCTTCAGGCGCGTGGCTACACGGTGAGGCTGCGCAAGCTCGATCCCTATCTCAACGTCGATCCTGGCACGATGAGTCCGTACCAGCACGGCGAGGTCTTCGTGACCGACGACGGCGCCGAGACCGATCTCGATCTCGGCCATTATGAGCGTTTCACCGGACGTCCCGCTTGTCGCCAGGACAATGTGACGACCGGGCGCATCTATCAGGACATCATCGCCAAGGAGCGGCGCGGCGACTATCTCGGCGCGACCATCCAGGTGATCCCTCACGTCACCAACGCCATCAAGGAATTCGCCCTCGAGGGCAATGACCATGTCGATTTCGTCCTGATCGAGATCGGCGGCACGGTGGGCGACATAGAGGGCCAGCCCTTCTTCGAGGCGATCCGCCAGCTCGGCAATGAGCTGCCGGAGAAGCATTGCATCTATATCCATCTGACGCTGCTGCCCTTCATCCCCAGCGCCGGCGAGCTGAAGACCAAGCCGACGCAGCATTCGGTGAAGGAGCTGCGCTCGATCGGCATTCAGCCGGATATTCTGCTCTGCCGCACCGATCGCGAGATCCCGCGCGAGGAGCGCCGCAAGCTCGGCCTCTTCTGCAATGTTCGCGAGAATGCGGTGATCGAGGCGCGCGACGCCGCCCATATCTATGACGTGCCGCGCGCCTATCACGCGGCCGGGCTCGACGCGCAGGTGCTCGCCGCCTTCGGCATAGACCCCGCGCCCAAGCCGGATATGAGCCGCTGGAATGCGGTGACGCAGCGCGTCAACAATCCCGAGGGCGAGGTGACGATCGCCGTCGTCGGCAAATACACCGGCATGAAGGACGCCTATAAGAGCCTCATCGAGGCTCTGGCGCATGGCGGCATCGCCAATCGGGTGAAGGTCAATCTCGACTGGATCGAATCGGAAGTGTTCGAAAGCTCCGATCCGGCCGCGCATCTCGAGCATGTGAACGGCATTCTCGTGCCCGGCGGCTTCGGCCAGCGCGGCGCGGAGGGCAAGATTCTCGCGGCCCGCTTCGCCCGCGAGCGCGGCGTTCCCTATTTCGGCATTTGCTTCGGCATGCAGATGGCGGTCATCGAAGCGGCCCGCGCTCTCGCCGGCATAGAGAAGGCCAATTCGACCGAATTCGGCCCCTGCGAGGAGCCCGTCGTCGGCCTGATGACCGAATGGCTGCGCGGCAATGCGCTGGAGCAGCGCTCCGCGACCGGCGATCTCGGCGGCACCATGCGGCTCGGCGCCTATCCCGCGCATTTGAAGCCCGGCTCGCGCATCGCCGCCATCTACGGGCGCTGCGATATTTCGGAGCGCCATCGCCATCGCTATGAGGTGAACGACGCCTATCGCGAGCGGCTGGAGGCGCATGGCCTCTCCTTCGCCGGCTCGTCGCCGGATGGCGTGCTGCCGGAGACGGTCGAGATTCCCGACCATCCCTGGTTCATCGGCGTGCAATATCACCCGGAGCTGAAGTCACGCCCCTTCGAGCCGCATCCGCTCTTCGCCAGCTTCATCGAGGCGGCCAAGGCGCAGAGCCGGCTGGTGTGATACAGTCGCCGGGATGATCGTTTCGGCCCGGCAAACACAATCCCCTCATCCTGAGGCGCTTTTTGCGGAACGCAAAAAGCCTCGAAGGATGCTCCAGAAGGCGCGGCGGCCATCCTTCGAGACGGCCCCTTCGGGGCCTCCTCAGGATGAAGGGGCTGTTGCTTTGTCTGCGTGCCGATCAACCGGAAATCGTATGATTGGCCGGTAGGTGGAAAAGCGAGCCTGACTATTCCGCTCGCTCGAGGCTCCGAGCGATCGTCGGCGCCGCCGACGCGTCGCCAGCCCGCCACGCCGCGCGGACGGCGAGAAAGGCCGCCGTCAGAAACCCGACCGTCGTAAGAGTGAAGCTCACGCCCGCGATCAGCGGAAAATGCGGCTCGACCGGCGGCAGCGTCGCCGGATCGATCTTCGGCCTCAGCGCGCGCAGCGCGAAGGACAGCGGGTTGTTGAACGTGCCGAAGCAGATGGAGACGATCATCCAGATCGGCGGCCGTATGGCGTATTGGCGGAACAGCAGCGCGAAGACGAAGACGAACTGCGCCATCATCAGATAATCGATATGGGCGCGGATGAGATCGTCACGCCGGGGGATGGCGTGGGCGAGCGCGCTGTCCGGGTAGAACAGGGTAAAGCCCAAGACCCAGGCGATGGCGAGCGCCATGCCCAGCAGCAGAGTGGCGAAGGCGAGCAGAAAGGCGTTGCGCGACGGCAGGCGCGCCGTGATCGATGGCTGTCTCATCGTAAATCTCCGAAAGCCCCGGCAGGGGAGAGGCGCGATCCTGCCCGCTCCCCGCCGCGCGCCCTAGGGCGCTCGAGCCCGCGTCGCGCCGGGCATTTTGCCCGATTTTCCCGAGAGGAAGCGGAGCGGCGGCCGGATCGCATTGGCGGTCAAGGCGATTCCTGCTTTACTCGGAGATGCTGGGAGAGAGCCGGAGCGAAGCCCGATGCAATTGATCATTCGCCTCATCATGCGCCTCGTCGCCATTGTGGGCTTTTGCCTCGCGCTCGCCATCGGCTGGGTGATGGACGACGCCAATCGCTCCATCCGCGCGGAGACGCAGGCCTCGGCGGAGCGCGTCGCCCATGAGCTCGAGCATCTCTTCTGGCGCGAGATTCTCTGGCGCGGCTCCATGCGGCGCGACAACATCTTGCCCATTCCCAATTGGGAGTCGCTCGCCACATTGAAGCTCGTCTCGCCCGGCGTCTGCATCACTTTCGCGCCCGGCGTGGAAGAGCCGCGCGTGCTGTGCAGCCAGATGGACGGCGTCGGCGTCGAGGCGCCGCAATGGTTCACCCGCGCTTTCGATCTTCTCTTCGGCGCGCCGGCGCCGGTGTCGCGGCCGCTCACCGTGCGCCAGCCGGAGACGGGCGCCGTGGTGGCGCGCGCCGATCAGGGCGCCGCCGTGCGGCAGGCCTGGCGCGAGATTTCCATCGTCGCCGGCGTCGCCGCCTCCATGGCGGTCGGCGTCTGCCTGCTGGCGGCGCTCGCCATCTTCCATGCGTTGGCCCCGACGCAGACGATCGTCGACGGGCTGCGCCGGCTCGAGAAGGGCAATTACCGCCACCGCGTCAAATCCTTCACCAGTGGCGAGTTCGGCCTCATCGCCCGCGCCGTCAACGACCTCGCCGAGCGATTGGCGCAGACGACGGCGGAGCGCGTCGCGCTGACCAAGCGGCTGTTCGAGGTGCAGGAGGAGGAGCGCCGCGCGCTGGCGCGCGATCTCCATGACGAGTTCGGCCAATGCCTGACCGCGACCAGCGCTTTCGCCGCGGCGATAGAGGCGGGGGCGTCCGACCGGCCCGATCTCGCCGCCGACGCGCGCTCCATCGGCAAGGTGGCGCGGCGCATGACGATGACGCTGCGGGAGGCGCTGGCGCGGCTGCGCTCGCAGGATTTGGACGAATTGGGCCTCGAGGCTTGCCTCGTTCAGCTCGTCGCCGGCTGGAATGCGCAGACGGCGCCGCGCGCGATCGTGCATCTCGATCTGATGGGCGATCTCGCCGGCGTGCCGCCCGCGGTCTCCACCAGCGTCTTCCGCATCGCGCAGGAATGCCTCACCAACGCCATGCGCCACGGCCGGCCGAGCGAGGTTTTTCTGCGCGTGGAGCGGCTCGCCTCCAATGACGGCGTCGTCGCGCTCACCGTGGAGGACGATGGCGAGGGCGATCCGACGCGCATCGATTTTTCCGCCGGCCATGGCCTGCTCGGCATGCGCGAGCGTGTCTCTGCCTTCGGCGGCAGCCTCTCCATCGACCGCGCCGCGCATGGCGTCTGCGTCGCGGCGCGCATTCCGCTGGCGCCGGCCAATTCCAACGCCGCCGGCGCATTCGGGCGGGCGGCGTGAGCGGCGTCTCGGTCCTGCTCGTCGACGATCATCCGATCGTGCGGGAGGGCTATCGTCGCTTGCTGGAGCGCCAGCCGGGCTTTCGCGTCGTCGGCGAGGCGGACAGCGCCGCCGCGGCCTATCAGGCCTATCGCAAATTCTCGCCCGATGTGGTGGTGATGGATTTGCAGCTCGCCGGGGGCGCCGGCGGGCTGGAGGCGGTGCGCCATATTCGCCAATGGGACAAGAAGGCGCGCATTCTCGTCGTCACCATGCATGACGCCGCGGCCTATGCGCTGAAGGCGTTCGAGGCCGGCGCCAGCGGCTTCGTCACCAAGGGCGGCGAGGCGGCGGAGCTGGTCCGTGCTGTGGAGACGGTCGCCCATGGCGGCCGCGCGCTCGGCGACGACATAGCGCGGGAGATCGCGGCGGAGCGCCTCGCCGAAGGCCGTTCGCCGCTCGACGATCTCGGCCCGCGCGAGACGGAGATTCTGCGCCTCGTCGCCTCCGGCCGCACGACGGAAGAGATCGCCGGGGCGCTCAATCTCAGCGCCAAGACGGTGCAGAATTATCACTATCAGATCAAATCCAAGATGGGCGCCCGCACGGACGCGCATCTCGTCTGGCTCGCCATCGGCGCCGGCTTGGTCGGCGGCGAGGGGTCGATGTGAGACGACGCGCCCCTCCCCAGCCCTCCCCCGCTTCGCAGGAGAGGGAAGGCGGCGACGTTACGCGAAACGTCGATGAAGCGTGCAATCTGCTCCCTCTCCCGCGAAGCGGGGGAGGGCTGGGGAGGGGGCCTTCGGGCTCGAATACGTCCGACCCGCCGGCCTCGCGCCGATGCGCCTTACGACTTCGCCTTCTCCGCCAGAATCTTCTCGAGGTCGGCCTCGGGAATCTCGCCGCTGTATTTGTCGCCGTTGATGAAGAAGGTCGGCGTCGAATTAATGCCGAATTTCTCCGCCGCGCGGTCGCGCACCTTGCTCACATTCTCGAAGAGCTGCTGATCCTTCAGCGTCGCCTCGAATTTCTCCTGGCCGAGCCCGGTCTGCTTCAGCACGCTGGCGAGGCCGTCGAGCGGCTTGTCGACGAAGGCCCAGTTCTTCTGCTGCGCGAAGAGCAGATCGACCACCGCGTCGCGCTTGTCGCCGGCGTTGCGCGCCAGCATGAAGGCCGCCGTCGCCAGCGGATCGAGCGGGAACTCGCGCAGGATGAACTTCACCTTGCCGGTGTCGATGAAATTCTTCTTCAGCGCCGGATAGACGTCCTTGTGGAAGGCCGCGCAATGGCTGCAGGTCATCGAGGCGTATTCGACGATGGTGATCGGCGCGTCGGCCTTGCCTTCGACGATATCCGGCAGGGCGTTCGGCCCCATCAGCTCCTCGACCGGGATTTTGCCGCTCGGCGCCTTCTGGGCGAAGGCGGGCGCGGCGAGGCCGAAGACGGCGAGAGCCGCCGCGGCGAGCGCGGCGCGACGGGAAAATCGAAGGTCGAAGCTGGGCATGGACGCTCCATAGGGTCGCGGAACCGGCGGACCATAGAGCATTTTCGCGCCGTGGGGAATCGGCGGAAGGAGCGTCTCGCCGCCGACGCGCCAATCGCTACCCCACCGTCAGCGCGACGCTTCCCACGCCTTCGATCTCGCCCGTCACATGATCCCCGGAAACGATCGGCCCGACTCCGGCCGGCGTGCCGGTGAAGATGAGATCGCCCGCCTCCAGCCGCACGAATTGCGACAGGATCGCCACGATCTCCGCGACGCTCCAGATCATGTCGGAGAGATCGGCGTCCTGCCGCATCGCGCCATTCACGGCGAGGCTGATGCGTCCCTTGCCGGGATGGCCGATGCGCGCGGCCGGCGCCAGCGCTCCCAGCGGCGCGGAATTGTCGAAGCCTTTGGAGAGGTCCCAGGGCCGCCCGGCCTTGCGCGCCTCGCTCTGCAGGTCGCGGCGGGTGAGGTCGATCCCGGCGCCGTAGCCGAACACATGGGCGAGCGCGTCGGCGCGCGCGATATCCGCCCCGCCGCTCCCGATCGCCGCCACCAGCTCGATCTCATGGTGGAGATCCGTGGTGCGGGGCGGGTAGGGGATGGTCGCGCCGCTGGCGATAACGGCGTCGGCGGGCTTGGAGAAGAAGCAGGGCTGCTCGCGGGAAGGGTCCTTGCCCATCTCCCGCGCATGGGCGGCGTAATTCTGCCCGACGCAGAAGATGCGCCGCACGGGAAAGCGCCGGGCGTCGCCGGCGATGGCGAGCGCGGCCGGCGCCGGCGGCGGAAACAGAAATTCTTCGCTCATCGCGCTCTCCTCACAAATAGCTCAGCCACCAGTCGCGCCGGCGTCGCTTGACGCGCGCGAACCAGGCGCAGGCGGGATAGATGGCCGCCATGATCAGCGCCCACGTGACATAGGCGCCGGCGAGGCCGAGCCCGTAATTCTCCGGCGGCGGCCCGCCGCTCTCGAGGCCTTTGATATCGACGCCCTTGGCGATGGCGACGAGCAAGGCCGCGGCCAGAATGGCGTAGAGATGCAGCACATAGGCGAAGAGCGGAACCCGGCCGAAAGTAGCGAGCGAGCGCCCGAAGGCGCCGCCCGCCCGCTCCAGCGCCGGCAGCAGCAGCAGCCCGACGCCGAGCGTCGCCAGCGCGTAATGCAGCGAGGGCGGATATTTGGTGATGTCGAGAAAGGACAGCGCGGTCCGCGCGCCGTCTGGAAAGCTGCGCCACAGCCGCGCGTCGCCATAGACGCCCGTGGCGCGCAAGACTGCGAAGCTCGCGAGAAAGCCGAGGCCGAGCGCCGTGAGCGCGCGGGCGCGCCGCTCCGACGGCCAGAGAAAGACGGGCGCGAGCCCATAGCCGAGCGCGATGACGCCGATCCAGGGCAGCACGGGATAATAGACCTGGCCGCGCAGGCCGAAGGGCAGAGGCCCTTTCTCGTGCAGCACATTCCACAAGGGCGCGAAGCCGCCCAATTGCGCCGCGTGAACGCCGTCGAAGAGATTGTGCGAAAGCAAGATCGCCGCGCCGATCGCCAGCACGGCGCGCGTCGGCAGATGGACGAGGACGGAAAGCGCGATCATGCCGCAGCCGATCGCCCAGAGCGTCCCGAGCTCGATCGCGCCCGAGCCCACCGTCCACACCGGGCTGATGATGAAGATGTCGAGCAGGATCAGCCACAGCCCGCGCGTCCATAAGAAGCGCGACAGCGCGCCGCGATCCTCGAGCGAGAGCCCGTGCAGATAGGCCGAGACGCCGGCGAGAAAGGTGAAGGTCGGCGCGCAGAAATGCGTGACGAAGCGCGTGAGAAACAAAGCGGGATAGGTGCGCTCGAGATCGGTCGGATCGAAGCGCAGCGCATCGGCGTCGAAGAAATCGCGCACATGGTCCAGCGCCATGACGATGATGACGAGCCCGCGCAGCCGATCGATGGAGAGAAGGCGCGTTCCGGCGCCGATCGCGGCGTCGCGCGGGATGCTCGGGATTTCCTCCATCGTCTTCGTCATGACGTCGCTCCGTCGGCTATCGAAAATTCAATGCGAAAATTCAATGAATGAAACAGCGGCCCTCACCTTCCCCCTCGAGGGGGAGGTGGGGCGGCGCGCGCTACTCGAAATCCGCCGGGTCGAACTCGCGCAGCGTGCGGCAGAATTCGCAGGTCACGCCGATGCGGCCATTGTCGCCGATCATGTCGCGGCGGTCCTGCGGCGCGAAGCTGCGCAACAGATTGGCGATGCGATCCGTCGAGCAGCGGCAGGATTCGACGATTCTGCGCGTCGGATAGACAGTGACGCCGCGCTCGTGGAACAGCGAATAGAGCAGGCGCTCGCCGGAGAGTCCCGGATCGACCAGCTCGTGGTCCTGCGTCGTCGCCGCCAGCGACAGGCCTTCGACCCAGGCGTCCTCTTCGCTATCGTCCGAAAGGGCGGCGCTCGCGGGCGCGTCGCCGGGATCGAGATCGCGCGGACGCAAGGGCGTCCCCGGCAGATATTGCAGCAGCAGGCCGCCGACGCGCCAGCTGCGCCCGGCGGGCGTCACGCTCTCGGCCACGGCGAGCCGCACATAGCTCGGAATCTGCTCCGACTGGCGGAAATAGCGATGCGCCGCCTCGGCGAAGCCTTCGCCCTCCAGCGGCACCACGCCCTGATAGCGCGCCGCGTCGCGGTCGTGCTCCATGGTCAGCGCCAGATGGCCGCGGCCGAGCAGATCGCCCGGAGCCATGCCGGCTTTGACACGGCTCTCGTCATAGCGCGCGAAGCCGCGCAGCTTTCCGGGCGCGTCGAAATCGACGACGATCATATCGACCGGCCCGTCGCCGCGCGTCTGCAATTGAAAGCGGCCATGCGACTCGATCAGCGAGCCGAGCAGCGTCGTCAGCGCGGCGGCCTCGCCGAGCAGGCGCGCCACGGCCGGCGGATAATCGTAATGGGTGAGGATGGAATGCGCCGCCGGCCCGAGCCGCGTCAGACGCCCGCGCAGATCGAGCGGCTCGACCGCGAAGGGCAGCAGGCTGTCGTCCTCGGCGAAGGGCGACGCCGGCCGGGCGATGGCCTCATCCGCCCGTCGCGTCATTTGCGCGCCCGCCGCGTCATGGTCCGTTCGCTCCGAAAACCCAGGCGAGCACGCCCTTTTGCGCGTGAAGGCGGTTCTCCGCCTCGTCGAAGACCACCGATTGCGGGCCGTCGATCACCTCGTCGGTCACTTCCTCGCCGCGATGCGCCGGCAGGCAATGCATGAAGATCGCGTCCTTGTTGGCCGCTTCCATCAGCTTGGCGTTCACCTGGAAGGGCGAGAGCAGCGCATGGCGGCGCGCCTCCTCCTGCTCGTCGCCCATGGACACCCAGCAGTCGGAGATGACGGCGTCGGCGCCGGCGACGGCCGCGAAAGGATCGGCGGTGAGATTGAGCCGCACGCCATTGGCGCGGGCCCATTCGACCAGCTCGTCGCCGGGCGCGAGCTCCGGCGGCGTCGCGACATTTATGGTGAAGTCGAAGGGCTTCGCCGCATGGACCCAGCTCGCCAGCACATTATTGGCGTCGCCGGTCCAGGCCACGGTGCGGCCCTTTATCGGGCCGCGATGCTCCTCGAAGGTCAGCACATCGGCCATCACCTGGCAGGGATGCGAGAGCTTGGTGAGCCCGTTCACCACAGGCACGCTGGCATAGCGGGCGAGCTCGGTGAGATCGTCATGCGAAAGAATGCGGATGACGATGGCGTCGACGAAGCGCGACAGCACGCGGGCGGTGTCCGCGATCGTCTCGCCGCGGCCGAGCTGCATCTCATGGCCCGTCAGCATGATCGTCTCGCCGCCGAGCTCGCGCATGCCGAGATCGAAGGAGACGCGCGTGCGCGTCGACGGCTTGTCGAAGATCATCGCCAGCGTCTTGCCGGTCAAAGGCTGGTAGCTCGAGCGCGCGCCGCGCACGCGCGCGGCCTTTATCGCGGCGGCGATATCGAGAATGCGTCGCAGCTCCGTCGGCGGAAGCTCGGAAATATCGAGGAAATGACGGACGCCCGTCAGTGGCGAATGGACGGTCATCGCGCGGCTCCGGCGCTCTCGAGCTTCACACAGGCGGCGTCGAGCCGCCGCGCGGCTTCGGCCAGCTCATTCTCGCCGACGATCAGCGGCGGCAGCAGCCGCACCACATTGTCGCTCGCGGGAATGGTCAGCAGCTTGGCCTCGCGCGCCGCGGCGGCGAATTCGGCGTTGGGAACGCGCGTTTTCAGGCCGAACATCAGCCCCTCGCCGCGCACGCTCTCGATGATCGAGGAATGGCGATCCTCGAGCTCGGCGAGCTTTTGGCGGAACAGCACGCCGAGGCCGGCGACGCGCTCCACGAAGCCGGGCTCCAGCACCACATCGAGCACGGCGTTGCCGACAGCTGTGGCGAGCGGATTGCCGCCATAGGTGGAGCCATGCGCGCCGACCGTCATGCCCTTGCCGGCCTCCGCCGTGGCGAGGCAGGCGCCGAGCGGAAAGCCGCCGCCTATGCCCTTGGCGAGCGCGGCGATGTCCGGCCGCACGCCGGAATGCTCGACCGCCAGGAAACGCCCGGTGCGGCCAATGCCCGTCTGCACCTCGTCCACGACGAGCAGCAGCCCATGGGCGTCACAGAGCTCGCGCAGGCCGGCCAGGAAGCGCGGCGGGGCCGCGCGGACGCCGCCTTCGCCTTGAATGGGCTCCAGCAGCACGCCGGCCGTCTGCGGGCCGACGAGCGCGCGCACGGCCTCGAGATCGCCATAGGGCGCTTGGTCGAAGCCGTCGGTCGGCGGGCCGAAGCCGTCGAGATATTTGGAATTGCCGCCGGCGGCGATGGTCGCCAGCGTGCGGCCATGGAAGGCGCCCTCGAAAGTGATGAGGCGATAGCGCTCCGGCCGACCTTCCACCGCATGGAATTTCCGCGCCGTCTTGATCGCGCATTCGACCGCCTCGGCGCCCGAATTGGTGAAGAAGACGAGATCGGCGAATGTCGCCTGCGCGAGGCGGCGGGCGAGGCGCTCGGCCTCTGGAATCTGAAAGAGATTGGAGACATGCCAGGGCTTCGCCGCGGCGGCCGTCAAGGCGCCGACGAGATGCGGATGGCCATGGCCGAGCGAATTGACCGCGACGCCGGCGCCGAAGTCGAGATAGCGCTCGCCGTCGCTGGCGGTGAGCCAGGCGCCTTCGCCCCGCTCGAAGGCGAGATCGGCCCGCGCATAGGTCGGAAACAGCGCCGAAACCACTTGGCGACTCCTTCGCAGAGACCTCGGCTCGCCGGCGCCCGATTGGCCGCGCCGACATTCAGCGAGGGTCTGAAAATCAAAGTGCCGCCCTTCTGGGGCGGCATCTTTCTCGTGGAAACATTCTAGGTCCTCCCCTTGCGCGGGTCAAATCCCATTCCCGCCGCATTCTTCGAGGCGGCGCGGCGCCGGGACTGCGGCGAAACCACGGCGCCGGAAGGGCTGCGAGCGGCCGCGTGGAGCGTCGCCCCACGCCGATGACGCATATGGAGACGTTCGCGCGTGGCGAAATGCGTCGTCGAACGCGTCGTCCTGCGTGGAATTCCATGCGTTTCGACGCCCATAGTGAGTCTTTCGCGCAACACCTGCGAGGAATGAGCGGCATTACCTTGTGGGGAACGCCGTTTCGCTTGCCAGGGACTCTTGCGCGTGATTCAACTGGTAGAGTAGCGTTCGCGTCATCGCCCACGATATCTCGTGTGGCGCCTTCATTCGAGTGTGTGTGCGTCTTGTCGACTCCGGCGTCGCCGGTTGCGCGAGCGTTCGCCGATTCTCTCGGCTGAAGCCGGCTTAATCGAGGAGGACCTAATGTCCTGGACCGACGAGCGCGTCGAGATGCTGCGCAAGCTCTGGAACGATGGCCTCAGCGCCAGTCAGGTGGCTGCGGAGATCGGCGCAGGCATCACGCGCAACGCCGTGATCGGCAAGATCCATCGTCTCGGACTCGCGCAGCGCGCCAAGACGCCCATAGCGGCGCGTCCGCGCGTCGCGAAACCGCAACGCCCGCAGCAGGTCGCCGCGCCGCGCATGCATCACGGACATGCGCCGGCCATCGTCGGCAATGTCGCGCTGGCTCTCGCGCCGCGCGCGCTGGTGATGCCGGACGCCCGTCCGCAAGAGGAAGTCGTCATTCCAATGTCCGAACGCGTCACGCTGATGGAGCTCAGAGAGTCGATGTGCCGTTGGCCGATCGGCGATCCGACATCGGCCGAGTTTCGCTTCTGCGGCGCGCGCTCGCCGGGCGGCGGCGGCAGCCCCTATTGCGGCTATCATTCGCAGATCGCTTATCAGCCCGTGCAGGATCGTCGCCGCGCGCGCGATCAGCTGCGCTCCGCCGCGCGTCTCGCCTGAGACGCGTTCGTCCCGAGACAGCTCGGCGCGCTCAATCCGCGTTCCAGAAATAGTGCCAGACGCCATCCGCGCCGACGCCGATCCGCATCACCTTAGGGCGGCCGTCGGCATTGGACGCGGCGAGATCGGCGAAGCGCACGCAGGACCAGAGCGCGCGCGCCTCTTCCTCGCTCGCCGGCGGCGCCGGACGTCGCGCGAAAGCCGGCCATTCATAGCTCTCGAACGGCCCGCGCGCGATGCGCACGAAGGGCTGCGACAATACGGCGCGCGCGAGCGAGAGCGTCTCGCGTCCCGCGCGATCGAATGAGAGCGATTTCAAGGTCTCGATCGGATCGGCGCCCGCCGGCCGCCGCGCGCCGCGCTCGAACAATGGGCGCACCTCGTTCCAGTCGATCGGAATGCGCAGCGCCTCTATGTCGCCTGTCTCGCAAGCGGCGAGGATCTTCTCGCGCAGCGCGCGCACCGGCGCGGGCAGAGCGGAAAGATCGCGCAGCGGCTCGGAGATCGTCTCGACTGCGGGTTTTGTCGGCTTTCTCACGCGCACGCTCCGTGGAGCGCGCTCAATGGCGCAGGCCGCTCGAGAATTCGCCGTCGCGCAGGCGACGCGGCAGACGCTCCACGAAAGCCGCGACCTCCTCCTCGCCATAAGTGGCGACGAGCTCGTGCAGCGCCGCCGAGAGCGCGACATGGGCGAAGGAATCCCCTTCGATCCCGGCGAGCGCGGCTTCCGCGAAAGCTTCGGCGAGATAAGCGAGCGCGACCCGGCGCTGCTCGGCTCCGGCGGCGTCGTCCAATGTGGAGGAGGAAAAGCCCGTCATGCGATCACTCTAATCAACGGCGGCGCGCCGCGCGAGACGGGTCCTTGCCGGAGGGTTAACGCACATCCGCGCTCGCGACGTCAGGAATTCCCGTAACGATACGCGATGTCGTGCGCGATGCGGCCGCCTTCGTCGAGATAGCGCGAGATGGCCAGGCGCGCATTGGGCGTGCAGGAGCGATAGGTGGTCTCATAGCCGCGAAAGCCGCGGTTGAAGGCGCCCGTCAGCTTCAGCCGGCGCTGGCCGGTCTTGGCCTCGGCCTCCAGCAGCGCGCTCATCTTGGCGCGCCAATCCTCGCCATCCTCCGAGCCGCAGAGATCGCGCAGATAGGAGAGCGCGCCGAGTATCTCGGACAGCCGCAGCAATTGCGGCTCATAGGGCGGCGGCGGTCCTTCGGCGGCGGGCTGCTGCGCGGCGCCGTTGGGCTGCGCCTGCTGCTTGCCTCCCGGCGGCGTTTTCGCGGCGTTCTTCTTCTTCGGCTTGGCCTTGCCCTGCTGCGGCGCCTGCTCGATCACGCGCGGCGCCGAATGCTGCTGGCCCCAGCCGAACAGGCTCTGCAGAAAATCCTGCGCGCGCGCCGGCTGCGCGAGGAGAGCGCAGGAGAGCGCGAGGGGAAGGGCGAGCCTGAAGGCTCGCGGTCCAGAGCCCGGCCAGGACCGCGAGCCTTCAGGCGCGCTCTTCGTCGTGATCCGTCTGTCTGACGAGAATGGCATCGCTTCGCCTCTTTCGAGTCCGATGATCCGGCCGATCGCTTCGTTATGTCTCCTTCTCCCCGCAACCGGGGAGAAGGATGGCGGCGAACGCCGCGCGAAATGAAGTGAAAACATCCGTCAAGGATAGAGCCGCGCCTTGGTCCAGCCGGCGCCCTCGCGGGAAAATTGCACGCGATCGTGAAGGCGGAAGGGCCGATCCGCCCAGAACTCGATCGCGACCGGAAGGATACGATAGCCGCGCCAATGCGGCGGCCGCGGCACCTCGCCGAGCCCGAAGCGCGCGGCCTGATAGGCGACCGCCTTCTCGAGCGCGAAACGGCTCTCCAGCGGCTGCGACTGGCGGCTCGCCCAGGCGCCGATGCGGCTGTCGCGCGGCCGGCTGGCGAAATAGGCGTCGGCCTCGGCGTCCGATACGGGCTCCACCGGACCGCGCAGCCGCACCTGGCGGCGCAGCGATTTCCAGTGGAAAAGCGCCGCCGCCTTCATCGTGGCGGCGAGCTCGCGGCCCTTGGCGCTCTCGGCGTTGGTATAGAAGGTGAAGCCGGATTCGCCCCAATCCTTCATCAGAACCATGCGGGAATCCGGCAGGCCGGTCTCGTCCACCGTGGAGAGCGCCATCGCTTCGGGAACGTCGGGCTCGCTCGCCTTCGCCTCCCCGAACCACTCGCCGAATAATGCGTAGGGTTCGGAGGCCTCGCAGAAGTCACTCTGTTTTAACCCCTTCACGGGAAAATCCTCAGCTGCCGCCGAAGCGATGGCGGTGGTCCTGGTGGTAAGGCAGCGCATTGCACGACCTGCGAGACACACATAACGCCGCCGTGGCCGCTTCTCAAATCGGTCTCGCCGCCGCACGTCTGCTCGCGGTCGCCCTCGCGGCGGCGGCGCTCGGCGGCTGCTCTTTCGCCATTCCCGGCGGCGAGCCGGCCCCGGCCTGGAAAAATGTCAGCGACGATGTGACCGGCTCCATTCCGCATAAGACCACGCCGACCCTCTCGCATTCGCTCGACCAGGAGGACTGGCGACGCGCCAATGCGGCGCTCGGCGTCGCGCTCGATCCTCAGGGCGCCGGCGCGACGGTCAATTGGGACAATCCCGAAAGCCATGCGCGCGGCTCCTTCACGCCGGTCGGCCAGCCCTATCCTTCGGACGGCAAGGTGTGCCGCGCCTTTCTGGCGGAAGTCGGGACGAAGGAGAGCCACGAGCAATTGCAGGGCACGGCCTGCCGCGACAAATCCGCGGATTGGGCGCTGATCGACGTGCGGCCCTTCCGCAAGGCCTGACGAGTCCGGCCTGAAAATTCAGCGGTCTCGCCCTCCGACCTTCGCCGCATCCTTGCGCGCGGCCGTCTCTTCTCCCAAATAGACGGGTCAGACATGAGCGTCCGCGCCGCTCGAGGCGGGCGCCACTATGGGCTTTTGAAGAAAATGCGCGATCCATATGATGTCCTGGGCGTCGCCAAGACGGCGAGCGCCGCCGAGATCAAGAAGGCGTTTCGCAATCTCGCGAAAAAATACCACCCGGACCAGAACAAGAACGACCCAAAGGCCAAGGAGAAATTCGCCGAGGCCAATTCCGCCTATGAGATTCTCGGCGACGAGAAGAAAAAGGCGCAATTCGACCGTGGCGAGATCGACGCCGAGGGCAAGCCGCGCTTCACCGGCTTCGAGGGCTTCGGCGCGGGGCCGGGCGGCGGCTATCGCGGACAGCGCGGCCCTGGCGGGGCCGAGCATTTCGAATTTCATTTCGGCGGCGACGCGCCCGGCGGCGGCCGCGCCGGCTTCGACCCCTCTGATCTTTTCGCCGATCTTTTCGGCGCCGGAGGGGGCGCGCGCCGCGGAGCCCGCGCGCCGCGCCGCGGCGAGGATGTCGCGCTGCAAGTGACCATCTCGCTGGCCGAGGCGGTGAAGGGCGGCAGCACGCGCGTCTTTCTGCCCAGCGGCCGCACGCTCGAGGTGAATATTCCGGTCGGCATAGAGGACGGCAAGCAGATTCGCCTGCGCGGCCAGGGCCACGCCGCCCCGCCCGGCGGCGAGCCCGGCGACGCCATCGTCACCATCCATGTCGCGCCGGACCCGCTCTTCGCCATCTCCGGCCGCGATCTGAAGCTCGATCTGCCGATCGCGTTCTACGAGGCGGTTCTGGGCGCCAAGGTCGCGGCGCCGACGCTCTCCGGCAAGGTGGAGCTGACGATCCCCGCCGGCTCCAATGGCGGACGCGTGCTGCGCCTGCGCGGCAAGGGCCTGCCGGCCATCGATGGCAAGTCGGCCGGCGATCTCTATGTGACGCTGCGCGTGCTGCTGCCGGAGGGCGCCGACGCCGAGCTCGAGGCCTTCGCCCAAAAATGGCGCACGGCCAAGCCCTATGATCCGCGCAAGGGTATGTGAGCGGCGCGCGGAGGAATGTCCTGCGCGCCGTCATTGCGAGCGGAGCGAAGCAATCCAGGAGCTGCCGCCAGGGCTCTGGATCGCTTCGTCGCTTCGCTTCTCGCGATGACGGCCGAAAGCTCCTTTCGTCACAGCGCAAGCGCGACAAAGTCGCGCGCGCGTTCTAACCCGCGGCGGCATGCCCTATGCTGAACGTCGAATCGGGCGCAGGGCGCCCTTCTTCGACGAAAGCTAGTCATGACGAGTTCTTTCCAGTGGGGCGAATATCGCGAGGCGCTGCTGTTTCTCGGCACGGCGGGAGTCGTCGCGCCTTTGTTTCATCGGCTGCGCATCAGCCCCATTCTCGGCTTTCTGCTCGCCGGCGCGGCGCTCGGCCCTTTCGGCCTCGGCAAGCTCGCCGAGCGTCATGAGCTTCTCTCGGCGATCGCGCTGAGCGATCTCGAGGGCGTCGCCAAGATCGCCGAATTCGGCCTCGTCTTCCTCTTGTTCATGATCGGCCTCGAGCTCTCCTGGGAGCGCCTCGCGCGCATGCGCACGCTCGTCTTCGGGCTCGGCCTTTCGCAGGTTCTGCTCTGCGGCGGGGCGCTGGCCGCGGCGGGCGTGTTCTGGGCCGGGCTCGGCCCTGCGCCGGCGACGCTGCTCGGGGCGGCGCTCGCAATGTCCTCGACGGCGATCGTCATTCCGCTGCTCGCCGAGCGCCGCCGCCTCAACCGCGTCGCCGGCCGCGCCGCCTTTTCGGTGCTGCTGCTGCAGGATCTGATGGTGGCGCCGCTGCTCTTCCTCATCTCCTTCCTCTCCGATCCGCAAGTGGAGAGCGAGGGGCTGAAGGCGCTGCTCGCCTTTCTGCCGGCGCTCGCCGCCATGGGCGCGCTGATTATCGCCGGCCGGCTGCTGCTGCGGCCGCTGTTCCATCTGGTGGCGGCGGCGCAATCGATCGAGCTGTTCACCGCGGCGAGCCTGCTGGTCATCATCGGCGCGGGCGTCGCCAGCGCGGCGGCGGGGTTTTCCATGGGGCTCGGCGCCTTCATCGCCGGCCTGCTGCTCGCCGAGACCGAGTTTCGCCGCGAGATCGAGGTGACGATCGAGCCGTTCAAGGGCCTGCTGCTCGGCCTCTTCTTCGTGTCCGTCGGCGCGGGCCTCGATTTCGACCGGGTGATCGAGGATTTGCGCCAGGTTCTGGTCATCGCCATCGGCCTCGTCGTGACCAAGACGCTCATTGTCTTTCTGCTCGGCCGCGCCTTTCGCCTGCGCCCGCGCATAGCGGCGGAAGTGGCGCTGCTGCTCGCGCCCGGCGGCGAATTCGCCTTCATTCTCGTCGGCGCCGCCATCGCCTCCGGCGTGCTGCCGAAAAATCTCGGCGCCGACGCCATGCTCGCCGTGACGCTCGGTCTCTTCGTGCTGCCGGCGCTGGCGCGGCTCGGCGAATGGCTCAATCCCGGCCGCCGGCTGCAAGACGACGAGGCGGAGTTCGGCCATCTCGCGCCGGAGGGCGAGATCGCCGCCGGCCGCGTCGTCATCGTCGGCTATGGGCGCGTCGGCGCGCTCATCGGCGACATGCTGAGCCGCCATGAGATTCCGTACGTCGCCGTCGACAATGACGTGAAGCTCGTCGCGCAGACCCGCGACAAGGGCGTCGATATTTATTGGGGCAATTGCATGCGGCGCGAGTTTTTGATGCGCCTCGGCGTGGCCCAGGCGCGCGCGCTGGTGGTGACGGTGGAGAATGCGCAAGCCGCGCAGGAGATCGTGCGCCTCGCGCATCAGGAGCGCGCCGATATGACCATTGTCGCGCGCGCCCGCGACGCCTGGCACGCCACCCATCTCTACGAGCTCGGCGCCAGCGACGCGATACCGGAGACGATCGAGTCCAGCCTCCAGCTCGCGGAGACGGTCCTCGTCGATGTCGGCGTGCCCATGGGCTATGTCATCGCTTCCATTCATGAGAAGCGCGACGAATATCGCAAGCTGCTGCAGCCGACCGGCGAGGAGGCGCGCCAACGCGCCGCGCGCGCTTCGACGCGGCTGCGCGAGCTGAAGAAAAGGCGCGCCCGTCCGACGCAGGGGCTGGAAGACGAGTAGGAACGGCGGTTTTGGGCGCGAACTACTGGATCAATTTGAGCAGGGCTTCGCGCATGGCGTTGCGCGCGATCTCCTGCTTGGGGCGGTAGACCTCCGGCGGCGCGAATTTCGGTTTCCAATAGGCAGGAGGCTCGACTTGAAATGTCTTGCCGAAATGCCCTGTCGAGTTTGGAACTTCGGTTTGCGTCCCTCCCTCGAAAGCTGCTTTGTATTCCTCCAAGCCGCCACGGCAGAGCAAGTCGTCATCACGGCGAGCGGACGAGGTGCGGTTTTCGATCGTGATCGCCAAATCGATCATTTTTGCTTTCGTCTCTGCCGGCTGACTCTTCACAAACGAAAAGGTCGAGGGATTGAGGCCCAACAATTGGGTCATGCGATTGCCCGGCGCCGTCAGGTCCTGGCATTTGGCGCCGTCGATCGCGATGAGCGCATAGGCGTAGAGCGCCATCGCGCCCGCCGTTTGGCGCATTCCCTCCGACTGCGACACGGTTCCGACAGTCCATAGCTCGCGCATATAGGCGTAAACGACGAAATATTCCGCGCCGCGCAAGACCCGGCGCTGTAGCCAGTTCATCGCTTTCACGCGGGTGACCGGGGTCTGATCGGCATCCCTCAGCGCGGCGCCGAGACCGTTCCAATCCTTCATATAGAGAAGACCATTCAGGTCAGGGGTATTCGCCGGAAGCTCCGGCGAAGGCGCGTCCGATGCGCCTTGCGCGCTGGCTGAACTCGCCGTCCAAAAAGCGACGAAAAGAAGCAACAGGAAAATCGCGCGAAAATGTTTCATGCCACGCTCTGCGTCGTGCCGATGATAAAAAGTACCGAATATCTCCTTACGAAGACGCTTTTTTGACGGAACGCGAACGGCGGACGGCTTCTCGGGGCGAAAACTTTCGATTCGACCTGTGTCCTTTCATTCGTCATAGGCTTCGATTTCGCAAAGAAAGGCCGGCGCGTCGACGATCTCGCCGGGCGGAAAGTCGCCGATCATGCTCGGCCGCGTGATCGCGAGCCGACGCAGCATCATGTCGCTGGCCACGGCGCGGGGGGAGAGACGGCGGCGCCTCGCAATATCGAGCCGCAAATGTAGCAACCGCCGATAGAGCCGCTCCTCGGCGACGCTGAGCCGCTCCTCGGTCGGCGCGATGGAGAGGCCCGGCGCCACAGCGGGGCTCGGCGTCTCCTCCGGCGCGTCGAGCCTCTCGGCGTCGGCGCTGGAAAAACGTGCGAGAAGCGCCACGCGCCATCCCAGAGCGACGAGGCCGGCGCGGCGCGGCAGCGCCAGCAGGCCGCCGCGGCAATTGTCGCAGCGTCCGCAGCGGCCGCTCTCCTCGCCGAAAGCGGCGAGCAGCGTCTGAAAGCGGCAGGCGGGGGTGAGGCAGAGGCGCGCCATGGCGCGTCGCCGCTCCGTCTCGCCGAGCGCGACGGGATCGTCCGCCGGCGGCGCGAAGCCGAAGCGGCCGGCGAGCTCGCGCGGATCGAAGAGGGCGAGCGCATCGGCCGGCCGTCCGTCGCGGCCGGCGCGGCCGATCTCCTGATAATAGGCCTCGATCGAATCGGGCGGGTCGGCGTGGACGACGAAGCGCACGTCCTTTTTGTCGACGCCCATGCCGAAGGCGATCGTGGCCGCCATCACCACGCCCTCGCGTGCGAAAAACGCGTCCTGATGGGCGGCCCGCGTCTGCGCGTCGAGCCCGGCGTGATAGGCGAGCGCGTCGAAGCCGAGCCGGCGCAATCGCGCCGCCGTCTCGTCGGCTTCGCGGCGGGAGCGCACATAGACGACGCCGCTCTCGCCCGGCCGGCGCCGCAGGAAACGCGAAAGCCGCCCCTCGGCGTCGCCGCGCGGGCGGAAGGAGAGGCGCAGATTGGGCCGCGCGAAGGAGGCGACGAAAACCTCCGGCGCGCGCGTGAACAGGCTGGCGATAATGTCGGCCCGCGTGCGCGGGCCGGCCGTCGCCGTCACCGCCAGCACCGGCGCGCCGAGACGGGCGGCGATCTCGCCGAGCCGCGCGTAATCCGGGCGAAATTCATGTCCCCAATGGGAGACGCAATGCGCCTCGTCCACGGCGAGCAGCGCCACGCCGGCGGCGCGCAAAAGCTCGATGGCTCCGTCCCCGGCGAGACGCTCGGGCGCGAGATAGACGAGCTTCGCCCGCCCGCTGGCGATGGCGGCGCGCGCCGCGCCATGCTCCTCCTCGCTCTGGCCCGAATGGAGCGCGACGGCGGCGACGCCCGAGCGCGCGAGGCCGCGCAATTGATCGCGCATCAGCGAGATGAGCGGCGAGACCACCACGACCGGCGCCGCGCCCATGGCGGCGGGCAATTGATAGAGCAGGGATTTGCCGGCCCCGGTGGGCATGACCGCGAGCGCGTCGCGCCCCTCGAGCAGAGCCGCGATAACGGCCGCCTGACCCGGCAGAAAATCCTCATGGCCGAAGCGCGCGCGCAGCACGCGCCGCGCCTCTTCCATATCGGCGGGCGGGAAGCGCAACGGTCAGAAGGAGGCGGCGCGCGGGACGAGCACGGAAATGCGCACCAGCTCGGAGAGGCTCTTGACCTGCATCTTCACCATCAGCCGGGCGCGATGCGCCTCCACCGTGCGGACGCTGATGCCGAGCTCATGGGCGATGATCTTGTTGGGGCGGCCCTCGAGCACGCCCACCAGCACCTCGCGCTCCCGCGCCGTGAGGCTGGCCAGACGGTCGCGTGCGATCGCCGCCTCCGAGCCTCGGCCATCGCCCGCGCCGCGAAGGCCGAGGGCTTGGCGCACGGAACGGAGCAGCGTCTCCTCGCCGAAAGGCTTCTCGAGCAGATCGACGGCGCCCGCTTTCATCGCCTGAACGGCGAGCGACACATCGGCATGGGCGGTGATGACGATCACCGGCAGATCGAGGCCGCGCGCCTTGATCTCGGCGAGCAGCTCCAGCCCGCTCGTGCCCGGCATTCGCACATCGGTGACGACGCAGCCGCCATCGCCGGGGCGGAGGCCGGCGAGAAAGTCGCGCGCGGAGGCGTGGGCGCGAACGTCCAAATCCGCCATTTTCAGAAGAAGCGTCAGCGAGTCGCGGACGGCGGCGTCATCGTCGATGACATGCACGATGGCCGCGGCGCTCATGCGCGCGCTCCGCCCGGCCGAGGCCGAAAGGCGTGGTCGCCGGAAAAGCCGAGATCGAAACAGTCTACCGATTGCATAAAGAACGGGTCCGACCACCCGAGCGTTTTGCGCCTCGACAGGCGCGTCGGGCCGGGATGATCCTATGTGGCGCGTCGATTGGCAATAGCCGCGTGACGCCCGCGTGACGCGCGCCCATCCGGCCGAGGACGCGCCTTCCAGAGTCCCTTCGGTTCGGGCCGAACCGGCGGGACTCTGGAGCCGGAAGCTCTAGCGCTCGCCGCGCAGATAGGACGCCCGCGCGCCGAAGCGGGCGACGATCGGATCGCCGCCACAGAGGGACTCCGGGGTCTCGCCCTGCGCGTCGCGGCGTCGGGGCCGGCGTCCCTCGCGAAAGAAGGACAGCACCACGCCCGGCTCGCGCAGCGGGGCATTCCGGCCGCGGCGGGCGTCGACATAATGGCCGAGCAGCGCGGCCTCGAAAGCCGCCTCGCTCTCGGCGTGGCGCGGATGCTGGGCGAGGCCCGCCTCTGGATGGGCGGTGAGCAGCAGGCGCAGCACGATCAGCAGATCGGCGGCGCGGATCGTCACGCCGAGATCGAGAAAGCCGCGCAGATCGGCGACGATCATCTCGCGCACGGCCGTCAGCCCACGATGGCCGTTGAGCAGATAGCTCTCGAGCAGCGCGTCATGCTCGCAAGAGGGGACGGCGCCGAGAACCAGCTCGTTGGAGGCCAGGCCCGCCTGGGCGGCGCATTGCGACACGGTGATCATGAGAAGCTCCTTACGCGTTACGCAAACTCGTTACAGTTCGATTGAAGGGCGATCAGCCTGCGGGAAACGGGCCGCGGCTGCCAGCGAAAGGGCAAAGCGGATCGGCAAGGACGCGAAGCCGAAAGAAACGCTTCAAATTCATCGATTGCGTGCGGAGATCAAATTGATCCATGGATGTCATCTGCGCCAATTCTCCCTGGGCGGCGAGATTGCAGTGGGCCGCGCTGTTCCGTCAATACTTGCTGGCGGCCGAATCCAAAATTAGGACATGTACTTATAAGGCGGAGAGGCGTCGGGCGCTGCTGAAATAATACAACAATTTCAATATGTTGTGCGGTGCGCCGGCGCGGGGGTGGACATGCGATTTATACGATCGTCGATGAAAGAATAGAAAATTCTATTCATTTATCGGTCGAATATACTACAAATATATTCAAATTCTATGCAATTTCTCGTTGCGGCACGGCGAAGGCGCCGCCGCGCTCTCTCAGGCGGCGCGGCCGAGATCGGCGATGACCGCGCCGAGAAAGCGCGCCGCCTCGCCGCCGGTGACGACGCGATGGTCGAAGGTGAGGCTCAGCGGCAGCATGCGCCGCGCGACGGGGCGGCCGTCGTCATCGGCGACGATCGCGCGGCGGATGCGCCCGGCGCCGAGAATGGCGACGGTCGGCGGCAGCACGATGGGCGCGGCATAGCGCCCGGCGATCATGCCGAAATTGGAGAGGGTGATGGTGGCGCCGCGCAATTCCTCCGGCGGAATGCGCCGCGCCTCTATATCGGCGCGCATCTTGTTCAGCCCGGCGCGCAGATCGGAAGGATCGCGCTCCGCGACATTGCGCAGCACGGGCACGAATAATCCGCCTTCCGCCGAGTCGACGGCGATGCCGAGATCGATAGCGGCGAGCACGCGCCGCGCCAGCGCATGGGATTCGAACCAGGCGTTGAGTCCCGGCTCCACGCGGCAGCCCGCGACGAGCGCGCGGATGAGCCGCAAGGTCGTATCTTCGCCCTGGGGCCAAGCGTCTATGTCGGCGTCGTCGACGACAGTGGCCGCGGCAACCTCGGCTTGCGCCAACGCCATATTCTGCGCCATGGCGCGACGAAATCCGCGCAGCGGCTCGGGCGGCGCGGCCTCCGACAATATGCGCGCCACGCGCTGCACATCGCTCGCGGTGATGACGCCATCGGCGCCGGAAGGCGTCACCATTGCGAGATCGACATCGAGCCGCCGCGCCAGCGCGCGCACCGCCGGCGTCGCGCGCAGGCCGGCGCCATTGCGCCCCAGCGACGCCGCGCCTTCCTGCAGCACGCGGCCGCTCGTCTCCATCGCGCCGACGACGGTTCCCTTGTCCTCTCGCGCGCGCGGCGGCTCTTCGCCGTCGCCGGCGAAAGCGATGAGCGGGCCGCCGATGCGGATGATCTCGCCCGCCTGCGCGAACAGCTTTTCGATGCGTCCCGCCTGCGGCGACGGAATCTCGACGACCGCCTTCGCCGTCTCCACGGAGACGAGCGGCTGATCCAGCGCGACCTCCTCGCCGGGTGCGACATGCCATTGCACCAGCTCGGCCTCTTGCAGGCCTTCGCCGAGATCGGGAAGCTTGAAGACGCTCATGCCGCCTCCATCGTTTTGCGCACGGCGTCGGCGATGCGCGCGACGCTCGGCAAATATTGTCCCTCGAGCCGCGCCAGCGGCATCACGACGTCATAGCCGGCGACGCGCTGCACCGGCGCTTGCAGAAAATACAATCCGCGCTCCGCGATGATCGCCGCGATCTCGGCGCCGAAGCCAGCGGTGCGTGCGGCCTCCTGCACGATGACGCAGCGACCGGTCTTCTCGACGGAACGCAAAATGGTCTCGGCGTCGAGCGGCTTCAGCGTCGCAATGTCGATGACCTCGCAATCGACGCCTTCGCTCGCGAGAGTCTCGGCGGCGGCGAGCGCCTCATGCAGCATGCCGCCCCAAGCGATCAGCGTGACGTCGCGTCCCTCGCGCGAGACGAAGCATGTGTCGAGCGGCAGGCTCTCGCCATCGTCGATCACCTCCTGCTTGAACAAGCGATAGAGCCGCGTCGGCTCGAGGAAGACGACGGGGTCGGGATCGCGAATGGCGGCGAGCAGCAGGCCATAGGCGCGCGCCGGAGAAGAGGGAATGACGACGCGCAGGCCGGGCGTATGCGCGAGCATGGCTTCGGGGCTTTCCGAATGATGCTCCGGCGCATGAATGCCGCCGCCATTGGGCGCGCGCAGCACCATGGGGCAACTGAGCCGCCCGCGCGTGCGATTGCGCAGACGCGAGGCGTGATTAATGAGCTGATCCAGCGCCGGATAGATGAAGCCGCTGAATTGAATCTCCATCACCGGCTTCAGCCCCATTGCGGCCATGCCGACGGCGACGCCGGCGATGGCCGCCTCGGCGAGCGGCGTATCGAGAACGCGCGCCGAGCCGAAGCGCTGCTGCAAGCCGAGCGTCGCGCGAAACACGCCGCCATTGACGCCGATATCCTCGCCGAGAAGCAGCACGGCGGGATCATGCTCGAGCGCATGCGCGAGCGCGCGATTGACGGCCTCGACGAGAGTGAGCTCAGCCATGGCGCGCGTCCTTTATCGTCAGGCGCGGGCGCGCGGCTCTGGATTGCTTCGTCGCTGTCGCTCCTCGCAATGACGGCCATGAAACCAGGCATGAAACCAGCCTCGCGCGGCTCGTCATCGCGAGCGGAGCGAAGCGATCCAGAGCCGCTGGGCGCTCGCCGAACATGTCAGCCATGGCCGCCATCCTTCGGCGCAAAGCGCCGCGCTTCTTCATATTGATCGCGCATCGACTCCGGCAGCTGCGCGAAGAGATGATCGAACATCGCCGAGAACGCTTGCGGCGGCGTCGCCAGATAGGCGGCGACGGCGCGCTCCACCTCATCGGCGCAATCCTTCGCGAGCGCCTTCTCCTGCTCCTCGCTCCACAATCCGCGCGCTGTGAGATATTTGCGCAGCCGGCCGATCGGCTCCTTCTCCGCCTCGCGCCGCACGATCTCGACGTCGCGATAGCGTGAGGCGTCATCCGCCGTGGTGTGGTCGCCGAGCCGATAGCTCAGCGCCTCTACGAGCGTCGGCCCGCCGCCGTCGCGCGCTTTCTCTATCGCCGTATGCGCGACATGGCGCATGGCGATCACATCATTGCCATCGACTTGATGTCCCTCGACGCCGGCGGCGACGGCTTTTTGCGCGAGAGTCGCGGTCGCCGATTCCATTTCGCGCGGAGTCGAGATCGCCCATTGATTATTATTGATGACGACGACGAGCGGAACGCGCCAGACGGCGGCCATGTTCAAGGCCGAGTAGAAATCGCCGGTCGAGGCGCCGCCATCGCCGAGGATCGTCACCGCGACGCGCTTCTCATCACGCAGCTTGAAGGCGTAAGCCGCGCCCGCCGCATGCGCCACTTGCGTGCCGACGGGAACGCAGATGGGAAAGTCGCTGCGCGGAACGGCGTAATCGCTGCCCCGCTCGTCGCCGCCCCAATAGGCGAGATTTTCCACCATCGTCATGCCGCGCAGCAATTGCGCGCCATGGTCGCGATAGGACGGCGCGAGCACATCCTCGCTGCGCATCGCCGCGCCTATGCCGACGCCGATCGCCTCCTGCCCGAGAGCGGAGGCGAAAGTGCCGAGCTTGCCGGTGCGCTGCAGAGCGATGGCTTTTCCGTCATAGGCGCGCGTGCGCGTCATGGCGCGATAGAGGACGAGCAGTAGCTCGGGGTCTATCGCCTCGCGCGGCGTCGCGGGATCGAGCTCGCCCGACGCGGAGAGGAAGCGAAGAAAGTCGATCTGGAAGGAGACGCCAATGGTCATCGGGCCTGCCTCGAGCTTCGTCAGAGTGACGTAAGGCGCCGCCTCGCGCTTTTCATCCGCCCTAGGGAATTTTTTGCTGCGTGAGCCGAAGAGCGCTTGAATCGCTCGCGCGTGCGCCCAGTTCATGATTCATGTCCGCGTCGTCCCTGTCCGCGTCGTCCAAATCAGACGCATTCCCCTTCGTCGACGAATTCGGCCCGGCGAAAATCGTCTATGTGAGCACGCCGGGCGTCGGCCTCGAGGCGATCGTCGTCATCGACAATGTCGCCGCCGGCCCCGCCATAGGCGGCGTGCGCATGGCGCCGGATGTCGGCGTCGAGGAGTGCTTCCGCCTCGCCCGCGCCATGACGTTGAAGAACGCCGCCTGCGGCCTGCGCCATGGCGGCGGCAAATCCGTCATCTTCGGCGATCCTGCGATGCCCACGCAGGAGAAAGAGCAGCTCATTCGCGCCTTCGCCAAGGCGATCGAGCCCTTGACCGATTACATCCCCGGGCCGGACATGGGCACGAATGAGACATGCATGGCCTATGTGCATGACGAGATCGGCCGCGCGGTCGGTTTGCCCGCGGAGCTCGGCGGCGTTCCGCTCGATGAGATCGGCGCGACAGGCTATGGCGTCGCCATAGCCGCGGAGGCGGCCGCGCCGTCCGCCGGGCTGAAGCTCGAAGGCGCGCGCGTCGTCGTCGAAGGCTTCGGCGCCGTCGGCCGGCACGCCGCGCGATTCCTCGCGCGCAAAGGCGCGATATTGGTGGGCGCTTCCGACAGCCGCGGTGCGATCTATGACGCGGCCGGACTCGACATTGACGCATTGGCGCAAATCCGCAGCGAAGGCCGCAGCGTCGCCAGCCATGCGCGCGGCGAAGCGCTGGCGCCCGATGCGCTGCTCGCCGCGCCTTGCGATATTTTCATCCCCGCCGCGCGGCCGGATGTGCTGCGCGCGGACAATGTCGGCGGCTTGCAATGCAAGCTCGTGGTGCAAGGCGCCAATATTCCCGCGACCGCCGAGGCGGAGCGCATCATGTTCGAGCGCGGAATCGTCAGCGCGCCGGACTTCATCGCCAATGCCGGCGGCGTGATCTGCGCATCGGTGGAATATGCCGGCGGCGACGAGAAGGCCGCCTTTGCGGCGATCGAAGAAAAGATTTCCCGCAACATGCGAGAGATCATCGCGCGGGCTTCCGCAATGCGCGTCTCATTGCGCGACGCTGCGACAGCGCTGGTGCAGGAGCGCCTGCGCAAGATGATGGCGACGCAGCGCTGGCGCTAGAGTCTATTCTCCCGTGCTTTCTTCACGCGAGCCGGTTCCCGCTTCGCTCGAAAACACTCTAATTCACGATCTCTATCGCCACGGCGGCCGCCTCGCCGCCGCCGATGCAGAGCGCGGCGACGCCGCGTCGCAGCCCATATTTGCGCAGCGCCGCGAGCAGAGTGACGACGATGCGCGCGCCCGAGGCGCCGATCGGATGGCCGAGCGCACAGGCGCCGCCATGCACATTCACCTTTTCGCGCGGCAGATCGAGCTCGCGCATCGCCGCCATCACGACGACGGAGAAAGCCTCGTTGATCTCGAAGAGATCGACGCTCGACAGCGGCCAGCCGAGGCGCTCGGCGAGCTTGCGCATTGCCGAGATCGGCGCCGTCGGAAACAGATTGGGCGGCCCCGCATGGGTCGCATGGGCGCGAATGATCGCCAGCGGCGCGAGGCCGGCGCGCTCGGCGCGCTCCCGCCGCATCAAGGTCAGCGCCGCGGCGCCGTCGGAAATGGCGCTGGAATTGGCCGCCGTCACCGTGCCGCCCTCGCGAAACACCGGCTTCAATTTCGTGATCGCCTCGATCTTCGCTTTCGCCGGCAACTCATCGCGCGTGATCGTCGTCTCATGCGCCTCGATCGGCGCGATCTCCCAGTCGAAATCGCCCTGCTGCGCCGCACGCCGCGCGCGCTCGAGCGAGAGCGTCGCATAATCATCCTGCATTTGCCGCGTGAATTGATGCGTCGTCGCGCAATCCTCGGCGAAATCGCCCATCAGACGGCCCTTGTCATAGGCGTCCTCGAGCCCGTCGAGAAACATATGATCGAGGAGCTTCTTATGCCCCATGCGAAAGCCTTCGCGCGCGCGCTCGAGCAGATAGGGCGCATTGCTCATGCTCTCCATGCCGCCGGCGACGATGGCGTGCGAGCTGCCGGCGAGCAATTGGTCATGCGCGAGCTGGATCGCCTTCATGCCGGAGCCGCACATTTTATTGATCGTCACGCAGCCCGCGGCCTCCGGCAGACCGGCGGCGAGCGACGCCTGCCGCGCAGGCGCCTGGCCGAGGCCCGCTGTCAGCACGCAGCCCATGAGCACATCGTCGATCTGATCTGTCGGCGCGTCGGCGCGCGCCACCGCGGCGCGAATCGCCGCCGCGCCGAGCTCCGGCGCGGAAACTCTCTTCAGCTCGCCGAGCATTGCGCCGATCGGCGTGCGCGCGGCGCCGATGATGACCACGGGATCGAAGCTCTCGCTCATATCCAGGCTCGAAATTCGAGTTCCGGCGCCGCGCCGCCGTCGAGCAGCGCCTTCACCGAAGCGTCGTCCACTTCCGCGAGCGTCGCCGGCGACCAATGCGGATCGCGATCCTTGTCGATGACGGCGGCGCGAATGCCCTCGTAGAGATCATGCGTCGAAAGAAGATTGCAAGCCGTGCGAAATTCCTGGCGCAGGCACGCTTCCAGATTTTCCGCGTCGGCCGCGCGGCGCAGCAGCTGCAACGTCACCTTCAGGCTCGTCGGCGAGCGCATGGCGAGCGTCGCCGCCGCCTCGTGCGCGAATTCCGAACCCTCTGTCTCGAGCGCGGCGATGAGGCGCTCGACGCTCGAATGCGCCGTCACGCGCCGCAGCAAAGTCTCGTGCCGCGACAAGGCGCCGAGGCCGGACGATTTGGCGAAGCGCGCCAGCAGCGGCCGCAGCTCTTCCGCCTCGCTTATGTCGCTCAGAAGGGCGAGCAGCTCTGGCAGCGCGGCCGAATCCACGAGCACATCGGCGAGCCCGGCGAAGATCGCGTCATGCGGACCGACCGTCATGCCGGAAAGCGCCATGAAGCGCCCGACGCCGCCATTGCGCGTGAGCAGCCAGGAGCCGCCGACGTCGGGAATAAAGCCGATCGCCGTCTCCGGCATGGCGAGGCGCGTCCGCTCCGTGACGATGCGAAAATTGCCATGCGCCGACAGCCCGACGCCGCCGCCCATGACGATTCCGTCCATCGCCGCGACATAGGGTTTCGGAAAAGCGGCGATGCGCGCATTCAGCCGATATTCCTCGCGCCAGAAAGTCTCATAGAGGCTGCGGTCGCCATTGCGCAGCTCATAGAGCGCGCGAATATCGCCGCCCGCGCAAAAGCCGCGCTGGCCTTCGCCCATCACCACGACGGCGACGATCTCACGATCGGCGGCGAAGGAGTCGAGCGCGGTGGAAAAATCGCGCACCATATCCAGCGTCAGGCTGTTCAGCGCCTTCGGCCGGTTCAACGACAGGCGCCCGACCTTGCGCGTGCGAGAGACGAGAATATCGCTCATGCGCGGCGCCTCTTCTCGCGCCGGAGCAGCGATGCGCGCGCTACGCGGCTCTGTGTCTCGCGCCCGAGACTTTCACAAATGAACGATCCGGCGTCGATCAGCGCGGCGAGATCGACGCCGGTCTCGATTCCCGAATGCTCGAGCATATAGACCACGTCTTCCGTTGCGACATTGCCGTTCGCGCCCGGCGCGAAAGGGCAGCCGCCGAGGCCGGCGACGGATGCGTCGACGATGCCGACGCCCATCTCGACGCAAGCGAATATATTGGCGAGCGCCTGACCATAGCTGTCGTGAAAATGAACCGCGATCTGCGCCATTGGAATGTCGCGTCCGACCTTTTCCACGAGCCGCCGCGCCTGCAAAGGCGCGCCGACGCCGATCGTGTCGCCGAGCGAAATCTCGCTGCAGCCGAGCGCGGCGAGATCGCGGGCCAGCGTCGCCACCGCGCGCGGCGCCACCTCGCCTTCATAGGGACAGCCGAGCGCGCAGGAAATATAGCCGCGCACCGCGAGCCCAGCGCCGACCGCCGCTTCGACGACAGGCGCATAACGCGTCAGGCTCTCTGTGATGGAGCAGCCGATATTTTCTTTCGAAAAGCTCTCGCTCGCCGCCGCGAAAATGGCGACGCCGCGCACGCCGCAAGCGAGCGCCTCCTCGAGCCCGCGCATATTGGGAACGAGCGCGGACAGATGAACATGCGGCGTCGGACGCAGATGCGCGAGCACGCGCTTCGTATCCGCCATTTGCGGAACGCGCCTCGCCGAGACGAAGCTTCCGGCTTCTATGTCGCGCAGCCCCGCCGCGGCCAGCTTCTCGATCAGCGCGACCTTGGTCTCCACTGGAACCATCGCGCTCTCATTCTGCAGGCCGTCGCGCGGGCCGACCTCGACGATGCGCACGCGCTGCGGAATGCCTGTCATGCCGCTTCTCCCTCGGCGAAGACGATAAGCGGCTCGCCCTGCCTCACCATATCGCCGATCATCGCCCGAATCTCCGATATGCGTCCGTCGCGGGGCGCCGACAATGCGATTTCCATCTTCATCGCCTCGAGCATGACGAGCGGCGCGCCCTTCTTCACGCTCTCGCCGACGTTGGCGAAGAGCCCGGTGACGCGCGCAGGCAGCGGCGCCGCGAGCGCCGCATCGTCTTCGCGCTCCCCATGCGGCGGCGCGAGCGGATCGACGAGCGAAAGCTCATGATTGCGCCCATCCCATATGATGATGAAGCCATCTGCGCGCTCGACGATCGAAAGCCGACGCGCGACGCCGTCGATGCGCAGGCGAGAGCGACACGCCTCGCTGTCGAGCTCGACGCAATGCAGCGACATCGGCGTTTGCAAGCGAAAGGCGCCCTCGGGCAGAGGCTCGATCGTCAGGGGAATGTCGCGCTCGTGGAATCGCACGAACAGCTTCTGCTGCGCTGCGCCATTGAGGCGCCAGCCGTCGCTCGCGTCCCAAGGGGAATCGTCGCTGCGCTCGCCGCGAAGACGACGCAGCCAAGCGGCGGCGCCTGCCGCGAGCGCTATGGTCTCGGCGTCCGCGTCCGGCGCCTCCGCCCCCGCGAGGACAAGCTCGAGATGACGCGGAAGAAATCCCGTGTCGATCTCGCCGGCCGCATGCGCTCCACTGTCGAGAATTGCGCGTAGCAGCAGCAGATTTGTCTCCACACCGACGATCTCGCAATCTCGCAGCGCCGCGGCCAGCTTCGCGCACGCCGTCTCTCGATCCGCGCCATGCGCGACGATCTTGGCGAGCAGCGGATCGTAGAAGGGCGTCACCACATCGCCTTCGCGCACGCCGGTCTCGACGCGAATCGCGCCCTCCTCACGCGGCGCGCGCCAGTGCTCGAGCCGGCCGACGCTCGGCAAAAAGTCGCGCGCCGGCGCCTCCGCATAGAGCCGCGCTTCGATCGAATGTCCATGCGGCGCGATCTCCTCCTGCCGCGCAGGCAGCGCCTCGCCGGACGCGACGCGCAGCTGCCATTCGACGAGATCGACGCCCGATATCATTTCGGTGATCGGATGCTCCACCTGGAGCCGCGTGTTCATCTCGAGAAAGTAGAAGCTGTCGTCCTTCACGAGAAATTCGACCGTTCCGGCGCCGATATAGGCGACCGCGCGCCCCGCGGCCAGCGCGGCCTCGCGCAAGGCGGATCGTAGCGCGCTCGAGAGGCCGGGCGCGGGCGTCTCCTCGATGATCTTCTGATGACGGCGCTGGATCGAGCAGTCGCGTTCTGGAAAAGCGACGAGGCCGCCATGCGCATCGCCGAAAATTTGCGCTTCTATATGCCTCGCGCCGTCGAGCACCTTCTCGATCAGCAGCGAATCGTCGCCGAAGGCGGACGCCGCCTCGCGCCTCGCGCTCTCGATCGCGCCGCGCAGCTCGCCTTGCGTCTCCACGCGGCGCATGCCTTTGCCGCCGCCGCCCGCCGAGGCTTTGACGAGCACGGAAAAGCCGATGCGCATCGCCGCGTCGACGAGGCTCTCCATATCTTGCGCGCCGTGAAAGCCCGGCACGATCGGCACGCCGGCGCTCTCCATCAAAGCGCGCGCCCGCGCCTTGGAGCCCATGAGGCGCATGGCTTGCGGCGTCGGTCCGATGAAGACGATTCCCGCCTCGGCGCAACGTTCCGCGAAAGCTGCGTTCTCGGAGAGAAAGCCATAGCCGGGATGCACGGCCTGCGCGTCCGCGCGGCGCGCGGCGGCGATGATCTTGTCGATTGCGAGATAGCTCTCGCGCGGAGGCGCCGCGCCCAGCGGATAGGCTTCGTCGGCGAGCGCGACATGACGCGCTTGCGCATCGACGTCCGAATAGACGGCGGCCGCGATGACGCCCATGCGCCGCGCGGTCGCGATCACGCGGCATGCGATCTCGCCCCGATTGGCGATGAGAATCTTACGAAACATCGTCGCGATCCCGTCTCCAATAGGGGGCGCGCTTCTCGAGGAAAGCGGCGAGACCTTCCTGTCCTTCCGCAGACGCTCGCCGCGCGGCGATCCGCTGCGCCGTCTCGCGCATCAGCGCTTCGTCGATCGGTCGTTCGGCAAGGAGCGCTATGGAATCTTTCGCCTCGGCTTGCGCGCCGGGCGCGCCGGCGAGCAGCGCCTCCACGATGCGCGCGAGCCGCGCGTCCAGCTCTGCAATGGGAGCGATCTCGTGAACGAGGCCGAGCGCGCGCGCCTGCGTCGCGGAGATCGTCTCGGCGGTGAGAAAATAGCGTCGCGCTTGGCGTATGCCGATCGCGCGCTGAACATAAGGACCGATCACAGAGGGCGTGAGGCCGATCCTCGCCTCGCTCAAGCAAAAGCTCGCCGTATCGCACGCGACGGCGATGTCGCAGCAGGCCACGAGGCCGACGCCGCCGCCATAGGCCGCGCCATGAACGCGCGCGATGGTCGGCTTGGGCAAGGTGTCGAGCGTGCGCATCGCACGCGCGAGCAGAAGCGCATCTTCCTCATTGGCGCGCGGCGTGTCGCCGGCGACGCGCTTCATCCATTCTATGTCGCCGCCGGCGCAAAAGGCGGCGCCGTCGCCGGCAAGCGTGAGAATGCGCGTCTGCGAATCGCGCGCGGCGCATTCGAGCGCCGCGATGAGCTCGACGACCATCGCCTGGTCCAGCGCATTGCGCCGCTCCGCTCGTGTGAGCGTGAGCGTGGCGACGCCGCGGGAATCGAGGGACGAGCGAATAAGGGACATTGGCGCCTCACATGCGGAACAGGCCGAAGCGAGTCGCCTCGAGCGGCGCATTGGACGCCGTGGCGAGAGAGAGCGCAAGCACGCGGCGCGTATCCGCCGGATCGATGACGCCGTCGTCCCAAAGACGCGCGCTCGCATAATAAGGGTGGCCTTGCCGCTCATATTGCGCGCGGATTTGCGCCTGATAGGCGTCATGGTCGGCTTGCGGCCAGTCGCGGCCTTTCGCGGCGTAGCTGTCGCCGCGCACGCGGGAGAGAACATCGGCGGCCTGTTCGCCGCCCATGACGGAGATGCGGGCGTTGGGCCAGCTCCACAGAAAGCGTGGACCATAGGCGCGGCCACACATCGCATAATTGCCGGCGCCGAAGCTGCCGCCGACGATAACGGTAAATTTCGGCACGGCTGCGGTCGCCACCGCCGTCACCATTTTCGCGCCATCCTTGGCGATGCCGCGCGCCTCATAATCGCGACCGACCATGAAGCCGGTGACATTCTGCAGAAACAGCAGAGGAATCCCGCGTTGCGCGCAGAGCTCGATGAAATGCGCGCCCTTGAGCGCGCTTTCGCCGAACAGCACGCCATTATTCGCGAGCACGCCGATGCGATAGCCGCAAATATGCGCGAAGCCGGCGACGAGCGTCTCGCCATAGAGCTTCTTGAACTCATCGAACTCGCTCGCGTCGACGAGCCGCGCGATCAGCTCGCGCGCGTCATATTGACGGCGGCGGTCGGCGGGGATGAGACCATAAATTTCCATCGGGTCATAGAGCGGCTCGCGCGGCTCGCGTTTCTGCAGCGACGGCGGCGGAGGCGCGCCGAGCGTGGCGACGATGTCGCGCGCAATGCCGAGCGCATGGCCGTCATTCTCCGCATAATGATCGACGACGCCGGAGCTGCGCGCATGCACTGAAGCGCCGCCCAATTCTTCCGCGGTGACGATCTCGCCGGTTGCGGCGCGCACCAGCGGCGGTCCGGCGAGGAAAATCGTGCCTGTGTCGCGCACGATGATCGACTCGTCCGACATGGCCGGCACATAGGCGCCGCCCGCGGTGCAAGAGCCCATGACGATGGCGATCTGCGCAATGCCCGCGGCGGACATTTGCGCTTGATTGTAGAAGATGCGGCCGAAATGATCGCGATCTGGAAACACCTCGTCCTGCCGCGGCAGATTGGCGCCGCCGCTATCGACGAGATAGAGGCAAGGCAGGCGATTCTGCGCGGCGATCTCTTGCGCGCGCAAATGCTTTTTCACGGTCAGCGGAAAATAGGCGCCGCCTTTCACGGTCGCGTCATTGGCGAGGATCAGGCAGGCGCGGCCGCAAATGCGCCCGACTCCCGCGACGACGCCGGCGCAAGGCGCCTCGCCGTCATAGAGATCATAGGCGGCGAATTGGCCGATCTCGAGAAAGGGCGACATGGGATCGACGAGCGCGGCGATGCGTTCACGCGCGGTCATCTTGCCGCGAGCGACATGCTTTTCGCGCGCAGCTGCGCCGCCGCCTTCTGCGATGCGCGCCGCCGTGGCGCGCAGATCGGCGACGAGGCTCCGCATCGTCTGCGCATTGGCCGCGAATTGCGCGGAGCCCGTGTCCAAGCTCGTTTCGAGAACAGTCATTGCCAAATTCTCTCTTGGCCAAATCTCTCGCCGCGGCGAAGCGCGCCGCGACCGTCACGCGGTTTCGCTATAAAGCTCGCGGCCGATCAGCATGCGACGAATCTCGCTGGTGCCGGCGCCGATCTCATAGAGCTTGGCGTCGCGCAGCAGCCGGCCGGTCGGATAATCATTGATATAGCCATTGCCGCCGAGGCATTGGATGGCTTCGAGCGCCATGCGCGTCGCGCTTTCCGCGGCGAAGAGAATGGCGCCGGCGGCGTCCTTGCGCGTCGTGCGGCCGCGATCGCAGGCGCGCGCGACGGCATAGACATAGGCGCGCGCCGCATTTTGCGCCGTATACATGTCGGCGAGCTTGGCCTGCATGATCTGGAACTCGCCGATCGGATGGCCGAACTGCTTGCGATCATGCACATAGGGAACGACGATATCCATGCAGGCGCGCATGATGCCGATCGGTCCTCCGGCGAGAACGGCGCGCTCGTAGTCGAGCCCGCTCATCAGCACATTCACGCCGCGCTCCGGCAGGCCCAGCACATTTTCCTCTGGAACCTCGCAATCGCTGAACAGCAATTCGCATGTGTTGGAGCCGCGCATGCCGAGCTTGTCGAGCTTTTGCGCGGGCGTGAATCCTTTGAAGCCTTTCTCTATGATAAAGGCGGTTATGCCATGCGCGCCGGCGGCGGGTTCGGTCTTGCCATAGACGATGACGACATCGGCGTTGGGACCATTCGTCACCCACATCTTATCGCCGTTCAGCACATAGCGGTCGCCGCGCTTCTCCGCGCGCATCGACATATTGACAACATCCGAGCCGGCGTCGGGCTCCGACATGGCGAGGGCGCCGATATGCTCGCCGGAAACGAGCTTGGGCAAATAGCGGCGCTTCTGCTCGCATGTTCCGTTGCGGCGCAGCTGATTGAGGCAGAGATTGGAATGCGCTCCATAGGAGAGGCCGACGGAAGCGGAAGCGCGGCTCAGCTCCTCCATTATGACGACATGCTCGAGATAGCCGAGCCCGGCGCCGCCATACTCTTCCTCGACCGTGACGCCGAGCAGGCCGAGCGCGCCCATCTTGAGCCAGAGGTCGGAAGGGAAGTCGTTTTCGCGATCGATCGTCGCGGCGCGCGGCGCGATCTCTCGCGCGGCGAATGATTCGACCTGGTCACGCAACATATCGGCGGTTTCGCCGAGCGCGAAATCGAGCGAAGGAATCCAGTGACGCATCGGTCCCGAGCCTCCCGGACGCGATAGAAGCCAATATTTGGCGCGCGCGCGGCGTTTCAAGACCGCGGGCGGAGCCTCTTTCGAGTCACTCCTTCATCGCCAGCAGCCGCGCGTCGCCGCCGAAGGAGGCGGTGTTGATCGTCACCGTCTCCTCGCGCAGGAAGCGGCGCAGATAGTCGGGGCCGCCGGCTTTCGGCCCAGTGCCGCTCATGCGCGATCCGCCGAAGGGCTGGCTGCCGACCACGGCTCCGATCATGTTGCGATTGACATAGAGATTGCCGGCCGGCGTGGCCTCGGCGAACATGCGCATGCGCGCTTCTATGCGCGTGTGCAGGCCCATTGTAAGGCCGAATCCATTCGCCGATATTTCATCGATCAGAGTCGACAAATCCTTTTCATCCTCCGCGCGCCATGTCGCAATGTGGAGGACGGGACCGAAAATCTCCTCGCGCAGATCGCCGGCGCGATCGAGCCGGATGATATGTGGCGCGACGAAGCTGCCGCTCTTCGGCGCCTCGCCGGCGTAGAGCACGCGCCCTTGCGCGCGGCGCTCCGTCAGATAATCGCAAAGCCGCGCTCGAGCCGCGCTGTCGATGACGGGACCGATGTGTGTCGAAGGATCACGCGGGTCGCCGATGCGCAATTCTTTTGTCGCGCCAATCAGCATGGCGAGCGCGTCCTCGGCGATGTCCTCCTGCAGGCAGAGAAGGCGCAGCGCCGAGCAGCGCTGCCCGGCGGAACGAAACGCCGATGCGAGGACGTCGTCGACCACTTGCTCGAGCAGAGCCGTGGAATCGACGATCATCGCATTGACGCCGCCGGTCTCGGCGATGAGCGGAACGATGGGCCCATTCGACGCTGCGAGCGTGCGGTTGATGGATTGCGCGGTCTCGCTCGAGCCAGTGAAGACGACGCCAGCGACATGAGGATCGGCCACGAGCGCCGCTCCGACCGCGCCGTCGCCCGGAATATAATGGAGAGCGCCATGCGGAACGCCGGCCTCATGCAGAAGCGCGACAGCTTCGCGCGCGACGAGCGGCGTCTGCTCCGCGGGCTTTGCGATGGCGCAATTGCCGGCCGCGAGCGCAGCGGCGACTTGGCCCAGAAATATCGCCAATGGGAAATTCCATGGCGAGATGCAGACGAAAACGCCACGCCCACGCCGGCGCAGGCGATTGTCTTCGCCCGTCGGACCGGGAAGATTCTCTTCCGCGCAGAGCCGTCGCGCCTGCTCCGCATAATAGCGGATGAGATCGGCGGCCTCGCGTATCTCCGCGAGCGCATCGTCGAGCGTCTTGCCGCTTTCCCTTTGCAGCAATGCGATGAGCGCGCCGCGGCGCGTCTCGACGAGATCGGCCGCGCGCTCGAGAGTGGTGGCGCGCGCTTCGATCGGCGTCGCTTCCCACGGCGGGAAAGCGC
Source organism: Methylosinus sp. DMC45 (assembly GCF_056313885.1). Taxonomy (NCBI): domain Bacteria; kingdom Pseudomonadati; phylum Pseudomonadota; class Alphaproteobacteria; order Hyphomicrobiales; family Methylocystaceae; genus Methylosinus; species Methylosinus sp. DMC45. Next base: position 134,176 of record NZ_JBQUZK010000045.1, read on the forward strand.
GGGCGGCCGTGATCATCGCCGCGCGCGCTGTTTCGACGTCGGCCTCGACGACCGAGCCGATGAGCGAGGAGTCGATGGGGGAACGCAATTCGCGTGGGGCGCGCGCGCTGCGCCCTGACGATGGAGCAGCGTGCAAAATGGCGGGCGCGGCGTCTCTCTCCGCGAGCAATTCGGCGAGCGCGTCACGATCGCCGAATTCGACGCCTTTCGAATTCGCGCGCAAGGGTCGATAGAGATCGGCGGGGAACGGCAAGCGCGAATGGCGCGCGCGCGCGGCCTCGCCGATGATCTCGCTGGGCGAAGCGAGCAATTCGCTCTCTGGCGTCGCAGAGTCGGCGGCGCGCGCGACGAAGGATGAATTGGCGCCACTTTCGATGAGCCGCCGCACGAGATAGGCGAGCAGATCGCGATGCGGGCCGACCGGCGCATAGACGCGGCAGCTCGCGTCATGCTTCTCTGCGAGAAGCGCGCCGAACAGATCTTCGCCCATTCCATGCAGGCGCTGGAATTCATATTGTGTGGGGTCGCCCGCGCGCTCGACGATCGTCGCCACTGTGGCGGCGTTATGCGTCGCGAATTGCGGAAAAATGCGCGGCGCGGCGAGCAGAAGATCGGCGCAAGCGATGTAATTCAAATCCGTCATCGCCTTGCGCGTGAAAACAGGATAGTCGGCGAGGCCGCGCTCCTGCGCGCGCTTGATCTCCGTATCCCAATAGGCGCCTTTGACGAGGCGGACCATGAAGCGGCGATCATGCGCTTTCGCGAGCGCCTCCATATGGCCGATCACCGCGGCGGCGCGCTTCTGATAGGCTTGAATCGCGAGGCCGAAACCGTCCCATCCGGCGAGCGAGGAATCGGCGACAACGGTGTCTATGACGTCGAGCGACAGCTCGAGACGATCCGCCTCCTCGGCGTCGACGGTGAAGACGAGATCGTGCGCGCGGGCGAGGCGCGCGAGCTCGAGCAGCCGCGGCGTCAGTTCGCGCAGCACAAGCGCCCGCGACAATGGCTCGAAGCGCGGATGCAGCGCAGAGAGCTTGACGGAGACGCCCGGCCGCTGCGGAAGCGCGCATGCGCCCGCCTTTGCGCCTATGGCCTCGATCGCCGCCGCATAGGCGGCAAAATAGCGTTCGGCGTCTGCTGCGCTGCGTGCGCCTTCGCCGAGCATGTCGAAAGAATAGCGCCAGCGCTCATCGGCGGCGGCGCGCGCGAGCGCTTCGTCGATCGTCTGGCCGAGCACGAAATGGCCGCCCATCAGCTTCATCGCTTGCCGCGCGGCGCCGCGTAGCGCGGGCGCGCCGAGACGTCGCGCGGCTTGCGCGACGAGTCCGCGCGGAGTCTCATCCGCGGCGAAAATCTTCGTCGATAGGCCGAGCGCGAAGGCGGCGGCTTGCACCAGCAGCGCATCGGAGGCCGGCGAGTGGCGATCGAAGGCGCCGGCGGCGAGCTTGTCGGCAATCAGAAGATCGAGAGTGGAATCGTCGGGCACGCGGAGCAGCGATTCGGCGAGCGCCATCAGCGCGAGTCCTTCGCGCGTCGACAGCGAATATTCCTGCAGCAGAGCCTCGACAGAGGCCATGCTCTTTGGCGCGCGCATCGCGGCGAGCAGACGTCGCGCGAGCCGCTCGATGCGGGCGTTCTGCTCCGCATCGAGCGGCTGCGACAGCAATTTCGCCGCGATTTCTTCATCGGCGGGAAACCAAGGCGCGTGAAACGGCTCCGGCTCCGGCATGTCATCTGTCCCGAGCGATGTCGGCTCGCGTGGAAGAGACGCGAGCTCGGCTGTCATCATGGTCGCATGTCGTCATTGAAAAGGTGGGAGTCGTCCATAGTTGTCTCGCAAGCGAGGGCGGGAACACGCGGATCACGAGCGCGCGCGGCGCGAACGTCGCCGTTCCTTTCATTCGACATGAGCATGAAAGGTCGCTGCGGCAAGAGGCGGCCAGAGGGGACGCTCGAATAATGTTGCCAAATGTCGACGATATCGGTCGCTTCGCGCTGTTTCTCGATCTCGACGGCACGGTCGCGGAAATCGCCGAGCGGCCGGAAGCCGTGCAGGTCGATGCGGCGACGATCGAGCTTCTCGGCGCTTTGCGGCGCGCGGCCGGCGATGCGCTGGCCGTCGTCTCCGGCCGCGACATCGCCGTCATCGACGCCTTGCTCAGCCCGTTGCGGCTTCCCGTCGCCGGCGTGCATGGACTGCAGCGTCGCGACGCCGGCGGGCGCATGCATGGCGCCGCTGCAGCCGGCGGCGATCTCGACTCGGTCTTTCGCGTCATCACGGCGGAGATCGGCGGCGAGGAGGGCGTCGTCGTCGAGCGCAAGACAGGCGCGGTGGCGCTCCATTATCGTCTTCGGCCGGAGCTCGAGGAGAAGTGCCGCGCCATCGCCGAGCGCGCGGCGCGAGAGCGTCCCGATCTTGAGATTCTGCCGGGCAAGAAGGTCTTCGAGATTCGTCTGCAAGGGGCGGACAAGGGCGATGTCATAGAGGCCTTCTCGAAAGAAGCGCCGTTTCGCGGCCGCATGCCGATTTTCGCCGGCGACGACGTGACCGACGAGGTCGCCTTCAGCGCCGTCAATGCGCTCGGCGGGCTCTCCATCAAAGTGGGGAGAAGCGCCACACTGGCGCGTTATAGAGCGGCGGATTTGCGCGAATTGCATCGCTGGCTCGCCGATCTCGCGCGCGCGTCGCAGGCGGAGCGCGCGCGATGAGCGATGCGCAGAATCATGAGCGCAAGATCAGCGATCTCGAGCTCGGCGTGGTCGGCAATTGCTCTTTCGCCGCGCTCATAGATCGCGACGCCAGCGTCGTGTGGTGCTGCCTGCCGCGCTTCGACGGCGATCCCGTGTTCCACAGCCTGCTCGGCTCGCCGCCGGACATGGAGGACGGGGGCTTCTTCGCGATCGATCTCGAGGATCGCGTGCACAGCGAGCAGGACTATTGCGGCAACACGGCGGTGCTGGAGACGGTGCTGCATGGCAAGCAGGGCTCTGTTCGCGTCACCGATTTCGCGCCGCGCTTTTTCTGGCGCGATCGTCTCTATCATCCCAACATGCTGATCCGCCGGCTGACGCCGGTGTCCGGCACGCCGCGCATTCGCATTCGGCTGCGCCCGCGCTACGATTACGGCGCGGCTCTTCCCAGCCTCACCTTCGGCTCGCATCATATTCGTTATGTCGGCCCGCATTCGGTGTTGCGGCTCACCACCAATGCGCCGCTCGATTATGTGCGCGAGGAGACGCTGTTCAATCTGAGCAGCCCGATCGATCTCGTGCTCGGCCCGGACGAGACATTGCACGAGGGGATTGCGCATACGGCGCGCAATTTCGAGGAGCGCACGCGCGACTATTGGCGCCGCTGGGTGCATCGGCTGGCGATTCCCTTCGAATGGCAGAGCGCCGTGCTGCGCGCGGCGATCACGCTGAAGCTCTGCACCTATGAAGGAACCGGCGCCATTGTCGCGGCGCTGACGACGAGCATTCCCGAGGCGCCGGACACGCAGCGCAATTGGGATTATCGCTATTGCTGGGTGCGCGACGCATATTTCGTGGTGCGCGCGCTCAATCGCATGGCGGCGATGCGCAAGATGGAGAATTATTTCGATTGGCTGATGAATGTCGTCGCCTCGGCGGCGGGCTCGCATATTCAGCCGGTCTATGGTCTCGGGCTCGAATCGGAGCTCACCGAGCGCATCATCCCCAATCTTCCCGGCTATCGCGGCATGGGGCCGGTGCGCGTCGGCAATCAGGCCTATCAGCATTTTCAGCACGATTCTTACGGCAATGTGATACTCGGCGTCGCGCAGGCCTTTCTCGACCGGCGCCTGCTGTCGCCGCCGACGCGCATGGATTTCCTGCGGCTCGAGGATATGGGCCGGCAGGCGCTCGCCTGCTACGACAAGCCCGACGCCGGCATGTGGGAGCTGCGCTCGCGCGCGCGCATACACACGACGTCCAGCCTCATGTGCTGGGCGGCGGCCGACCGGCTCGCGCGCATCGCCGATTACATCGGCGAGCCGGAGCGCGCGCGAGATTGGCGCGTCGAGGCCGAGCGCATCAAGCAGGTGATTCTCGAGCGCGCCTGGTCGCAGAAGCGCCAGGCTTTCGTCGAATCGCTCGATGGCGAATATCTCGACGCCGGCGTGCTGCTGATGACGGAGGTCGGCTTCATCGACCCCAATGATCCGCGCATGGTTTCGACGCTCGAGCAGATCGAGCGCGCGCTCGGCCGCGGCGCGCATATGATGCGCTATGAGGCGGCCGATGATTTCGGCGAGCCGACGACGGCCTTCACCACCTGTTCCTTCTGGCGCATCGACGCGCTCGCCCGCATGGGCCGGCGCGAGGAGGCGCGCGATTATTTCGAGGCGCTGCTCGCCCAACGCAATCGGCTCGGCATGATGTCCGAGGACATAGACGTCAAAACCGGCGAAGCCTGGGGAAACTATCCGCAGACCTATTCCATGGTCGGCGTCATCAACTGCGCCATGAGGCTGTCGCGTTCTTGGGAGAAAGCCATATGAAACGCCTGGTCGTCGTCTCGAACCGCGTCGCCGATCCCGGCTGCAGCCAGGCCGCCGGCGGACTCGCGGTGTGCATTCTCGACGCTCTGCGCAAGCGCGGCGGCGTATGGTTCGGCTGGAATGGCGAGATCGTGCCGGACGATGCGGATATCGACGTCTCGCGCGTGAAATTCGACGAGCTGACGCTCGCCACAATGCCGCTCACCGAGCGGGATTATCGCGATTATTATCTCGGCTTCGCCAATGCGGCGCTATGGCCCGTGCATCATTACAGGCTCGATCTCGCGCGCTTCACGCAAGAGGCGACCGACGGCTATCGCCGCGTCAATGATCGCTTTGCGGAAAAGGTGGCGCCCATGCTCAAGAGCAATGATCTCGTCTGGGTGCATGATTATCATTTCATTCCGCTCGGCGCGGCGCTGCGCGAGCGCGGCGTCTCCAATCGTATCGGCTTTTTTCTGCATATTCCGTTTCCGCCGCCGGATGTGCTCTGCGCCATGCCGGAGCACGAATGGCTGATGAGCGCGCTGGTCGAATATGATCTCGTGGGCTTTCAGACCAAGACCGATCAAGCCAATTTCTTGCGCTTCATGTGCGACTTCATGCAGGGCGAGATGCTGACGCCCGATCTCGTGCGCGTCGGCGGCAAGACGGTGACGGCGTCTGTCTTCCCTGTCGGCATCGACGTCGATTCTTTCGCCGCCATGGCGGAGAGCCCGAGCGCCGCCAAGCGTATCGAAAGGCTGCATCGCGCCGGCGAGCCGCGCATAAATGTCATCGGCGTCGATCGGCTGGACTACACCAAAGGCTTGCCGGATCGCTTGCGCTCCTTCAAGCGTCTGCTCGAAATCTATCCGCAGAATTGCAAGGCGGTGACGCTGATGCAGATTGCGCCGCCGACGCGCGAGGATGTGCAGGCCTATGCCGATATTCGCCACGAGCTGGAGGCGCTGTCGGGCGAGATCAACGGGCAGTTCGGCGATTTCGACTGGACGCCGGTGCGCTATCTGCATCGCCGCGTCGATCGCGACACTCTGGCGGCGCTCTATCGCGGCTCACAAGTGGGGCTGGTGACGCCGCTGCGCGACGGCATGAATCTCGTCGCCAAGGAATATGTCGTGGCGCAGGACGCCGAGAATCCCGGCGTGCTGGTGCTGTCGCGCTTCGCCGGCGCGGCGGAGGAGCTGCAGGAAGCGCTGATCGTCAATCCTTATGACGCCGACGAGGTCGCCAATGCGATGCAGAGGGCGATCGTGATGCCGCTCGCCGAACGCCGGCAGCGTCACGCGGCGCTGCTCGCGCGCGTGCGCAAGCACGATTCCTTCAATTGGATGGATGGATATTTGCGCGCGCTCAGCGCGTGCCGCATGCCGCTGGCGGCGTGAGGCGCGCTTCCTTCTCGCATTCGAGGGCGAAGGAAGCGCGCGTCGCGATTTACGCTATAGCGGCGGTCTTGCCGCGCGCGCGCTTGCGCTCATTGGGGTCGAGGTAGGTCTTGCGCAGGCGGATCGACTTGGGCGTGATCTCCACCAGCTCGTCGTCCTCGATATAGGCCAGCGCCTTCTCCAGCGTCATCTTGATCGGCGGGGTGAGGCGCACAGCCTCGTCCTTGCCGGCGGCGCGGATATTGGTCAGCTGCTTGCCCTTGAGGACGTTGATCTCGAGGTCGTTGTCGCGCGTATGCTCGCCGACGATCATGCCGCGATAGACCTTCCAGCCCGGCTCGATCATCATCGGGCCGCGATCCTCGAGCTTCCACATGGCGTAGGCGACGGCCTCGCCCTGCTCGTTGGAGATCAGCACGCCATTGCGGCGGCCGGCGATTTCTCCCTTATAGGGCGCATATTCGTGGAACAGGCGGTTCATGATCGCCGTGCCGCGCGTGTCGGTGAGAAGCTCGCCCTGATAGCCGATGAGGCCGCGCGTCGGCGCATGGAAGACGAGGCGCAGGCGATTGCCGCCCGAGGGGCGCATCTCGATCATCTCGGCCTTGCGCTCGGACATTTTCTGCACGACGACGCCGGAATGCTCCTCGTCGACGTCGATCACGACCTCCTCGATCGGCTCCAGAATCTCGCCGGCCTCATCCTTCTGGAACACGACTTTCGGACGGGAGACGCCGAGCTCGAAGCCCTCGCGGCGCATGGTCTCGATCAGAATGGCGAGCTGCAATTCGCCGCGGCCGGAGACGATGAAGCTCTCGCCGCCGGGCGAATCCTCGACGCGCAGCGCCACATTGCCCTCGGCCTCCTTGAACAGGCGGGCGCGGATCATGCGGCTCGTGACCTTGTCGCCCTCTGTGCCGGCGAGCGGCGAGTCGTTGACGAGGAAGGTCATGGAGAGGGTCGGCGGGTCGATCGGCTGCGCCTGCAGCGGCTCATTGACCTCGAGCGCGCAGAGCGTGTCGGCGACGTTGAACTTCTCGAGGCCGGCGATGGCGACGATGTCGCCCGCCTCGGCCTCGTCGATCGGCTGGCGCTCGATGCCGCGGAAGGCGAGAATCTTGGAGACGCGGCCCTGCTCGACGATCTTGCCGGAGCGGTCCAGCACCTTCACCGCCTGATTGGGCTTCACGCTGCCGGCGAAGACGCGGCCGGTGATGATGCGGCCGAGATAGGGGTTGGCCTCGAGCAGCGTGCCGAGAATGCGGAAGCCGCCTTCCTCGATCTTGGGCTCCGGCACATGCTTGATGACGAGATCGAACAGCGGGGCCATGCCGTCCTGCGGGCCGGTCGGCTCCTCGGCCATCCAGCCCTGCTTGGCGGACCCGTAGATGATCGGGAAGTCGAGCTGCTCGTCGGTGGCGTCCAGCGCGGCGAAGAGGTCGAACACCTCATTCACCACCTCGCTGATGCGGGCGTCGGGCTTGTCCACCTTGTTGATGGCGACGATCGGCTTCAGGCCGATCTTCAGCGCCTTGCCGACGACGAATTTGGTCTGCGGCATCGGGCCTTCGGCCGCGTCCACCAGCACGATGGCGCCGTCCACCATGGAGAGGATGCGCTCCACCTCGCCGCCGAAATCGGCGTGGCCGGGGGTGTCGACGATATTGATGCGCGTGTCCTTCCAGGCGATGGAGGTCGCCTTGGCCATGATGGTGATGCCGCGCTCTTTCTCGAGATCGTTGCTGTCCATCACCCGCTCGGCGACCCGCTGATTCTCGCGGAAGGCGCCCGATTGCCGGAGCAGCTGGTCGACGAGCGTCGTCTTGCCGTGGTCGACGTGGGCGATGATGGCGATGTTGCGGAGCTTCATGAGATTAGGGCCGATCGGTTCGCGGGCGAAGCGCGGCCCGGCGCTCCTTTCGGGCGCGAGGCGGACCGCGGCTTTTTGCAGTGCGGCATCTCATACAGGAGCGCGACGCGAATGGGAAGCGTTGCGGCGAGGTTCGCCGAGCGTCGGCCGCGCCCGCGGCGGGGGCGCGGCGGGGTCACGGCCCGGAGAAACGCTCCGGCTGCGTCGCCCGGATGAAATCCCCGATCGAGGAGGACATTCCGACGCCATAGGTCACGCCCGTGTCGATCCGCTCATAGACATTGTCGATCCCTCTCGGGGTCTCGATGGTGATCCAATTGACGGAATGGCTGCCGACTCCGGCGGTGGTGAAGCGGGACCAGCGGCCGAACTGCCCGACGGCCATCGGCTTTTCGGTGGTGAAATCATTCCACGGTCCATGGGTGGTGACGGATCCCGAGGGCAGGGACGGAAGTCCGACGCCGAGCCCGAGGCCGACATAGACATACATGCAGGCGATATTATTGGTCGTGTCCCAGACGGTGAAAACGGCGAAGTCGACCAATGGCCCGCCGCCGAGCTTGAGCCGCATGAATTTCGCCAGCCGCGAGGCATGGGCCGCGGAGACGGCCGTCACCATGGCGATTCGGAATTTCTGGCTGATCTTCGGCCGGGGCGGAACCTTCTTCGGCGGCCGCGGATCGGTTCGGAGCTTGGGCATGACCCAGAGCCGGACCGCCCGGTCGCGCTCGTCATCGAGCGCATGGGTCTGCGCCTCTTCCTCGCCGATGGCGTTGGGCTCGATTTGGCTCCCCTCGACGCCATGATCGAGGAGATAGGCCTGGACCGTCCCCACCCGGACCATGGAGGTCTCCATATTCCAGTCATTGGTTCCGATGCGGCTCGCCGAGCCGGTCATCCAGACGAATCCGTGATTATGCTCGAGAAGCGGCACGACGCGCTCGGCAAGAAACTTCTGGTGCTCCGTCTTCAGCGGACGAAACTTGCGCTTGTCGAAATCGTCGAAGTCGAAATTATAGAGCAGAGCCTTCAACATGCCGGCGCCGCTGAACATCGGGTCGATCTCGACCTTGCCGGGACCCGTGGGTCGAAACATCGCGCGCTCCATTCGATCGTGAAAAAAGATTTGCGCGGGAAAAATGCCGCGCCACGGTCGAATTATGCTCCGAGAACTCTCCCGTTCTGTGCGCTGGCGCACAGAGTTGCGCTATTCCGCGATGCGAATGCTCTTGAACGGCGTCACCGAGCCCTCGCTCTGCGTCTCGCAGAGCGTGCGGCGGCGCTCCTGTATCGCGAGCCGCGCCTGGTCCAGCGCCAGGGAGACGACATGCAGCGCCGTTCCGTCCATATTGCGCAGGCGCAGATCGGCGACGGAGCTGACCAGCGCCTGGTCCAGCTCGCGCTCATAGCTGTCGAGCTCGGCGAAGTCCTGGGCGGCGCGGGCGGCGGGCAGAATCTCGAGCAGGCGCTCGATCAGCTGCTCGGAGCGCTGATGCGTCTTCGTCCGCATGCGGCTGGCGAGCGCCGCCGCGGCCGAGCCGAGCAGCGAGGCGAGCATCGCGCCGAGATAGAAGAAGTCGCTGTATTTGTCGAAGAATCCGCGCTCGTTGCCGTCGATGAAGTCGATCGCGCCCTGATGCGCCGGGACCGCCGCATTCTTGTCGGTCGAGGGCGCCTCTATATTGTTGGCGAGCGGCGCGAGCGCGGCGATGGTCGATCTATGGGTGAGGAACTGGCGCGTCGCCTCCCCGGCGACGCTCGCCGGGATCGAGGCGCGTCCGACGAGAAGGACGGCGACGCTGGTCGTCTCCAGCGCCTTGTCCGGGCGCGGCGGGTCGCCGCCGAAGGCTCCGTGGACGATCTCGGTCGATTCGAGGGTCGGATAACGCTTGGCGATGGCCTGAGCTTCCGACACGGGCAGGAAGACCGGCGGCTTGCCGGCGCCGGCGACGATCTGGTGAATGATCTCACTCGCCGAGCCGATCTGCGGGACGGCGACCAGAAATATGGCGTCGACCTTGCGCGCCCGCAGCGCCGCCTCGACCTCCCCCGGCTGCAGCGTGACTGTCGCAAATCCTTGCTCGGGAATGTCATATTGAGCCAGGATTGTCTCGAGCAGCCGGACATTGCCGCGGCCGCTGACGATCTCCTGGACGACGCCGATCTTCTTGCCGCGCAGATCGGCGACGCGCTTGATCTTGGAGCCGCTCGGCGCGACCAGCACGGCGGCGTTGCGATGCAGGACGACGATGGCCTGCGCGGAGGGCGGCAGCGCGTCGCTGCGCGCCACGGCGAGATCGACCGAGCCCTGCTCGAGCGCGGCCGCCGCGGCGGCGGAGTCGGCGACCGGCACGACCTTCAGCCGCACCGGCTCGTGCTGATGCGAGAAGGCCTGCGCCGCCGCGGTGAGCAGGCGGTAGTCCTGCGCGCCCTGGGCGACGGCGACCCGCAGCTCCGTCGGACGGTTATAGAGATAAAGCGCCGTCGCCGCCCCGCCGACGAGGGCGAGGCAGACGATCAGCGCTACGAGAATGGTTCGCAGCATGGGATCAGCCTCGGTTGCGAAGCCGAACTTCCTCATATAGTGCGACCGTTTCTCGATTTATCGAAGGCAAAGTCGTGGAGGCGGGAGCGTTTCTGGTCCCGAGCGTTTCCGGCCCGTGTCCGACCGGAAACGCTTCTTTCTCAGCTCGGCCTCAAGGCTTCGCTTTCGCGCCGCGGGCGCCGCGCTTGGCCAGCGTGCGCAGGCGCAGCGCGTTGAGCTTGATGAAGCCCTCGGCGTCGCGATGGTCATAGGCCACCGCGCCCTCCTCGAAGGTGACGAGCTCCTTGTCGTAGAGCGAATAGGGGCTCTCGCGGCCGACGACATGGACGGAGCCCTTGTAGAGCTTCAGCCGCACGCGGCCGGTGACGAGCTCCTGGCTCTTGTCGATCAAGGCCTGCAGCATCTCGCGCTCCGGCGCGAACCAGAAGCCGTTGTAGATCAGCTCGGCGTATTTCGGCATGATCTCGTCTTTCAGATGTGCCGCGCCGCGATCCAGCGTCACGCTCTCTATGCCGCGATGGGCGATGAGCAGAATGGCGCCGCCGGGAGTCTCGTACATGCCGCGCGACTTGATGCCGACGAAGCGATTCTCGACGAGATCGAGCCGCCCTATGCCATGGGCGCGGCCGAGCTCGTTGAGCTTGGTCAGCAGCGCGGCCGGCGAGAGCGCCACGCCATCGACGGCGACGGCGTCGCCCTTCTCGAAATCGACGGTGACATATTGCGGAACGTCCGGCGCCTTTTCGGGATCGATGGTGCGAGAATAGACATAATCCGGCACTTCCTCCGCCGGATCCTCGAGCACCTTGCCCTCCGAAGAGGTGTGCAGAAGATTGGCGTCCACAGAGAAGGGTGCGTCGCCGCGCTTGTCCTTGGCGATCGGAATCTGGTTCTTCTCGGCGAAATCGATGAGCGCGGTGCGGGAGGTCAGGTCCCATTCGCGCCAGGGGGCGATGACCGTGATGTCCGGCTCCAGCGCGTAATAGCCGAGCTCGAAGCGGACCTGATCGTTGCCCTTGCCGGTGGCGCCGTGGCAGACGGCGTCGGCGCCGAGCCGGCGGGCGATCTCGATCTGCTTCTTGGCGATGAGCGGGCGCGCGATCGACGTTCCGAGCAGATAGAGCCCCTCATATTGGGCGTTGGCGCGGAACATGGGGAAGACGAAATCGCGGACGAACTCCTCGCGCAAATCCTCGATGAAGATGTGCTCGGGCTTGACGCCCAGCAGCTCGGCCTTGGCGCGGGCGGGCTCCAATTCCTCGCCCTGGCCGAGATCGGCGGTGAAGGTCACCACCTCGCAGCCATAGGTCGTCTGCAGCCATTTGAGGATGATCGAGGTGTCGAGGCCGCCGGAATAGGCGAGAACGACGCGTTTGATGTCTTTCTTGGAGCGGGTCATTCGAGATTCTTCTTTCGGCGCCGCCTCGCGCGGGCGCGCATCGCGCCGCGACTATAGAGGCGCGCGGCGCGCGCGCAAGCCGGCGCGGGCGCTCTCGTCAGGACGGCCGCGGCGCGCTACAATGCGCCATGACCATCAAGCGAGCGGCGCCGGGGACGACGGCGCGGGGCCTCACGCCGGCGCGGCGCGCCGCGCTGGACATTCTCACCAAGGCGAACCGGCCGGTCGGCGCCTATGAGATGATCGATCTTCTCGCCGACGAGAGCGGCAAGCGCCCGGCTCCGATCTCGGTCTACCGGGCGCTCGGCTATCTTCTGGACCAGGGCCTCGCGCATCGGCTGGCCTCCCGCAACGCTTTCGTCGTCTGCGGCCATGCGCATGAGGCCGGCGAGCCGGTGATCTTCCTCATTTGTGACGAATGCGGCGAGGTGAGCGAGGCGACGAGCCCGGAGCTGACGCGCGGCCTCGCCGGCCTCACCGCGGCGGCCGGCTTCCAGCCGCGCACGCGCGTCGTCGAGATCGCGGGCCTGTGCGGACGCTGCGCCGCGGCGGAGGCAAAAGCGGGCTGAGCCGCTCCTTCTCGAGAACTTTACCATCGGGAAAAGGATTGGTGTCGACGCGGCCGCCGAACTTCGCCAATATCAGCGATCGCGCCCCAGTTGATATCGACGGCCCGCGTGGAGCGGGATCGGCGCCCAGAGTGACGTCGACTCCCTCGACGAAGAGGGAATCGCAACCGTTACGTCTACCCTGAGCAGACAATGATGCTCATATGACAGGAGACGAGCTTCCCGCCGCGATCGGCACAAACCTTGCCTCGAATGCCCTGAGCTCGGTCTTTTGGCAGTCGACAGGGGTGGGGCGGTCGACGGCGAAGACGAGAGGGCGGCCGATGGAATTCGAGCCGTCTCGGAAATCGTGAGCCATACCGCTCCAGCGACAGGTGCCCCATGACGAACTCCGACGTTTTTGCGGATTTTGCGAGGTCCTACAGAGGCAGAAGAGCCGTCGAGATGACGCTCTCCGAATACCTCGATCTATGCCGCGAGAATCCGAAGACCTATGCGACCGCAGCGGAGCGCATTCTCGACGCGATCGGCGAGCCGGAGCTGATCGACACATCGCGCGATCCGAGGTTCGGCCGCATCTTCATGAACCGCACCATCCGCGTCTATCCGGCCTTCGCCGAATTCTTCGGCATGGAGGAGACGATCGAGCGGATCGTCAGCTTCTTCCGCCATGCCGCGCAGGGGCTCGAGGAGCGCAAGCAGATCCTCTATCTGCTCGGCCCGGTGGGCGGCGGCAAATCCTCCCTCGCCGAGCGCCTGAAGGCGTTGATGGAGATCGATCCGATCTATGTGCTCAAGGCCGGCGACGAGCTCTCGCCCGTCTTCGAGAGCCCGCTCGGCCTCTTCGATCCGGCGACGGCGGGCGACATGCTCGAGCAGCGCTATGGCATTCCGCGCCGGCGCCTCAACGGGCTGATGAGCCCCTGGTGCCTCAAGCGTCTCGACGAATATGGCGGCGACATCACCAAATTCAGCGTGGTGAAGATCACGCCCTCGCGCCTGCGCCAGATCGCCATAGCCAAGACCGAGCCGGGCGACGAGAATAATCAGGACATTTCCTCGCTCGTCGGCAAGGTGGATATTCGCAAGCTCGAGAATCTCGCGCAGGCGGACCCGGACGCCTACAGCTATTCCGGCGGCCTCAACCGCGCCAATCAGGGCCTTCTCGAATTCGTCGAGATGTTCAAGGCCCCGATCAAAATGCTGCATCCTCTGCTGACGGCGACGCAGGAGGGAAATTACATCGGCACCGAGAATATCGGCGCAATTCCCTTCTCCGGCATCGTCATGGCCCATTCCAACGAGGCGGAATGGCAGAGCTTCAAGAACAACCGCAACAATGAGGCCTTCATCGATCGCATCTATGTGATCAAGGTGCCTTATTGCCTGCGGGTGACGGAAGAGCAGCATATTTACGAGAAGCTGCTGCGCGGCTCCGAGCTCGCAGAGGCGAGCTGCGCGCCGAGCACGCTGGAGATGCTCGCCCGCTTCATCGTGCTCTCGCGCCTGAAGCCGCATGAGAACTCCAATCTCTTTTCCAAGATGCGCGTCTATGACGGCGAGAGCCTGCGCGAGGTGGACCCGCGCGCGCGCAGCATGCTCGAGTATAAGGACGCCGCCGGCGTCGACGAGGGCATGGACGGCTGCTCGACGCGCTTCGCCTTCAAGGTGCTGGCGGCGACCTTCAATCACGACACGGTCGAGGTCGCGGCCGACCCGGTGCATCTCATGTATGTGCTGGAGCAGTCGCTGCGCCGCGAGCAGATGCCGCCGGAGATCGAGAAGCGCTATCTCGAGTTCATCAAGGCCGAGCTCGCGCCGCGTTACGCAGAATTCATCGGCCATGAGATTCAGAAAGCCTATCTAGAGTCCTATCAGGATTACGGACAGAATCTCTTCGACCGTTATATCGACTATGCCGACGCCTGGATCGAGGATCAGGATTTCAAGGACCCGGACACGGGACAGCTGCTGGACCGCGACCTTTTGAACCAGGAGCTGACCAAGATCGAGAAGCCCGCGGGCATCGCCAATCCCAAGGACTTCCGCAATGAGGTGGTGAAGTTCGCGCTGCGCTGGCGCGCGGCCAACGAGGGGCGCAATCCCTCTTGGGCGAGCTATGAGAAAATCCGCGACGTTATCGAGCGGCGCATGTTCTCCCAGGTGGAGGAGCTGCTGCCGGTCATTTCATTCGGATCGAAAAAAGACACCCAGACAGAAAAAAAACATGCAGAATTCGTAAGCCGCATGATGGCTCGCGGCTATACGGAGCGTCAGGTGCGCCGTCTGGTCGAGTGGTACATGCGCGTAAAACAGGCCGGCTGATCGTAAGGCGAGCCGGCGAAGAACGGGTGATGGAACGATGCACATCGTCGATCGTCGGTTGAATCCCGGAGGCAAGAGCTTCGCGAACCGCCAGCGCTTTTTGCGCCGCGCCAAGGATATGGTGGAGAAGGCGGTTCGCGAGGCGAGCAAGGACCGAGCGATCGGCGATCTCGAGAGCCCCGGAGAGATTTCCATTCCCTCCGAGGGCACGCGCGAGCCCACATTCCGCCACACGCAGGGCTCGCGGCGCGATCTCGTGCTGCCCGGCAATAAGGATTATGTCGAGGGCGACCTCATCGAGCGTCCGCGCGGCGAAGGCGAGGGCGAAGGCGGCGGCGGGCAGGTCGGCCGCGGCGATGGGCAGGAGGACGCCTTTCGCTTCATCCTCTCGCGTGACGAATTTCTGAGCATATTCCTGGACGATCTCGAGCTGCCCGATCTCGCCAAAAGGCGCGTCGCGCAGACGGAGAAGGAAGGTCTGCGCCGCGCCGGCTACACCACCACCGGCACGCCGGCCAATCTCGCGCTGCATCGCACGCTGCAAACGTCGCTCTCGCGGCGCATTGCGCTGAAGCGGCCCAAGCAATCGACGGTCGACGATCTCGAGCGCCGCCTCGCGGAGGCGCAGAGCCGCGACGACGCCGATTCCGAGCGCCTCGCCGCCGAGCTCGAGGCGCTGCGCAACAAGAGGTCGCGCATCTCCTATCTCGATCCGATCGATCTGCGCTATCGCCGCTTCGAGCGTTTTCCGAAGCCCGTGACGCAGGCGGTGATGTTCTGCCTCATGGACGTCTCCGGCTCCATGACCGAGCATATGAAGGATCTCGCCAAACGCTTCTTCATGCTGCTGCATGTGTTCTTGACGCGGCGCTACAAGCGCGTCGAGATCGTCTTCATCCGCCATACGGATCGCGCCGGCGAGGTGGACGAGGACACATTCTTCCGCTCCGCCGAGACCGGCGGCACAATGGTCTCCTCCGCTCTGCAGGAGATGCTGAAGGTCATTCGCGAGCGCTATGATCCGGGCGTGTGGAACATCTACGCCGCGCAGGCCTCGGACGGCGACAATCTCTCCAGCGACAATCCGCAGACGCGCGAGCTGCTGCAGAATCACATTCTGCCGCTGTGCCAATATTTCGCCTATGTGGAAGTGAGCGGGCCGAATACCGAGACGCATGGCTATGTGCCGCATCACGGCCAGAGCTCGCTATGGCTCACCTATGCCGCGCTGCAAAAGGAAAATGAGAAATTCCAGATGCGTCGCGTCTCCCGACGCGAGCATATCTATTCCGTGTTCCGGCAATTGTTCCAACGGCGCGCGGCCAAGACGGCGGAGGTCGGCTGATGCGCGGCGAGCTGCTCTATGAAGGCAAGGATTGGGATTTCGGCACGATCCAGCGCATCCACGATGCGGTCGCGGGCATTGCGCACAAGGAGCTCGGGCTCGACACATTCGCCAATCAGATCGAGATCATCACCGCCGAGCAGATGCTCGACGCCTACGCCTCGACCGGCATGCCGCTCTTCTACAAGCATTGGTCGTTCGGCAAGCGTTTCGCCCAGCACGAGGGCATTTATCGCATGGGGCTGCAGGGCCTCGCCTATGAGATCGTCATCAACGCCGATCCCTGCATCAGCTACATAATGGAGGAGAATTCCGCCACTATGCAGACGCTGGTGATCGCGCACGCCGCCTTCGGCCACAATCATTTCTTCAAGCATAATTACCAGTTCCGGCAATGGACCGATCCAGAAGGCATTCTGGATTATCTCTCCTTCGCCAAAGCCTATATCGCCAATTGCGAGGAGCGCTACGGCCATGCGGAGGTGGAGCGCTTGCTCGACGCCGCTCATGCGCTGATGCCGCAAGGCATAGACCGCTATCCGCGCAAGCGTCCGCTCAATCTCCATATGGAGGAGAAACGCGAGCAGGATCGCAAGGAGGAGCGCGAGCGCGTCTATGACGATCTGTGGCGCACCGTTCCCGGCCGCGCGCATGGAGCGAAGCAATTGGCCGGCGACAAGCGCCGCGCCCTGCTCGGCCTGCCGCAAGAGAACATCCTCTACTTTTTGGAGAAGGCCGCGCCGCGTCTGAAGCCCTGGCAGCGCGAGGTGCTGCGCATCGTGCGGCTCATCGCGCAATATTTCTATCCGCAGCAGCAGACCAAGGTGATGAACGAGGGCTGCGCCACCTATTGCCATTATCGGCTGCTGGGTCGTCTGCACGAGACCGGGCGGATCGACGACGGCAGCTTCCTCGAGTTCCTCACCTCGCACACCAACGCCACGCGGCAGCCCTTCTACGACAGCCCATCCTATAATGGCGTCAATCCTTATGCGCTCGGCTTCGACATGATGCGCGACATAGAGCGCATCGTGCGCGAGCCGACCGAGGAGGACCGCTATTGGTTCCCCGAGATCGCCGGAACCGGCGATGCGATGGAGGTGCTGCGCCACGTCTGGGCGAATTACCGCGACGACAGCTTCATCGCGCAATTCCTGAGCCCGCGGCTCATTCGCAATTGGCGGCTGTTCCATGTCGTCGACGATCGCGAGCAGCCGCATCTCGAAGTGTCGTCGATCCATAATGAGCGCGGCTATCGCGATCTGCGCCG
Organism: Methylosinus sp. DMC45; assembly: GCF_056313885.1. Taxonomy (NCBI): domain Bacteria; kingdom Pseudomonadati; phylum Pseudomonadota; class Alphaproteobacteria; order Hyphomicrobiales; family Methylocystaceae; genus Methylosinus; species Methylosinus sp. DMC45. Next base: position 151,407 of record NZ_JBQUZK010000045.1, read on the forward strand.
CAGCCTCGCGGCGCAATATGACGTCGGCGGCTATGCGCCGGACATTCAGATCGTCGATGTCGATCTCGCCGGCAATCGCAAGCTCGTGCTGCATCATCGCGTGCGCGACGGCAAGATGCTGGAGCTGACCAACGCCGCAATGGTGCTCGGCCATCTCGCCAATCTCTGGGGCTATGAGGTGCTGCTGCAGGAGATCGACGCCGGCACGGAGCAGGTGCTGAAAGAGCATATGGTGCGGCCGGAGGCGGGGTAACGCGGCGTTGCCTCTGCGGCCGTCATTGCGAGCGAAGCGAAGCGATCCAGAGCCGCCGTGCGGCCCCTGGATCGCTTGGTCGCTGCGCTCCTCGCGATGACGCCCCGAAAGAAATGTGGTCGACCTCCTCCCGTCTCCCGGCTTCCATTTCCGGCGAGACTGTGCGACGGCTGCGCGAACGCTTCGCCTCACGCATGCCGCTCGGATGACCATCAAGCGCAAATATCACCATGGCGCCCTCAAGGAGGCGCTGGTCGAAGCTGCGCTCGAGCTGCTGGCGGAAGGCGGGCCGGCCAATCTCAGCCTCGGCGAGGCGGCCAAGCGCGTCGGCGTCACAGCGGCCGCGCCCTATCGCCATTTCGCCAGCCGGGAGGATTTGCTGAACGAGGTCGCCCGGCGCGGCTTTCTCTCCTTCGGCTCGGCGTTGGAAAACGCCTGGGACGAAGGACGGCCGGAGGCGGCGGCGGCCATGTGGCGCATGTGCGCCGCCTATCTCGCCTTCGCGCGTGAGGAGCCGGGCCTCTATGCCGCAATGTTCGGCTCGGCGGCGACGCTGGCGAGCGAGCCCTCCGCCGACGCCGCCGATCATGCGCTGGATATTCTGTGGCGCTCTGTGGTGGCCTTTCTGCAGCAGCGGGGCGTTCCGGCGCAGGGCGCGCGCAAGCTGGCGCTGCAGCTCTGGGCGCTCGCCCATGGCGTCGCCATGCTGACCATCTCCGGTCATCTCGACGCCGCCAAGGGGCTCGATCCCGTCCCCGTGCTCGACGCCGCCGCGCGCAATCTCATGGAGTCCGCCGTCCGCCGCGCGGAGACCCCTTCGGCTTAAGTCTCCGCCCGCCGCGCGAGACGGGCGGAGCGCTCCTTCAGCGCGTCATAGATCGGCTCGTTGCGGCAGACGGCGGCGATGGCCATGGCCGCGAAGCAGGCCGCCAGCATGGGCAGCAGCAGCTCTGAATTATCGGTCATCTCGGTGATGAGGATCATGCCGGTGAGCGGCGCGCGCACCACGGCGGCGAAAAACGAGGCCATGCCGATGAGCGCGAATTTCATTCCCATGGTCAGCGCGTCTTCGCCCGGAATCATGAGGCCGAAGAAGAGCCCGATCTCGGCCCCGAGCGCCAGCAGCGGCGCGAACAGGCCGCCCGGCGTCCCCGCCGCATAGGAGACGACGCCGAGCGCGAAACGCAGCGCGAAGACCAGCGGCAGGGCGTCGAGCGCATAGGCGCCGTCCAGCGTCTTTTGCGTGAGAAGATCGCCGCCGCCGACGAGATCGGGCGCGAGAAAGCCGATGGCGCCGACGCCGGCGCCGACCAGGGCGGCCTTCGCCTCCGCCGGCAAGGGCGAGCGATCGGCGAAGTCCAGGGCGCGGAGAATGGCGCGATTATAGGCGAGGCTGGCGAGCCCCATGATGGCGCCGAGCGCGAGGCCGAGCGGAACGTCGAGCGGCCCGACAGGATAATGCGCCGCGACGCGCAATTCCGGCTCCGGCCCGAGCAGCAGCCGCACGACCGATATGGCGCCGACCGAAGCGCCGAGCGCTATGGTCGCATGGGCGCATATCGAAGCGGCGCAGCAATTCCTCGAGCACGAAGGCCGCGCCGGCGAGCGGCGCGTTGAAGGCGGCGGCGAGCCCGGCTCCGGCGCCGGCGGCGAGCAGCGATTGCTGATCGCGCCAATCATAGCGCAAATAGCGGCCGAACTGATGCGCGAGCGTCGCGCCCATCTGCACCGACGGCCCTTCGCGGCCGAGCGCGAGGCCGGCGCCCATCGCCAGCACGCCGCCGATGAATTTCACCGGCAGCAGCAGCGGCGGGGAGGGCGGCTCGCTGCCGTCGATCACCGATTCGACACGCGGAATGCCGCTTCCCACCGCCGCCGGGACGAAACGGCGCACGAGATAGGCCGCGAGCCCAGCGGCGAGCGCCGCGCCGGCGACCATGATCGCGAGGCCCAGAACCGGGCGCTCCGCGAACTGGTCGGGAATGGCCATTCTCATGCGCCCGGCGGCGTCGAGCACGAGGCGGAACACGCCGCAGAGCGTTCCCACCGCGACCCCCGCCAGCAGCGAGACGGCGCCGAGCGAAAAGAGGCCGCGCAGCTCGGACGGCGGCTCGGGCGTCTCCTCCGCCGGGGCGGCGTCGGCGATATGGGATTCGATCACGACATCGCTCGTCTCGCCGAGCAGCAGCAGGCGCTCCGCTCCAGCGACGCCGACCAGCGCCAGCCGGCGCGAGCGGCCGAGCGCCAGCGCGACCGAGGCGGCGCGCGCGCGGCCCTTGCGCCTGCGGCGGCCGAAGGCGAGGCGGAACAGAAAAGGCAGCGCCCCGGCGCCGATGAGCGTCGCCAGTGCGAGGAGCGCGCTTGCGTCCACGTCGGAGAAGTCGGTCATGGAAACGATTCGCGAGAAAGGTCGAGCGCAGGATAGCGCGCCGCGGCGCGAGAGACGAAATCAGCCGGAGGCGGAATCTTCGGCGGGCCCCTTGCGAAACAACAATGTTAATGTATGTTACATTCACATTGCGACGGCGGCGCGCGGATCCACCGCGCGCGCCCGCGATGAGCGAAGGAACTGGAGAGTCCGAACATGGGCTGTCATCGTCACTCCCGCATGCACGAATCTCACTATCGCTTCGGAGACGGCGGGCGGCCATGGAAGCCGCTCGAGCTGCTGGCGATGGTTCTGGGCTTCATCGTCTTCTGGCCGATCGGCCTCGCCATCGTGCTCTTCAAGGTGTGGCAACGGAAGATGGGCTATGAGGGCGATCTCTTCGCCTTCGCGCAGGAGCGCGCGGCCGATGTCCAGGCCCGCTGGAAGGAGGCGACCGGCCAGCCCGGCCCCACCGGCGGCTGGCGTGGTCCGGGCTTCATGCGCTCCTCGGGCAATGTCGCTTTCGACGATTGGCGCGAGAGCGAGCTCGCCCGCCTCGAGGAGGAGCGCCGCAAGCTCGCCGAGGCCGAGCGCGAGTTCGCCGAGCATATAGACGAGCTGCGCCGCGCGCGCGATCGTGCGGAATTCGAATCCTTCATGCGGGCGCGCCGGGATCGCGGCGAGCCGCAGAGCTGACCCGATCGCGAGAAGGGCGCGCCCCGCGGGACGCGCCCTTTTTTGTTACTTGCAGCTCGTCAGCGGATCGACGCAATAAGCGACATTCTTCCAGCTGAAGACGCTGGGCGTGCGCGCGTCGATCGTCAGCCGCAGCCATTCGCCGGGCGCATTGGTCGAGCCCTGGACGGTGATGCGCGTGAGATTGGCCGCCGCCGCCGCATTGTGAATCTTGCCGGTCGCGCTCGACGGATCGGCGAGCGGACGATCCGATCCATAAAGATGTGAATCGCCGTTGATGAGCAGCACCGGACGACGAAAGCGCACGGCCTGGTTCGCCAGCTCGCGCACGAAGCCGGTGTAGCGATCGAGCCCGTCGCCGCCCGCCGCCAGCGCGGCCGGGTCCCACATATCGGCCTGCAGGCCGATCACCACAGCGGCCGCATGCTCGCGCTCGGCGAGATTGAAGGCGGCTTGCAGCCAGCGAATATCGGCGTCGGTGCGGGCGGCGATCTCCGCCTCGCGCGCGGTCTTGTCCTCCACGCTGCTCCAGGGCAGGCCGTCATTGTCGGAGCCCGGCATGTTCACCGTCACGAAGACGGTCCGCGCATCCATCCAGATCATATTCTCGACGAATTGCGCATCGGCGGGATAGGAGGGCGAGAAATATTTCGCCTGGCTGTAGACCTCCATCTCATGGAGGCCGAGCGTCCAGCCCGGCCGCGCGAAGAACAGGCTGCGCACGGCGGCCAGCTCCTGCAGCGGCTTGCCGGAGGACGACTCCTTCGACTTGTGGCAGTCGGTCCATTCATTGTCGCCCGGCGTGTAGACGACCGGCGATTTGAACTTCTGGAAGGCCGCGAAAATCTGCTGATTCCAGCCGGGGTTGGACGCCGCGATCGGCGGCAGCGTTCCGGCGCTGGTGCAAGGCATGCTGCCGGAATGAATATCGCCGACATGCATCACCAGGCTCACCTCTGGATCGGAATTGACCGAGTCGAGCAGCAGATTGGCGTTGTTCAGAAGGTTGAGATTATAGGGCCAGTCGCCGAAAACGGCGATCGTGGTCTTGTGCTCGTGGCGCGGCTCCAGCCGCCGCTCCAGGCCGCGCTCATCGGCGTCCGCGGAGACGCCGCTCGCGAGAACAGCCGCCAAAAGCGCTATCGAAAATCGTCTTGCGCGCATGAAAAATCCCCCAGCCTCGGCCGAGCGCGAAGATGCGCTCTGGCTTCAGCCGGCCCGATTACGACGCGCGCATGACGGTGGGATGTCGCTCGCTGCGGCCGGATTCGCGCGGGCGGAGGCGTTTCGCGCCAACGCCCGAGAAGCGTTGACGTTAACCACATTTCTCGACGCCGCGTTAACGCTCCGCCGTCATTGTCGCGGCATGGCTCGCCGCATAACGCCATTGCTGCTTCTCGCCCTCGCGCCGCTCGCGGCGGCGGGGCTGTCGGGCTGCGGATTCATGGCCAAGCCGCAGCGCCCGGCCTGGCGCGCCAACGCCGAGAACGCCTGCCTCGCCGAGAAGCGCGTGCAGCCCACCGCCTATGTGCAATTCGCGCCGGAGATCGACGGGCCGGGCATTTGCGGCCTCACCAGGCCGCTGAAGGTCACGGCGCTGCAGGGCGGCGCCGTCGCCTTCAATGCGCGGGCGACGCTCGACTGCTCCATGGTGGCCGAGCTCGACCAATGGCTCGCCGATGTGGTGCAGCCTTCGGCCATGGCGCGCTTCGGCCAGCCGGTGGCGCAGATCAACTCCATGGGCTCCTATTCCTGCCGTGGCATGAACGCCCAGGCGGGCGCGCCGCTCTCGGAACATTCCTTCGGCAATGCGCTCGATATCGGCGGCTTCGTGCTCGCCGACGGGCGCGAGATTTCCATCGTGCGCGATTGGACGCGCGGCGAGCAGCAGGTGAAGGATTTTCTCGCCGAGGTGCATGGCGGCTCCTGCCGGCATTTCACCACTGTTCTGTCGCCCGGCTCCAACGCATTTCACTACAATCATATTCATGTCGACCTCGCCATGCATGGCCGCAATGGCGATCGGCATATTTGCAAGCCGGTCCCGCGCGACGTCGCGCCGCCGCCGGGCCAGGACCCGCAGCTCGTCGCCCATGGGCCGGACGACGACGATGTCGACACGCCCGGCGCTCAGCCGCCGCTCGCCGCCTTTCAGGCGCAGGCCTCGCGCAGCGTCAATGACAGCCTGATCCTCGCCGCGCCCATGCCGCCCGTGCGGCCGAAGCCCGCGGCGCTCTCGCCCGAAGGCGCGCCGAAGGATTGGGACGTCACCTCCAGCATCCGCCCGCACGCGCGCTGATCCGCTCGCGGTTGCGCGGGGCGAATGATTGGCGACGAGCTGATAGGCTAATAGTCGGCGTCGAGAGCGAGCCCGCAGGCTCGCGGTCCAAGGACGAATCTGGACCGCGAGCCCCGCAGGCTCGCTTTCGACGCATGCGAATGATGCAGAGCGGTCATATCTCGAGGAGCGACATGCAGACGACGTCCGGTCTTTTTCCGTCTCGCGGGTTCTTGCGCGCCATCGGCCTCGCGCTTTCATTGAGCTTCGCGTCGGCGGCCTGCGGCGAGACTCTGCTCAACGTCTCCTATGATCCGACGCGGGAGCTGTTCAAGGCCGTCGACAAGGCCTTCGCCGCCGATTGGAAGAAGAAGACCGGTCAGGACGTGCAGATCCAAGCCTCGCATGGCGGCTCCGGCGCGCAGGCGCGCTCGGTCATAGAGGGGCTCGCCGCCGATGTGGTGACGCTCGCTCTCGCCAATGACATTGACGCCATCGCCAGCAAGACCGGCAAGATTCCGGCCGATTGGCAGAAGCGCCTGCCCAATAATTCCTCGCCCTACACATCGACTATCGTGCTGCTCGTGCGCAAGGGCAATCCCAAGGGGATCAAGGATTGGGACGATCTCGCCAAGCCCGGCGTCGTCGTCGTCGCGCCCAATCCCAAGACCGGCGGCGGCGCGCGCTGGAACTTCCTCGCCGCCTGGGCCTATGGGCTGAAGAAGTTCAACGGCGACGAGGCCAAGACGACGGAGCTGGTGAAGGCGATCTACAAGAATGCGCCCGTGCTCGACTCCGGCGCGCGCGGCTCCACCACCACCTTCGCCCAGCGCGGCTTCGGCGATGTTCTCATCGCCTGGGAGAACGAGGCCTTTCTCGCCATCGACGAGTTCGGCAAGGACAAGCTCGAGATCGTGGTTCCGTCGCTGTCCATTCTCGCCGAGCCGGCGGTGTCGATCGTCGACGGCAATGTGGACGCCAAGGGAACGCGCAAGGCGGCGGAAGCCTATCTCGGCTTCCTCTACACGCCGGCCGGTCAGGCGCTCATCGCCAAGCACGGCTATCGCCCGTCGAAGCCGGAATTCGCCGCGCCGGAAGATTTGAAGCGCTTCCACACGCTCGATCTGGTGACGATCGACAAGGCCTTCGGCGGCTGGCCGGCGGCGCAGAAGAAATTCTTCGTCGATGGCGCGCTCTTCGACGAGATGCAGAAGCCCTGACGCGAAAGCGGCGGACGCTGGACCCGAGCAGGGCGGATGAGGTGAAAGGTTTCCTCATCCTGAGGAGCCGCGAAGCGGCGTCTCGAAGGACGAGGAAACCTTCATGCGGTCATCTGGAGCTCCCCCTCGCGCTTCGAGACGCGCCCTTCGGGCGCTCCTCAGCATGAGGGGGAGGATTGTTGTCCTTCACCCGATCGCCCTAAGGGCGTCAGTGCGCGGCGACGCTCGCCTGGCCTTGCAGCTTGCGCAGCAGCTTTTGCGTCACCTCGCCGGTGACGGGAAGGCGATTGTCGCGCTCATATTTCTCGATCGCCTGCCTAGTCGCGCCGCCTATCTTGCCATCCGCATGCAGCGCATAGCCGAGCTTGGCGAGCGCGCGCTGCGCCGCCTGCACAGTCTTGTCGGCTTCATCGGCCTTGGGCGCGTCCCTATGCGCATTGCCGAGCAGCGCGCCGATCGCGTCGCGCTTCTCGTTGCGCGCCGGCTCCGGCTTCGCCGCGGGCTTGGGCGCCGCCGCATGGACGACGGGCGCAGGCTGAATGGATTGCGGCTGGGCGGGCGCCGTCGCAGTCGGCCGCGCGGGCGGCGTCGGCGCCTCGGCCGCCGCGCGCGGCTCTGACGCGCGCGGCTCTGGCGCGAAGGCGCGGAACAGCGGCGCCGGATGGCGGCCGTCCTGGAAATAGAGCGCGTTCAGCGGCACGCCGATCGCCGTCGCGCCGGCGAGGCTGAGAAAGACGATGCCGCGCCGACGTCCGCCGAACAGCTTGGTCAGCGCGCCTTTCTTCTTGGCCTTGGCCTTGTCCTTGGCGCCGCGGCCGCGCCGCTGCGTCTCGCCGCGATCCTCGTCGCGGAGCAGAAAATCATGATTTGTGCCGGCGAGAGCTTCACGCAATTTTCTTCACCCTGTCTTCGGCGGCCTCGAGCTCCTCGGCGGGACGGATGACGCCGCGGCGGGCGATCGTCTCGATCCTGGCGAGAGCGGGGGCCTTGTTCTGAAAGGGACGGCAATCGAGGGGCAGGCGCACGGTGACGCTGGTGCCGCTGCGCGGCGCGCTCTCCACCGCAATGGTTCCGCCATGCAGGCCGACGAGGCCGCGCACCACGGAGAGGCCGAGGCCGGTGCCTTCATAGGCGCGATCATGGCTGGCGCTGGCCTGGAAGAAAGGGTCGCCGAGCCGGCCGAGATCGGCGGCGGAAATGCCGATGCCGCTGTCCGTGACGGAGAGCGCGAGGCAATTGCCGTCTGGATAGAGACGGATGCGCACGCGGCCGTTGGCGGGCGTGAACTTCACGGCGTTGGAGAGCAGATTGATGATGATCTGCTTGCAGGCGCGCTTGTCGCCGACGATGTCCTCGAGACGCTCGGCATAATCGCGGGAGAGCGTCACCTGACCCTGCTCGGCCTTCAGCTGCATCATGCTCACGCATTGATCGACGAGCTCGGGCAGAGAGAAGGGCTCGGGCGAAAGCTGCATGGAGCCGGATTCGATCTTCGACATGTCGAGGATGGTGTTGACGACGGCGAGCAGATGCTGGCCCGAATTGCGGATGATCTCCGCATATTCGCGCCGCTTGGCCGGATCGGCCGGCGCGAGCTGCTCGCTCGCCAGCATTTCCGAGAAGCCGATGATGGCGTTGAGCGGCGTGCGCAGCTCATGGCTGACATTGGCGAGGAAGCGCGTCTTGCCGGCGGCGGCCATCTCGCTCTCGCGGCGCGCCGCCTCTATCGTTTCTGCGGCGTGGCGCTGGGCCGTCACATCGCGCAATATGCAGACGACGCCGCCCGCGCGCTCGCCGGCGGCGGCCTCCACCAGGCTGCTGCGCGCCTCGAAGAAATGAAACACCGGCTCGACGAACTCGCCGCGCTCGTTGCGCGCATGGCCGATGCGCAGCCGCAGCGTCGCGCGTATCGCCTCGCCGGTGGCGATGGCGTCGGAGACGAGCTTCAGAAACGCCGGCCGATCGCCGACATGGACGCGCTGGAAGAAGCCGCGCCCCATCAATTCGCGCGCATCCAGCCCATAGGCCTTGGCGGCCTCGCCGACGACGGATGCGACCGCGCCGCCCTCGTCGAAGCCGATGACGAGATCGCCCGCCGCCTCGGAGACGAGCCGCAGATCGCGCATGTTGCGCGCCTCCGCCTCAGCGCGGACCGTCTCCACCTTCGCCGCGCTGCGGGCCAGCAGCACGACATAGAGGACCAGCGGCGCCGCCAGCAGCGTCTCGAAAAATCCGCCGACCGACGCGGCGGTCAGCGCGGCGACCGTGAGCACGACGAGAGCGGCCGAGGCCGTCGCCGAGATCAGCGCGAGATCGTAGGCGAATGTCGCCTCTATCAGGGCCAGCGCGCCGAAGGGCGCCGCCGCGCCGACATGCGCGCCGGTGAAGAGGCAGGCCGCGGCCAGCGCCAGCCAGCCGAAGGCGGCGATGGATTGCGCGGTCTTCAGATTGTCGAGGCGCAGCAGCGCGATCACCGACAGCAGCGGCAATTGCGCCAGAGCGAAGATCGCGCTCTCGCCCAGCGTCGGCGCGCCATTGACGACGATCCACAGCGGCGCCGCGATCAGCACGCCGGCGGCCAGAACGAGATGCGACAGGAGGAAGGCTTCGCGACGCGCGCGCTCCATCGAATCGATCGCGCGCCCGGATTGCGCCAGACGTTCGATCCATTCACTCGACACGGTCGCCCAAGGTGCAGCTGGCTTACGCAAAATCACACGCTCCCGGATTGAGGGCAATGTGACAAATCGGTCTTAAGTGACTGCTAAACCGACCACAGAAATGGAAGTTTTCGGGTTGTACGGGCTGTGAACGGCGCATATGGTTTGCGACTTCTTAGCCCCGCGCGGCCGCGGTCGCGCCGGCGATTTGCGCCGCGTGCGTCTTTACGAAGCGGTAAGGGCGGCGCGCCATCGTTTTTCGCGCGCGGCGGCTTCCCCGTCGGCGAAGCGAGGCGGCGGCCGTGGGATTTATTTTCAAGAGCTTGATTTTCTTAGGGATCGTTTGTCTCGTCATTCTGCGGGACGCCGAGCGGCGTCCTGCGCCGCGCCCGCCCGCCGTGGCGGCGCGCGTCCCCGCCGGGGCTTTCGCCGATCCTCCCGCGAGGCCGCGAGCCGCCGCCAAGTCCGAGCCCTCGAAATCCGAGCCCTCGCCCGTCGACTTCGCCCGTGACGCGCTCGCCGATCTCGCCGAGGAGGCGTCCGCCAAAATCGCCACTGTGGCGCGCGACCATTGCATGGCGCATCCGATGGAGTGCCTGCAGGCGGCGGAGCGAATCGGCCGCGCGACGGCTTCGGTCGAGCCGCCGCGGCGGCCCGCCGGTCTCGGCGCGGCGCCGTGATTGCATCGTCGCTGGCGATTGCGCCAAAACGGACAGTGGCCATATAACTGTCGGAAAGGCGTCTCGAGCGGGCGAGCGAACAATGGTGATAGACGAGATCATCGGCAATTTCGAAATGCTCGACGAGTGGGAGGATCGGTATCGATATCTCATCGAGCTCGGCCGCACTCTGGAGCCGCTGCCGGACGAAGCCCACACCGAGGAGAACAAGGTGCGCGGCTGCGCGAGCCAGGTCTGGCTCGACAGCAAGGTGATTCGCGAGGGCCGCGGCGCGCCGCTGCTGTCGCTGCGCGGCGACAGCGACGCTCACATCGTGCGTGGGCTCGTGGCGCTGATTCTCGCGCTCTATTCCGGCCGTCCGGCCGATGAGATCGTCGATCTCGACGCCATGCCGCTGTTCACCGAGCTCGGCCTCGCCCAGCATCTGACGCCTCAGCGCAGCAATGGCGTCCGCTCCATGGTCGAGCGCATCAAGAACGAGGCGCGCGCCGCTCTGGCCGCGTGAGCCTCGCCCATCCCGTCGCTCGGCGGGGAAGGGGCGCCTCTGGCGCATCGTCCCGAAAAGTGCGAAGCGATTTTCGCAATCGAACGCGCAAGTCCAAATAGGGGCCGGCGCCGCGCGCATGTCGCTCGGCGCCGTCGGGAATGACCGAAAATCCAAATGTGACCTTCGTCCTCGGCGGCGCACGCTCCGGCAAGAGCGCTTTCGCCGAGCGGCTCGTGACCGCCGAGCCCGGCCCCTGGACCTATATCGCCACGGCGCAGGCTTTCGACGCGGAGATGGAGAGCCGAATCGGCGCGCATAGGGAGCGGCGCGCCGGGGATTGGCGCACGGTCGAGGCGCCGCAGGCGCTCGCCGCGGCCATTGCCGCAGCGCCGCCGGAGCTTCCGCTGCTGGTCGATTGTCTCACGCTCTGGCTGACCAATCGCCTGCTCGCCGAAGCGGATTTGCGCGCCGATCGCGCCGCGTTGCTCGAGGCGCTCGCCGAGCGGCGGGCGTCGACGGTCCTGGTCTCCTCCGAGGTCGGCCTCTCCATCGTGCCGGAGAATGCGCTGGCGCGGCGCTTTCGCGACGCCGCCGGCGAGCTGCATCAGGCCGTCGCCAAAGCGGCGGGCAGGCTCTATCTCATCGTCGCCGGCTATCCGCTCACGGTGAAGTGACGCGCCGCCAGGCGCTCCGTCACCTTCTCCAGCATGGCTGGATCATCCATGGCGCGGGCGAGCAGCACGCCGCCCTCGAAAGCCGCGAGGATAGCCTCCGCCTCGGCCGCCTCGCCGCGCAGGGCGAGGCGCAGCCAAGCCAGCGTCTCGGCGAAGAAGCGCCGCGCCTCCGCGCAGACCTCGGACGGCAGGCCGCCCACTTCCGCCGCCAACATGCCGAAGAGGCACATTCGCTTTTTCTCCGCCACCGTGCGGCGGAACATTTCCGCCGCCAGCGCCACGGCCTCGGCCGGCGTTCGCGCCTGCGGATCGCCCAGCTCCGCCAGGCAGAGATCGGCGTAGCGCCGCGCCACGGCGGCGACCAGCGCCGGCTTGGTGGGGAAAAAATAATGGACGCTGGCGCTCTTCACTCCGACATCGGCGGCGATGTCGCGAAAGCTCACGCCATTATAGCCGTAGCGGCAGAGCCGCTCCTCCGCGCTGTCCAGAATCTTCGCGGCCGTAACCTCGCCGCGTCGCGCCGTCGCCATTCCACTCCGTCCTTCCGCCCGGGAGTAGCGCCATTGACAGGCACTTCGTCAATGGCGCATTGTGCGAGCCTATCATCTGATAGGTAAGCTTTGATCTCCGGGAGGCAAGCCCATGTACGATATGCAGAATGTGAAGCGGCTGAAGAAGATCGGCGACTCGGCGCCCACCGCATGGGAGGCCTTCAAGCAATTCGACGCCGCGGCCATGGCCGAAGGCGCTATTCCAAAGAAATACAAGGAGCTGATCGCCCTCGCCGTGGCCATGACGACGCAATGCGCCTATTGCCTCGAGATCCACCGCAAGCAGGCCATCGCCGCCGGCGCGACAGAGACGGAGCTGGCCGAGACGGTCTTTATCGCCGCGGCGCTGCGCGCCGGCGCCGCCGTCACCCATGGAACCCATGTCGCCGGCGTGGAATAGGCGTACGGAAACGCGCTATTGCGCCGCCAGCCGATCGGCGGCGGCCAATATTTCGGCGAGCGTGAAATCCGTGCGGCCCTCGAAGCTCTGAAAAATCGCCTCTATGCGCGGGAGGTCGGCGAGGCTCTCGACGCCGAGCCGCACATCCGGCCGCGCGACCTCCGGCGGGGCCTTCAGGCTCAGCGGGCGATAGATTCGGCCATTCTCGCGCAGAAAAGCCGGGCTGCGGCGACGTTGCTCCGGCTCGCCGCAGCGTTTCTCGGCCTCGGTCAGCGCGGCGGCGGTGAAGCCGTCGATCTCCATGCCGCGCGGATAGGCCGGCGCCAGAGTGTTGCCGATCCAATCCAGCATTCCATCGGTCATTTGCAGCAGATCGGCGACCTGGGTGACGAGCGCCGGATCGATGAGCGGATTGCGGGCGTCGAGCGAGACGCCGCCCTTGGCGCCGGCCGCCGCCATCGCCGCGAGCTGGCGGCCGATGAGATCGTCGCGCGCGCCGGACTGGCATGGGGTTCCGCGCGCGGCGCAAAATTCGCGGATCGGCGCATCCTCCGGCTCGTCGCTGGTGGTGACGACAATTCCGGTGAGCTTTTCCGCATGGGCGAGACGATCGAGCAGCCGCCCCAGCAGCGGCGCGCCGGCGAGCGGCGCCAGCACGCCGGTCGCTCGGCCGTCCTGCGTCGTCGCGGCGGAGATGATGGCGAGGACGTTCATGAACGCCGCCTTTCGTGAGCGGCCGCCCTCGGCGGCCTTCCTCGCACGATAAAAGCAAGCGATACGCCAGCTCGCCGCGCGCGCTCAATCCTGCGAGAGCGGCTCGCCGTCCTCGCGCGGCGTCGGCAGCGGCGCGAGCGGCGGCTCGCCGCGGGCGCGTTGCGCGGCGCGCTCCAGCATTTGCATGAAGTCGTCTATGTCCGTCTCGCGCGTGCGATGATTGAAGATCGCCGCGCGGATCGTCGGATGTCCGTCGAGCAGGGTGAGCGACGGCGCCGCCTCGCCGCTCTCATGCAGCTCCATCACGATCTCGCGATTGAGCCGGCCGCTCTCGTCATCGTCCTTCACGCCGAAGCAGACGACATTGAGCGCCACCGGCGCGCGCATCTCGAAAGTCTGCGAGGCTTCGATATGGCCGCGCAGCCGCTGCGCCAATGCGCAGCTCTTCTCGATGCAGGCGCCGAGCCGCCGCGCGCCGAAGACTTCCATGGTGAACCAGGTCTTCAGCGCGCGAAAGCCGCGCGAGAGATCGGCGCCGAGATCGCAGGGCCAAATCTCGCCGGCCGCGAGCCCACGCGGCGCGCGCGTCAGATAGGCGGCGTTGGCGGCGAAGGCGCGGCGATGCGCCTCCGGGTCGCGGACGAGGAAGAAGCCCGCGTCATAGGGCACATGCAGCCATTTGTGGAAATCGAAGGCGATGGAATCGGCGCGCTCGAGGCCCTTCACCAAAGGCTTCAGCGCCGGCGAGAGAACGGCCAGCGCGCCGAAGGCGCCGTCTATGTGAAACCAGAGATCTTCCGCCTTCGCTATATCGGCGAGCGCGTCGAGATCGTCGATCGCGCCCGTGTCGACCGCGCCCGCCGTGCCGACGACGAGAAACGGATGCAGACCGGCGGCGCGATCCTCGGCGATGGCGCGCTTCAGCTCGTCGATGCGCAGCGAATGAGAGCCGTCCGACTCGATGAGCCGCAAATGGCGCGCGCCGAGGCCGGCGAGCTCCATGGCCTGCCGCACGCAGTTGTGCGCCTCCCTCGAGGCATAGGCGACGAGCTGCTCCTCGAGCGCCTTGAGCCCGTTCTTGCGCACATTCTTCTCGCCGAGCGCATGCTCGCGCGCGACCAGCAGCGACAGGAAATTGGCGATCGACGTGCCGGTGACGAAGACGCCGGAGGCGTCCAGAGGGAAGCCGAAAGCCTCCGCCATCCAGGCGGCGATCTGCCGCTCGACGTCGAGCGCGATGTGATTGCGGCCGCCGCAATTGGAGTTGAGCCCGGCCGCGAGCATTTCCGCGATCATGCCCACGGGCGTGCCGGCGCCCTGCGCCCAGCCCATGAACAGCGGATGGATATTGCCATTGGCGTAGGGCTGGATGAAGCGCTCGAAATCTTCGAGCGCGGCGGAGAGGCCCTGGCCCTCGGCCGGCAGCGGGCGCCGGAAGCGCTCGCGCGCCTCCGCTGAAGGCTCGCGCCAGACCGGCCGCTCGCGCAGCGTGGCGAGATGGTCGATCATGGCGTCGAGCGCGCGATGGCTCTCGGCGCGGAACGCCTCCCAATCCGTGGGATCGAGATCCGCGGGCGAGGCGTCGGCGGGCGCCGGGACGGCCGCGCCGATCGGCTTCGGCGGCCGTTGTGAGTGGTTCATTCCCGCTTTCATCCTCGGGAGCTACGTCGTTGGACAGGACTAATCAGCTTTCGCGCTGCGAAGCAATATCGCCGCGCCGAGCGGCGCCGCTTCCGCTCCTTCGGGGGCCGCCCGTCCCGGCCAGCCGGGCGACCTCCGCCCTCACCACCGGCAAAAGCTCCTCCGCGAACCAGGGATTGCGCTTCAGCCAGGCCGTGTTGCGCCAGGAGGGGTGCGGCAGCGGGATGATCCTCGGCCGCAGCGCCGCGAGCTCCCGCCAGCGTCCGACGGTCTCGGCGACGCTCGCGCCCGGCCGCGGCGGCGCGCCGAGACGGCGCAGATGATAGGCCTGCGCATATTTGCCCACGGCCAGAATCGTCTCCACCCGCGGCAGCGCCGAAAACAGCGCGTCGTGCCAATGCGGAGCGCATTCCCGGCGCGGCGGCAGATCGCCGCCATGGGCGTCATAGCCCGGAAAGCAGAAGCTCATGGCGGCGACGCCGATGCGCGAGACGTCATAAAAGGTCTCGCGGTCGACGCCCATCCAATCGCGCAGCCGGTCGCCGGACGGATCGTCGAAGGGAAGGCCGGAGCGATGCACGCGCATTCCGGGGGCCTGGCCGGCGATCAGCAGCCGCGCGCTCGGCGAGACGCGCAGCACCGGCCGCGGCTCATGCGGCAGAGGCGCGCCCTGCGGCCGCTCGACGCAGATGCGGCAGGCGCCGACATCGACGACGAGCGCGGCCAGAACGGTTTCGCTTTCGGTGGAAAAGGTCACTTTTGCGTTCCCTCGCGGGACCATTCCATCAAATTCGACAAATGTCGTGAGTCCCCCGTTAACGTTTCCGTCCCATTATCGGCGACGCTCGACCTGACGCCTAGATTGCGGAGAATTATTTCGGCTTCTGGAAAGGGTCGTGACGGCGTTTCCCTTTATGGGGTCGCCGTTCGAAGGCGAGAATTTCGTTGCTTGCGGGTCCAGCGTATCATGAATGACATAACCGCCGAGATGATCGAGCGAGGCCGGGGCAAGGATCCGCGCGTCGTCGCCGAGCGCCGTCGTCGCAGCGCCGAGGTGCGCGCGGCGCGTGAGAAGCTCACCACCTCGGACACGGGCCATCGCGGATGCGACGTCGGCCTCTTGCGCGCCTACGCTTCCGCCCGCATCCATTCCGCCGTGCCGGCCACGGCGCTCATCGCCATGGTGGCGGCGCTCACCCGCTATTGGATGGAGGGCGAGCTCGACATCATCTGGACCGTGCTGGCCTTCTCCAGCCTGCTGCTGTGCTACGGCCTCGCCAAGAAGCTCGAGCGTCTTTCCGACGACGAGATCAATGTCGTCGGCTGGCGCAGCAAATTCGTCGCCGCAGAATTTCTGCACGGCCTCGTCTGGGCGGCGATGGCGCTGCTGCTGCTGCAGGCGAGCGATCCCAACGCCAAGGCTTTCGTCACCGCCATGCTGATGCTGGCGGCGGCCTTCAACACGATGGTGACGGCGACCATACCCTTCGCCGTCTATGCGACGATCACGCCCATGTCGCTCGCCATCGTCGTCTGCCTGCGCATAGACGGGATAGAGGATACGAGCCTCTCGCTGCTGGCGCTGGTGGGCGCGGCGCAGGTCTTCTTCGTCGTGCTGGCCAAGCGCTTTCACCATGTGACGCGCGAGAGCCTGTTCTTCCGTATCGAGAAGGACGATCTCATCGGCGAGCTCGAGCACGCCAAGGCCAATTCCGACGAGGCGCGCCGCCGCGCGGAGGAGGCCAATCTCGCCAAATCGCGCTTCCTCGCCACAATGAGCCATGAGCTGCGCACGCCGCTCAACGCCATTCTCGGCTTCTCGGAAGTGCTGAAGAACGAGCTGTTCGGCGTCCATGCGGTGGCGGCCTATAAGGACTATTCGCAGGACATTCACTCGAGCGGCCAGCATCTCCTCATGCTCATCAACGAGATTCTCGATCTCTCGCGCGTCGAGGCGGGCCGCTATGAGCTGAAGGAGGAGAGCGTCTCGCTCGCCGGCGTCGTCGAGGATTGCCGCCATCTGCTGACCATTCGCGCGCAAAAGCGCGGCATAGAGATGATCGAGGCCAAGGAGCCCGATCTCCCGCGCATTTGGGCCGATGAGCGCGCGGTGCGGCAGATCGTGCTGAACCTTTTGACCAACGCCATCAAATTCACGCCGCAGGGCGGCCAGGTGACGCTCAAGATCGGCTGGACCAGCGCCGGCGGCCAATATGTGGCGATCCGCGACACGGGTCCGGGCATTCCAGAGGAGGAGATCGCCGTCGTCATGTCCTCCTTCGGCCGCGGCACGCTGGCGCAGAAGAACGCCGAGGAGGGCACCGGCCTCGGCCTGCCCATCGTCAAGGGCCTCGTCGATCTGCACGGCGGCCTCTTCAAGCTGAAGTCCAGAGTGCGCGAAGGCACGGAGGCGATCGTGGTCTTCCCGCCGGAGCGCGTGATGAACGCGCTGCCGAAATTCGACGACGACGCCCCGCAATTCGCCAGCCTCGAGCGGCGGAGGAATGCGGCGGCGTGAGGACGCCAGACGCGATTTGAGCTAAAATTGCCTCCCAAAGCTAGAGAAGGCAGGCGATATGACGGATATCGCGCGTGACATCCACGGCGTTCGCACGCTGCTCTGCTGCGCAGAGGGCGCAAAGCTCGAGACCGAGCGCGACGCCAATGCTTTTGTGAGCGCGGCCTGGGAGCATCAGGCGAATTTGGTGGCCATACCGGTCGCCCGTCTAACGGAAGACTTCTTTCGCCTCGAAACGCGTATCGCGGGCGAAACGATTCAGAAATTCGTCAACTACAGTCTTCGGTTGGCGATCGTCGGGGATATATCCGCTCATACGGATCGAAGCCGATCGACGCGCGATTTCGTCTATGAAGCGAATCTTGGGCGATCCATATGGTTCGTCGACGACATCGAAGCGCTGACTCGCAAGCTCTCGGCGCTGCGTTCCTGACGCTCCGCTGCGGCGAACCAAATAGAGGCATCGTGTTGACGTCAGACTCCGCCCTCGTCCTCTTCTCTGGCGGGCAGGACTCCGCCACCTGCCTCGCTTTCGCGCTCTCGCGTTTCGCGCGCGTCGAGACCGTCGGCTTCGACTATGGCCAGCGTCATCGCGTCGAGCTCGAGCAACGCGGCGTGCTGCGGGAGGGACTGGCGCGCATCTCGCCGCTGTGGGCGGAGCGGCTCGGCGAGGATCACACCATCTCGATCGAAGCGCTCGGCGCCATCTCCGACACGGCGTTGACGCGCGAGGCGGAGATCGCATTCGACGCCTCCGGCCTGCCGAACACTTTCGTGCCGGGGCGCAATATTCTCTTCCTCACCTTTGCCGCGGCGCTCGCCTATCGGCGCGGGATCGGCAGTCTCGTCGGCGGCATGTGCGAGACGGATTTTTCCGGCTATCCCGATTGCCGCGACGCGACGATCCGCGCGGTGCAGACGGCGCTGACGCTCGGCATGGATCGTAAGCTCGAAATCCTCACGCCGCTGATGTGGATCGACAAGGCCGCGACCTGGAAGCTCGCCGAGGATATGGGCGGCGTGCCGCTGGTGCGGCTCATCGTCGAGGAGAGCCACACTTGCTATCTCGGCGAGCGCGGCAAGCGTTTCGACTGGGGTCATGGCTGCGGCGAATGTCCGGCCTGCCGCCTGCGCGCCGCCGGCTGGGAGAAATATCGCGCGGCTCAGCCTTCCGGCGCGCCGAGCTGACGAAACATCACCAAGGCGTCGACGAAGCCCTGCGTCGGATGCCGGAAGGCGCGCGGCAGCCGGCCGACGATCTCGAAATCGAAAGAGCGCCATAGGCGAATGGCGCGGACATTCGTCTCGACGACGAAGTTGAATTGCACGCCGCGACCGGCCGCTTCGACGCTGGTCATATAGCCGCAATTGCAGATATGGGCTCCGCCGCCGGCCTGATTGGCGCGTAAATAATAGGAGCCGACGATCCTCCCTTCGTCGTCTTCCGCGACGAAGGTCTCGCGATCCGCGCCCAGCCAATAGGCGAGGGCGTCGGCCTCGGTCATGTCGCGATCGAGCGCATAGGTCTCGCCGGCGCGGACGGTCGGGCCGATGACGCGCCAGATCGCCGGCGCGTCTTCGCCTCGAGCGGGGCGTATCGATCGGATCACGCCGCTCGAGCCGCTATGTCGACGAAGCTCTTGCCCTCGCGATCCTCGATCTCGACCAGCCACAGATCTGGGTCGAAGGCGATCTCCTTGCGGACGCGCTCCTCCGCCTCCAGCGGCGTCACCCATTCGTCGGCGTGCAGACGCGCGAACAGGCGATCGACGCCCTCCGGCAAATCCACGCTCTGCGGCGCCGGCCCGAGCAGCGCCGCGCGTCCATCCAGCCTGTCGATCTTCACGAAGATCGCGCCCGCTTCCTCGGAGCCGCGGCGGCGCAGCATGGCGACGGAGCCGGCCGTCTCGGCGCGGCGGATGAGGGCGGAGACGAAAAAGTCGGATCGAAGACGCATGAATTCTTTTCAGCCATTCGAGCCCGCCCGCGCAAGCGCTTTCGGCATGGCTTCGCGCGAGCGGCCTCGCGCGCAATGCTCTGCTCCAGCCCGTTCTTGACGCTGTCTCATTGCTCAGATACCAATTTCGCCGAGGCCGCCGCTCGCGCGTGCGGCCGGGGGATGGGGTCCCCCTTCAACCGCCGCAAAGGCTGATGACTCCTGCTTATGTCCGACGGTCGACCGATCGTCGGAGAGAGCGATCTATTCGCTCGGCAGGGGTCCGTCATGAGTCAGCGCGCCGCGGTTTCTCCGTTTCTTCCAATTCCATCCATCGAACGCGCAGCCGGCGCCGCGCTGATCGAGCTTCGTCGCGCCGAGGCGCGCGCCCATGGCCGGGCGGTCACGGCCTATCGAATGAGATTCGAATGACCGCGTGCGTCGGCTGCGCCGCATCGGCGCGGCCGGCGACGAAAAATCGAATCCGAAACCCCGACCGCAATGGTTGGAAGAGGAGAGTGAGATGAATATTCGCGCATTCGGGCTCGCCGCGAGCCTCGGCCTCGTCGCACTTCTCGGGTCGACGCTCGCGCGCGCCGACGACCGGCTGGACCAGGCGATCTATCACGTCAATGAGGCGATCACCCAGGGCGGCAAGCTGCATGACACCGGCCTGCTCTCCTATCACGCCGATCTCGCGCTCGAGAAAGCCGAGGGCCTGCAGAAATTCAAGCCCAATCCGCATCTCGCCGAGGCCATCGTCCATATAAAGGCGGCGATAGAGGAAGGGCGCGCCAACCACGCCGAAGCGGGAACCGCGCAGGCGAAGGAAGCGCTCTCGCATCTCGAGGAGGCGAGCAAGGAGAGCGCAAAATAAGCTTCGCGCCGCGCGAGGCCGCGGTCGGCCTCGCGCGAATCTCTGACAGGCAAAGGCTCGCGATGATCTATGTTCTCATCATGATCGGCAGCGCGATCGGCGGCGTCGCGCGTTATTGGCTCTCGGGAGCGATCTCCCGCTGCTTCGGCGAGGCCTTTCCCTGGGGCACGCTGATCGTGAACGTCTCCGGCTGCTTCGCCATCGGCTTTTTCGCGACGCTCACGGCGCCGGGGGACGGCCGTCTCTTCGTCGACGCGCAGACGCGCCAATTCGTGATGATCGGCCTATGCGGGGGCTATACGACCTTCTCCTCCTTCGGCCTGCAGACGCTCAATCTGGCGCGCGGCGGCGAGGCCTTCGCCGCGCTCGCCAATATCGGCCTGTCGTTCGGGCTCTGCCTTTTCGCGGTCTGGCTCGGACATGTCGCCGCCGCTCATCTCAACGCGCTGAAAGGAGCCTGACGATGCAATTGCCTCGAGACGCGACTCTGCTGCGCATCTTCATCGGCGAGGACGAGAAGTTCGAAGGGCGGCCGCTGCATGAGGCGATCGTGCGGACGGCGCGCGCGCTGCATCTCGCCGGCGCCACCGTGCTGCGCGGCCCCGCGGGATTCGGCCACAGCAGCCGGATGCGCACGACGAAGATTTTGAGCCTCTCGGAAGACCTTCCCATCGTCATAGAGATCGTCGACGAGGAGGAGAAGATCGACGCCTTTCTGCCGACGCTCGATGCGATGATGAGCGGCGGGCTGGTCACGCTCGAGAAAGTGCGCGTGATGCGCTATGGCGAGAAGGTCTGACGTTACGCCAGATCGGCGAGCTGTCCCCGCGCCGCAGAGCGGATGAGGCGTTTCTCCGCCTCCCATCGCGTCGCCTCGTCGACGCTCGTCAGAAACTCGATTTTGCCGCCGGCGAGCGCGGCTATGGGTAGGCCGTCGCGATAGAGCAGGCGATTGCCGGTGAGCGCGGCGAGCTTGCCGCCCGGCGTCAGCACGCCGATGAGATTGAGCGGATCGGCCGCCGACAGCGACACATATCGCCTGTCGGCCGGCCGGCGGCGAATCTCGCGCAGCAGGCCGACGGCGTCCGGCAGCGCATATTGCTCGCCGGAAAAGCCGGCGACGAAACGTCCGCCGCGAATTTCGCCGCGCGCCTCGAGCCGTCGATAGACGCGCAGCAGATCGCGCCAGGGCGGCAGCCAGCCGCCTTCGCGCGCCAAAAGGCGCCAGAAGACGACGCCATAGCGGCGCAGCAGCGCCTGAGCGATGTGCTCCACGCAAGCGTGACGCGCTTGCGAGCCCGGAGCCGCATAGGCGCGGCGAATGAGCGACCAGCGCCCGGCGCTCTCCATGCCGAAGGAAAGCACCTTGCCGCGCCGCCGTGCGCCGTCGAAAGGCTTGCGCTTCTCGGAGGGCACGAGCAGCGCGCGCAGCCCGCCGAAACTATCCGAGGTGACGAGGCCGAGCGCGGCCAGCTCGCCCAGCGCCGTCTCCAGCTCGGAGCGCAGCAGGCGCGAGGCGTCGACCAGCTCCTCGAAGAACAGCGCCCCCTCGGCGCGCAGCGTCTCGAGCGCCAATTGCGCTCGGCCGCTCAGCGCCGGCGGCTCGGCGGGCGTCGCGATCGAGGTCCAATCGGCGAGCCTTCGTCGCTCCAAGAGAGCGATCGGCGAGCTTTTGATCGGCGAGACCATGCGGGCGCCCTTGGCGGCGGCGGGCGGCGTCAGCCGCGCCCAGGCGATGCGGCCGGAGAGGCAGAGCGAGTCGAGATATCCGGTCTCGTAATCGGCGAGGCGCGCCGGGAGGATTTCCGTCTCCCAGGCGCCCGCCGGCGCTTCATATCCCTCGAGGCCCGAGAGAGCGGCGGTCAGCGCCTCCGGCCCTTTCAGCCTCGCCTCCTCGGCGACATGCTGCCAATCGAAGAGAAAGCGCAGGAAGTCGCGCGCCGCAACGGGCTCGATCTCCGCGCGCAGGCGCTTGATCGTGTAATGGTGGATGCGCGCCAGCAGGCGGCGGTCGCACCATTGCTCATCATTGGCGCCGGGCAGGAAGCGCCCGCGCATGATCGTGCCCTCGGCCTCCAGCGCGACCAGCGCGGTCGTCAGACTCGTAGGCTCGAGGCCGAGCGCCGCGGCGAGCCCCGTCTGCGTGACCGGCCCCAGCCCCTCGAGCCGGCCGCGCAAGATTTCGATCAGCGCCTGCTCGGCCGACCACAGCGCCGGCGCCTCGCTGTCGGGCGGCGAAATCTTCGGCGCGAGCCGCGCCTCGGGCCAGAGCGCGTGAAATTGCGTCAGCCGCTCCGCCGCGACCCAGAAGCTCGCCGCCCCGGCCTCGAAACGCGTGGCGCGCTTTTGGCGGGCCAGCGCCTCGAGCCAGCTGGCCCAGTCCGGCGCGGCGGCGACCTCCGCCTCTGTGAGGCAGCCGATCCACAGCAGCGCGTCATGCAGCTCCTCCGGGTCGATCGGCTCGGGCCAGGCCTCGGACTTCACGCGCTCGATCGCCTCCGCGTCCAGCCGGCCGAGGTCGGAGGCGCTCTGCGGGTCCTGCCAGCGTCGCGCCATCACCGCCTGCGCGCGGCGCTCCTCGAGCGGGGCGTCGTCGAGGAAAGCGTAAGGCCGCGCGGACAGCACCTCCAGCGCCAGCGGCGAAGGCTGGGTCAGGTCGCAGGCGACGACGCTCACCTCGCCCGACTCCATGCGCCGCAGCAGGCGTTCCAATCCTTCGATATCCATCGCCTCGTGCAGACAATCCCAAATCGTCTGGTTGGTCAGCGGGTGGTCGGGAACCTCGCGCTCGCCGGCGAGATTTTCGGCGCAGGCGATCTGATCGGGAAAGACGGCGGCGACGAGATCCTCCGCCTGCATGCGCAGAAATTGCGGCGGCGTCTTCTTGCCGCCCTGGAAGCGCGGCAGAGCGAGCGAGATTCCCGCCGTCCAGCGCCAGCGCGTCATGAACATGGGCGCGGTCAGCATCGCCTGCACCAGCACGCCGCGCACGCTGTTGGAGTGGAGATATTTCGCCACCTCGGCCAGCTCGAAACTGTGCGCCGTGGTGAGCGAGAGCAGTATGTTGTCTTCCGTCGCCGCCGCCTGAAGCTCGAAGTTGAATTTGCGGCAGAAGCGCTTGCGCAATGCGAGGCCGAAGGCGCGATTGATGCGCCCGCCGAAGGGCGAATGCACGACGAGCTGCATTCCCCCCGCCTCGTCGAAGAAGCGCTCCAGCACGAGGCAATCCTGCGTCGGCAGCACGCCGCCGAAGGCGCCGAGCGCGCCGGCGAGATATTCGACCAGCTGCTCCGCGGCGGGCGGCGCGACGCCGACCTCCTCCATCAGCCAGCGTTGCGCCTCGCCGCCGCTGGGGTCTCGGCGCAGACGCTCGGCGATTTCGCCGCGCAGGCGCGAGACGGAGAAGGACAGCTCGTCGGCGCGCGCCGGCGCCTCGCCCAGCCAGAAGGGAATGGTCGGCGGCTGGCCCTGCGCATCCTCCACGCGCAATGTGCCGCGCTCCACACGCTGCACGCGATAGGAGGCGTTGCCGAGCTGGAAAATGTCGCCGGCCATGCTCTCCACGGCGAAATCCTCATGCACCGTGCCGACGATGTGATTCTCCGGCTCCAGCAGCACTTGATAATCGGCGGTCTCGGGGATGGCGCCGCCGGAGGTGAGCGCCGTCATGCGCGCGCCGCGCCGCTCGCGCAGAATGTGATTCACCGCATCGTGATGCAGCAGCGCGCCGCGCCTGCCGCGCCGCGTCGCATAGCCCTCGGCGAGCATTTTCACCACATCGTCGAATTCGGCGCGCTCCAATGCGCGATAGGGCCAGGCGCGCTTGAAACGCTCGAAGAGCTCGGCCTCGCCCCACTCCTGCGCCGCCACCTCGGCGACGATCTGCTGGGCGAGCACGTCGAGCGGGCGATGCGGAATGGTGAGCCGGTCCAGCTCGCCGCGCCGCACGCTGTCGAGCAGCGCCGCGCATTCGACGAGATCGTCGCGCGACAAGGGAAACAGCCGCCCCTTGGGCAGGCCGCCGACGACATGGCCGGAGCGCCCGACGCGCTGCAGAAAGCTCGCTATGGAGCGCGGCGAGGCGATCTGGCAGACCAGCGTCACATCGCCGATGTCGATGCCGAGCTCCAATGAGGCGGTCGCCACCAAGGCTTTGAGCTCGCCGCGCTTCAGCCGCTGCTCGGCGAGCAGGCGATGCTCCTTCGCCATGCTGCCGTGATGCGAGGTGACGGCCTCCTCGCCGAGACGATCCGATAACTCCCGCGCGATGCGCTCGGCGAGGCGGCGCGTGTTCACGAAGACGAGCGTGGTGCGATGCTCGGCGATCAGCTCGGCGAGCCGGTCGTAGACTTGGCTCCACACTTCCGCCGACATCACCGCCTCGAGCGGCGCGCCGGGAACCTCTATGGCGAGATCGCGGGCGCGGTGATGGCCGGAATCGACGATTCCCGGCTCGCGCGCCGGCGCCGCCACCGATCCCGCGCCGACGAGAAAATGCGCCACCGAGGAAATGGGATTCTGCGTGGCGGAGAGGCCGATGCGCTGGAGACTATCGCCACAGAGCGCGGCGAGCCGCTCCAGCGAGAGCGAAAGATGCGCCCCGCGCTTATTGGGCGCGACGGCGTGAATCTCGTCCACGATGATGGCGCGCGTCGTCGCGAGCGCCTTGCGGCCCGATTCGGAGCCGAGCAGCACATAGAGCGATTCGGGCGTCGTCACGAGAATATGCGGCGGGCGCTTGCGCATTCGCTCGCGCTCGGCGGTGGGCGTGTCGCCGGTGCGCACGACCACGCGAATATCGACGTCCGGCAGCTCGGCCTGTCTCAGCTTCTCCCGCACCCCGGCGAGCGGAGCCTCGAGGTTGCGGCTGACGTCGTTGGACAGCGCCTTGAGCGGCGAGACATAGACGACGCGGGTCTCGTCCGGCAGCGTCCCGGCGAGGCCCTGGCGGATGAGATCGTCGATCGCCGCGAGAAAAGCCGCCAGCGTCTTGCCGGAGCCGGTGGGCGCGGCGATCAGGATATTTCGGCCGGATTTGATTTGGGGCCAAGCTTCCGCTTGCGCCGGCGTCGCATTGCGGAAATGATCGGCGAACCATGCCGTAACCGCCGGATGAAAAAGGTGCGACAGATGCATGGCCGTGAGGAGAGGAGAGGGCCCCGTGGAGAGTTCAGGCTAGCGGCGATCGGGCCGCGCGCCAACCATGAGATTTGGGAATTTCGCGGCGCCGCGACAAGCGCGCGGCGGCTTCAGCCACATTTCGGGCCGGACGGGAGGCGGCCGCTCACGGCGAGCGGACGATCCGCCATTGCGCCGAGAGGATGTTCATGCGCAGCAAATTCATCGATACGTCGTCGTTTCTCTATGCCGGCTTCGCCATTCTCGCGGCGTCCTTGTTCGCCGCTTTCGCTTTCGTCGGCAAGCAGGCGACCGACTATCGCGACGTGCGGCAGCTCATCGGCGAGAAGCGGATTCATCACAACATACTCGATCGGCTCCAGGAGGCCGAATCCGCGGAGCGCGGCTATCTGCTGACCAATGACGCGGCCTATCTCGCGCCTTTCGACGCCGCCAAGGCGCGCGTGAGCGCGGATTTCGACGCTCTGCTGCGCGTGAGCGAGCCGGGCGAGGATCGCAATGCGCTGGAGATGCTGCGCGCGCTGGCCAATGAGAAGCTCGCCGAAATGGCCAAGAATGTGGAGCTGCAGGCGGCCGGTCGGCATGAGGACGCCGTGGCCATCGTGCGCGCCGGCTCCGGCAAGGCCTTCATGGAGCAGCTGCGCGTCGGCCTCGACGACAAGACCTCTCGCCAGCAGCAGCTGATCGACGCGCAATCGCGCGGCGTGGAGACGAATGGCTCGCTGCTGCGCGCCGGCGCGGCGCTCGCCATCTCCATCACCATTCTCATCGGCGCGGCGACTATCGCCGTGCTGCGCGGACGGCTCGAGGAGATCGCGGCGGCGCAATCGGAGCTGCGCGACGTCAACGCCGCCCTTTCCACCGAGGCGGCGCAGCGCGAGCAGCTCGCCGAGCAATTGCGCCAATCGCAGAAGATGGAGGCGATCGGCCAGCTCACCGGCGGGCTCGCGCATGATTTCAACAATATGCTCGCCGTCGTCATCGGCAGCGTCAATCTCGCCAAGCGGCGCCTCTCCACCGATCCGGCGGAGACGCTGCGCTATCTCGACAGCGCGCTGGAAGGCGCCGAGCATGCGGCGACGCTGACGCATCGTCTGCTCGCCTTCTCGCGGCGCCAGCCGCTCGCGCCGGAGCCGATCGACCCCAATAAGATGGTCTCGTCCATGGCCGAGATGCTTCGCCGCACGCTGGGCGAGGATGTGCGGCTGGAGGCGGTCTTCGCCGGCGGCCTGTGGCGCGCCTATGCGGATACGAGCCAGCTCGAGACGACGATCCTCAATCTCGCGCTCAATGCGCGCGACGCCATGCCCCAAGGCGGCGCGCTCACCATAGAGACGAGCAACGCTTATCTCGACGAGGAATATGCCGCGCGCGAGGTGGGCATACCGTCCGGCCAATATGTGCTGATCGCGGTCACCGACACTGGAACCGGCATGAGCCGCGAGACGGTCGCGCGCGCCTTCGATCCTTTCTTCACCACCAAGCCCGCCGGGCGCGGCACCGGGCTCGGATTGAGCCAGGTCTATGGCTTCGTGCGCCAGTCGGGCGGGCATGTCCGCATCTATTCGGAGCAGGGGCTCGGCACCACGGTCAAGCTCTATCTGCCGCGCCATCACGGCCCCGCCAGCGCGACGACCACATCCACGCCGCCTGCGCGCACCGCGCCGCGCAGCGAGAAGAGCGAGACGATCCTCATCGTCGAGGACGATACGCGCGTGCGCGATCTCACCGCCGACACGCTCGCCGAGCTCGGCTATAGCGTGCTGGCCGCAGAGAGCGCCGCCGCCGCGCTGCGCCAGCTCGAGGTCAATCCGAATATTTCGCTGCTGTTCACCGATGTGGTGATGCCCGACACCAATGGCCGCAAGCTCGCCGAGGAGGCGTGGAAGCGCCGGTCCGATCTGAAGATACTCTTCACCACCGGCTACACGCCCAACGCCGTCGTCCACAATGGCGTGCTGGACCCCGGCGTTGAGCTGATCGTGAAGCCCTATTCGATCGATCGGCTGGCGCGCAAGGTGCGCGACGTTCTGGACGGCGCGCGCGCCGTTCCGTCGGAGACGAAGACGAGCCGGCGCAAGGTCATGATCGTCGATGACGACGCGGCCGTGTGCGAGGCCATGGCGGAGCTGCTGCGTCTCGAGAATTACGAGGTCGGCGTCGCCAGCGACGGAATGCGCGCGCTCGAGCTGACGCAGAGCTTCAAGCCCGATGTCGCTCTGCTCGATCTCGGCCTTCCGATCATGGACGGCTATGAGACGGCGCGCAGGCTGCGCGCCGCGCCGGAAGGGCGGGATCTTCTCCTCATCGCCTCCACCGGCTCCGGCGGCGATGATGTGCGGCGTCTCTGCGAGGCCGCCGGATTCGATTTCCACCTCGTCAAGCCGATCGATCTCGACGCGCTGAAGGCTCTGATCGACGGCCAAAAGCCGCAGCCCTCTCGCGCCACGTGAGGCGCTCTCCCATATAGAGGCGCCGAAGGAACAGCGCATGGTCAGCGCCAATGCATGCGACGCCCGCACAGCTGAAGATGATCGTCGAATCCGCCTTCGCCGCGCGCTTTCTGATCGCCGACGATCGCATTCTCTATGTCAATCGCGCGACCGAGGACATGTTCGGCTATTCGGCCGAGGAGCTCGTCGGCCGCACCGTCGATATGCTGCTGCCGGATGACGTGCGCGTCCGTCACCCAGGCCTGCGTGAGGAGTATTACAAGGCGCCGCGCCGCATTCTGCTCGGCGTCGACAGGGATGTTCGCGCGCGCAAGAAATCGGGCGTCGAATTTCCCATTCATCTCGGCCTCGCGCCGATCCGCGAGGACGGACGTCTCTACGTCGCCGTGACGGTGTTCGACATATCGCATCACAAGGAGATCGAGCGTCAGCTCGTCGAGCGCGCCGAGGAGCTTCAGCTCGCCAATGAGCGTCTGGCGCGCTTCGCCTATATCGCCTCGCATGATCTGCAGGAGCCGCTGCGCAAGATCGCCGCCTTCGCCGATATCGTCACCGCCTCGATCGCCAAGGGCGATCTCGCGGAGGCCGCGCATGCGGGCGAGGTGGCGCGCGCCTCGGCGCTGCGCGCGCGCCAGCTGGTCGACGGTCTGCTCGCCTTCTCGCGGCAGGTCTCGACGCCGCCGCGGCTGGAGACGTTGGACATTCGCCGTGAGATCGAGGCCGTCGTCTCGGATTTCTCCGAGCTGATCCGCCAGACGCAGGCGCAAATCTCTGTCGCCGTTCCGCCGGGCGTGCTGATAGAGGCGGACAAGCCGCAATTCGAGCGCTGCCTCTCGAGCCTGCTCTCCAATGCGATCAAGTATCGCAAGCCCGGCCATACGCCGAATATTCGCTTCTTCCTTCGGCGCGAGCCGGAGCTCGCCCTTTCGGTCGCCGATGACGGCATAGGCTTCGAGCCGAAATACGCCGAGGCCATATTCGAGCCGCTGCGCCGGCTCCACAGCTTCACGCAATATCCCGGCGCGGGCGTCGGCCTCGCTCTGTGCAAATCCACATGCGAGCGCCATGGCTGGCGCATAGAGGCCGATTCGCAGCTCGGCGCCGGCGCGACATTCACCATGACCATTCCGTGCGGCGAGACGCCGACGGCTAGAGTCTTTCCGGTTCAGAATGAACCGGAAAGACTCTAGATTCCCTTATTCTACGGTGTTTTCTTCACGCGAACCGGTTCCCACTTCGCTCGAAAACACTCTAATCCTCTGAAAGCTTCAGCGTGAGGCATTTGGCGGCGCCGCCCGCCTTCATGAACTCCGAGAGCGGCGTGACGACGGGCGCGAAGCCCGCCGCGCGCAAGCGCTGCTGCAGATGCGGCGAGGCGTCGTTCAGCGCGAGGCGGCCTTCGAGATCGACAGCGTTGCAGGCAAAGCGCATCGCATCCGCCTCGTCGATCTCGATGCGCTTCTCGCGCGGAACGATCGTCTCGATCGCGGCGCATGAGGCGGCGTCGAAAGCCGGCGGATAAAACATCAGCCAGCCGCCCGCGAGCGGGCAGAAGCAAGTGTCGAGGTGATAGAAGCGCGGATCGATCAGCCGCAAGCCGATCACGCGGCGGGACACGATGCGCTCCAGCGCCGCCGGCGCCTCTTCGGCCGAGCGCATGCCATGGCCGCACCAGACGACATTGGCGCCGCGATCGATGAGCGCGTCGCCCGCGCCTTCGAAGGGAACATGCTCCGGCCAGGCCGCGACGCGAAAGCCGCGCGCCTCGAAGAAGGCGCGAAACAAGGGCTCCTCCGGCCGCCGCTCCTCGGCGCGAAAGCGGCTGACGACGGCCGTGCTTCCGAGCACGAATCCGGCGTTGGCGGTGAACACCATATCCGGCAGGCCCGCCGCCGGCGTGATCAGCTCCACCTCGGCGCTCTCGGCGACGAGCGCGCGCAGATTCTGCCATTGCTCGCGCGCGAGCGTGCGCGCGGTGCGGCCGATCTGATGCTCCATCCAGGGATTGATGACATAGCGCACGTCGAAATCATCCGGCGCGCACATCAGCACGCGCTGGCGCCGCTCCTCGCGCGGCGCGCGCGCGGGCTCGAACATGGAATGCGGCTGCGTCATCGCGAGTCCTTTCGTTTCCCGACATGAAGACGGCGCCGAGACTGCTCTGTCCCGGCGCCGCAATGATGACAGGCGGCGATCAGCTCGCCAGAGCGCGCTTGGCCGGACGCGCGCGCTCGACGAATTCGGCGAGCGTCTCCTCGAAGCGATCGAGCGCCCAATCCAAATCCTCGCGCGCGATGACGAGCGGCGGCGACAGGCGCACGACGCTGTGATGCGTCACGGTGGAGAGCACGCCCTTGTCGCAGAGGCTCTCGCAGACCTCGCGGCCGGTGGCGTAGCGCGGATCGATCTCTGCGCCCGCCCACAGGCCCTTGCCGCGCACGTCGCGCAGCGCGGGACTGTCGATGTTGCGCAGACGGCGCAGCATATGCTCGCCCAGGCTCGCGCTGCGCTCGACGAGCTTCTCGTCGCGCATCACATGCAGCGCCTCGAGCCCTACCGCCGCGGCGAGCGTGTTGCCGCCGAAGGTCGAGCCATGCGAGCCGGGCGTGAACATATCCATCAGCGCGCGCGTGCCGACGAAAGCGGACACGGGCAGCACGCCGCCGCCGAGCGCCTTGCCGAGCATGACGCCATCGGGCTTCACATTCTCGTGCTGGAACGCGAACCAGGCGCCGGTGCGCCCCAATCCCGCCTGCACTTCGTCGACGATGAGCAGCAGGCCGCGCGCGTCGCAGAGCGCGCGCAGGCCGGAGAGCCAGCCGACCGGCGGCACGATGACGCCCGCCTCGCCCTGCACGGGCTCGACCATTATCGCGACCGTGTCCGGCCCGATCGCCGCTTCCGTCGCCGCGAGATCGCCGTAAGGAACCGCGCGAAAGCCGCCGCCATAGGGACCGAAATCATCGCGATAGGCCGGCTCCGAGGAGAAGCCCACGATGGTCGTGGTGCGCCCGTGGAAATTGCCTTTGGCCACGATGATCTCGGGATTTTTCAGCCCGCGCACGCGGCGGCCGTAGCGGCGCGCCGCCTTGATCGCGGTCTCCACCGCCTCGGCGCCGGTGTTCATCGGCAGCGCGACGTCTAGGCCGGTGAGATTGCACAGCTCGGTGAGGAAAGCGTCGAGACGATCGTCGTAATAGGCGCGCGACGGCACGGCGAGACGCTGCGCCTGCTCGGTGAGGACTTTCAGAATGCGCGGATGCGCATGGCCGTGGCTCACCGCGGAATAGGCGCTCATCATATCGACATAGCGGCGACCATTCACATCGAACAGAAAGGCGCCTTCGCCGCGCGAGAGCGTGATCGGAAGCGGCGCGTAATTGCGCGCGCGATGCGGATTGTCGACGGACTTGACGTTGGCGTTCATGAACGAATGACCTCGCTGCTTCGTTATGTGGGCGTCGCCTCGACGATTTGCATCAGTGCGGGCGATCGGCGGCTCACGGGACGCGAAGCCTCGGCGAGCCATTCTCTCGTGGAGCGCGTCGTTACGCCGCTCCGACGTTCGCGTTGCAAATACATCGAACACGAGCTATTTGCGAGACAAATAAAGCAGCAAAACGGCGAGATGGGAAGCACAGCTATGGAATCATGTGCAACAACAAACGATATCGCGGCGAGAGCTGAAGAGCTGCTCTTTCAAATTACTGTTCAGTCCGCGCTATTCCGTGATGGAAATTTGCCGGTGCGAACGCCGATTACCGGCGAAGTCATCGCCAGAGCAAAAACAAAAGACAGCGATGCTTTAGATTTGGCGATCGGCGAGGCCGACGCCGCCTATCGCAAATGGCGCAATATTCCGGCGCCGCGGCGTGGCGAATTGGTGCGCCTCTTCGGCGAGGAATTGCGCTCGGCGAAGAATGAGCTCGCCGAGCTCATCACGATCGAGGCCGGCAAGATCGTCTCCGAAGCGCGCGGCGAAGTGCAGGAGATGATCGACATTTGCGACTATGCCGTCGGCCTGTCGCGTCAGCTCTACGGTCTCACGATCGCGACCGAGCGCCCCGGCCATCGCATGATGGAGACATGGCATCCGCTCGGCGTCGTCGGAATCATCTCCAGCTTCAATTTCCCGGTCGCCGTATGGGCCTGGAACGCCGCCATAGCGCTCGTCTGCGGCGACGCGCTGGTGTGGAAGCCGTCCGAGAAAACGCCGCTGACGGCGCTCGCGACGCATGCGCTGTTCGAGCGCGCGCTGGCGCGTTTCGGCGAGGCGCCCAAAGGACTCTCCGCTCTCGTCATCGGCGGGCGCGAGCTCGGCGAGAAGCTCGTCGACGATCGTCGCGTGGCCCTCGTCTCGGCGACTGGCTCCACCGCCATGGGGCGCGCCGTCGGGCCGCGGCTCGCGCAGCGCTTCGCACGCTCCATTCTCGAGCTCGGCGGCAATAACGCCGCCATCGTCTGTCCGTCGGCGCCGCTCGATCTCGCTGTGCGCGCCATCGCTTTCGCCGCCATGGGCACGGCCGGCCAACGCTGCACCACGCTGCGCCGCCTCATCGTGCACGAGTCGGTCTATGATCAGCTGATCGGACGGCTCTCGCTCGCCTATGCCTCGGCGCCGGTCGGCGATCCGCGCGAGGGCAAGACGCTCATCGGCCCGCTCATCGACGGCGATTCCTATCGCGCGATGCGACACGCTCTGGACGAAGCCGCGACGATCGGCGGAAAAGTCTATGGCGGCCAGCGCCTGTTCGCGCAGGAGCGGCCGGACGCTTACTATGCGCGGCCGGCGCTGGTGGAGCTGGCCGAGCCGGCGCCGGTCTCGCGCCGCGAGACTTTCGCGCCTATCCTCTATGCGATGAAATATCGCGAGCTGGACGAGGCGCTGCATATGCAGAACGATGTGAGCCATGGCTTGGCCTCGTCCATCTTCACCACCGATCTGCGCGAGGCGGAGCGCTTCCTCTCGGCGGAAGGGTCCGATTGCGGCATCGCCAATGTGAATATCGGCCCGTCCGGCGCCGAGATCGGCGGCGCCTTCGGCGGCGAGAAGGAGACCGGCGGCGGCCGCGAGGCGGGCTCCGATTCCTGGAAGGCCTATATGCGCCGCGCGACCAACACGATCAATTATTCGAGCGCTCTGCCGCTCGCGCAGGGCGTCGTCTTCGACGTGTGACTCACGCGCCGATCGATCTCGAGGAGTCCGACATGACCGAGACCCATGTTCCCGCCGATACGATCCGCTCGATCTTCTCCGCGGCGATGACGCAAATGTATCGCGACGAGGTGCCGCGCTATCAGGAGATGACGCGCGTCGTCGGCGAGATCGACGGCGAGGCGCTGGCGCGCGATCCTGCGCTGGAGGCGCGGCTGCGCCGCTCCGGCGCTTTCGATCTCATCGGAGTCGAGCGCCACGGCGCCATTCGCGTCGGACGGCCGGAAGAGCTCGCGGGATTGCGGCGGCTCTTCGCCGTCATGGGCATGTATCCGGTCGGCTATTACGATCTCACGCCCGCCGGCGTGCCGGTGCATTCCACCTGCTTTCGGCCTGTCGAGACGGAGTCGATCGGGCGCTGCCCTTTCCGCATCTTCACCTCGCTTCTGCGCCCCGAGCTGATCGAGGGCGAGGATCTTCGCCGCGAGGCGCAGGAGATTCTCGCGCGTCGGCGCATCTTCACGCCGCGCTGCCTGCATCTCATCGAGATCTTCGAGGCCAATGGCGGGCTCGGCGAAGCGCTGGCGATCGAGTTCGTGCATGAGGCGTTGCATACGTTTCGCTGGCGCGGCGAGGCGACCGTCACCGCCGGCGTCTATGAGGCCTATCGCAAGGCGCATCCGCTCGTCGCCGACGTCGTCTGCTTCCACGGTCCGCATATCAATCATCTGACGCTGCCGACGCTCGACATAGACGCTGTGCAAAAGGCGCTCGCCGAGCGCGGGCTCGATCCGAAATCCATCGTCGAAGGCCCGCCGCAACGCCAATTCCCGATTCTGCTGCGCCAGACGAGCTTCAAGGCCATCGCCGAGCCGGTGCGCTTCGCGGGCCGCGACGAAGCGCGTGGCGAGCATCGTGCGCGCTTCGGCGAGATCGAGCAGCGCGGCGCCGCGCTCACGGCGAAGGGCCGCGCGCTCTATGATCGATTGCTCGCCGAGACGCTCGCCGCCAATCCGCCGCGCGATGGCGCGATCAGCGATTATCGAGCCGAGCTGGAGCGCCGCTTCTCCGCCTTTCCCGACGACGCCGCGACAGTGCGCACGCAGGGCCTCGCCTTCTTCCGTTATGCGCCGGGCGATAAGCGCTCGGCCGGATCCAGCGATGTCGAGACTCTGCTGCGCGAAGGCGCGCTCGTCGCGGAGCCGATCACCTATGAAGATTTTCTGCCGGTGAGCGCGGCCGGAATCTTCCAGTCCAATCTCGGCGAAGGCGGCCGCCGCGAGCTATCGGCCGCGGCCAATCGCGAGGCGTTCGAGCATGCGCTCGGAACGAAGGTCGCCGATGAGACGGCGATTTACGCGCATGAGGAAAAAAGCTCGCTGGAGCGGGCGCTCGAAGCGCTCGCGCGGCGATCACCAATGGCCGAGAATGCAGGCCGATAGCGGATAGCCCATGGCGACGCCCATTGTCAGCCCGCCGAGCACGTCGCTGGGATAGTGATGCGCCGTGGCGATGCGCGACCACGCCATCGATAGCACGAGCGCGGCGGCGGAAGCGGCGGCCGAAGGCCAAGCGAGAACGATGGGCGCCAGCACGCCGCTGAGCGTCATCATATGGCCGCTTGGAAAAGAATGCTCGTCGAGTATCTTCAGAAGCGACGTCAGCCGCGGATCCTCGTGAAACGGGCGCTTGCGTCCGATGCGCTTCTTGATGATCGGAAACAGCGTGTGCAAAAGCGCGGCGTTGAGTCCGCCGAGCGCGATCACCGGCCAGGCCTCGCGCCCGACGAGCCAGAAGATCGCCGTGGCGAGGATCGGATAGATCCATCCATTGCCGAGCTTGCTGATCGTGATCGCGAGCATTCGGCCCAGCGTGAATTGCGTGGAGCGCGCCAGAAAATGCACGCCTGCGAGATCGGCGCGCAGCAGGCGCTCGCGCCAGAGGAGCAGCGTCTCGGCGAGAACGAGACGTTCGAGTGAGAGGCGACGGTTCGAAGCGAGCAGCATGGCGAGAAAGCTAGGCGCCGCGTGCTGCCGTTTCGTGACACATGAACGACGTTTCGATTGCAGAGCGCGCCGCGAACGTCACATCATTGTCAATCACGCACGGAGCGCGCCTGCGCAGAAAGGGATAGATCGCGAGCTTCGGCGCAGCGCATCGCGCGAGGAATTTTTTGCGCGGCCCGCCGCAGCGAAAGGCCGCGCCGCTCTCCGCCCGTCACATTTTATTCAAAGTCGCAGAGCGCTCTTTCGCCCGGCGTGAGCCGAAGCGCGAGGGCGCGCTATTTGCGCCGCGTCCCGACCTCGGCCGTCGCCGCGCTCGCCGGCTCTGGCGGCGCGGGCTCGAAAAGGAAATAGCGCCCGCCGAGCGCGCCCTCGAATGGCCTGCCGTCGCCGGACCGTCGCAATTCGAAATGGACCACCGTGTTCGGCACGAGCACGCGAAGCGTCGTCTCGGAGCGCGCCTCGATGGAGACCTGCAGCGGCTCTTCCGCACGGTCGACGTCGGTCAGCCAGATCAGCCTTTCCATATCGGTCCTTCCGCAATCCGCTCGCTCTCTAGAACCGACGATTAAGGCGCCGCCAGTTTGGCGACATCTGGGCGCGACTGCGGCCTCGGCAGGACGTCTCGCCCGAGCCGGTCGTGAGGAAGACGCCACATCGATGCCGAATCTTCCCGCGTCAGATTACCGACAAATCATACAGACAGAGGCGCGGCCGAAAACCTATATCTCGCCGGCCCCGCCCTCCGCTTTTTCGCGGTGATCATGTGGCGACGACGTCGAGGACGAGGGCCGACAAACAAAGACATGGCTCGAGAGATCGCGAGCCGATGCTTCACGAGGCGACATCTCCATTCCGCTCTGCGATCCGCCGGGCGATGGCTGTTGCAGGAGGACTCGTCGATGAGGAAACTACTGAATTCGGTATCGCTGCTCGCCGTGCTGACGGTGGCGCCGATCGGCGTCGCTTCGGCCAACGACAAGCTCGACCAGCTCTCCAAGAGCGAAGAAAACTGGGTGATGCCGGGTAAGAATTATCACTCGGACAACTACAGCACGCTGACGCAGATCAACACGAGCAACGTCAAGGATCTGAAGGTCGCCTGGACCTTCTCGACCGGCCTGCTCAACGGCCACGAGGGCGCGCCGCTCGTCGTCGACGGCAAGATGTATATTCACACCTCCTTCCCGAACAACACTTTCGCGCTCGATCTGAACGATCCGACCCGCATCCTCTGGCAGGACAAGCCGAAGCAGAATGCGGCCGCCCGCGCGGTGGCCTGCTGCGATCTCGTCAATCGCGGCCTCGCTTATTGGCCCGGCGATTCCAAGACTCCGCCGCTCATTCTGAAGACGCTGCTCGACGGCCATATCGAGGCGCTCAACGCCAAGACCGGCGAGCTGGTGTGGAAGATGGAGAATTCCGACTATAAGGTCGGCTCCACGCTCACCATCGCTCCCTATGTCGTGAAGGACAAGGTTCTCGTCGGCTCCTCCGGCGCCGAGCTCGGCGTGCGCGGCTATGTGACGGCCTATGACGTCCACACCGGCGAGCAGTCCTGGCGCGCTTACGCGACCGGCCCGGACGAGGACGTGCTGCTGGCCAAGGACTTCAACAGCAAGAATCCTCATTACGGCCAGAAGGGCCTCGGCACTTCGACCTGGGAAGGCGACGCGTGGAAGATCGGCGGCGGCACCAATTGGGGCTGGTACGCTTATGATCCGGGCACGAACCTCTTCTACTACGGCTCGGGCAATCCGGCGCCGTGGAACGAGACGATGCGTCCGGGCGACAACAAGTGGACGATGACCATCTTCGGCCGCGACATCGACACGGGCGAAGCGAAGTTCGGCTATCAGAAGACCCCGCATGACGAGTGGGACTTCGCCGGCGTGAACTTCATGCTGCTCACCGAGCAGAAGGACAAGGATGGCAAGGAGCGCAAGCTGCTGACGCATCCTGATCGCAACGGCATCGTCTACACGCTCGACCGCACCAATGGCGATCTCATCTCCGCCGATAAGATCGACGACACGGTCAATGTGTTCAAGACGGTCGATCTGAAGAGCGGCCTGCCCGTTCGCGATCCCGAATATGGCACGCGCATGGACCATCTCGGCAAGGATATTTGTCCTTCCGCCATGGGCTATCACAATCAGGGCCATGATTCCTACGATCCGACCAAGCAGCTGTTCTTCCTCGGCGTGAACCACATCTGCATGGATTGGGAGCCCTTCATGCTTCCCTATCGCGCGGGTCAGTTCTTCGTCGGCGCGACGTTGAACATGTATCCCGGCCCGAAGGGCGATCGTCAGAAGGGCGAGGGCCTCGGCCAGATCAAGGCCTACAACTCGATCACCGGCCAGTTCAAATGGGAGAAGTTCGAGCGCTTCGCGGTTTGGGGCGGCACCACGGCGACGGCCGGCAATATCGTGTTCTACGGAACGCTGGACGGCTTCATCAAGGCCCGCAACAGCGATAATGGCGAGCTGCTGTGGAAGTTCAAGCTTCCCTCCGGCGTGCTCGGCTATCCGATCGTCTACAGCCACAATGGCGTCGAATATGTCGCCATTCTCTACGGCGTCGGCGGTTGGCCGGGAGTGGGCCTCGTGTTCGATCTGCAGGACCCGACCGCCGGCCTCGGCGCGGTGGGCGCGTTCAAGCAGCTCGCCAATTACACGCAGATGGGCGGCGGCGTCGTGGTCTTCTCGCTGAATGGCAAGGGTCCGTACGACGACGTGAACCTCGGCGAATATAAGGCCCATTGATCCATCGGCAGTCGTCGGTCGCGTCCTCCCCTGTTCGCGACCGACGCAGCGCGCCGCCCGGATGCATGAAGCGCGTCCGGGCGGCCTTGCCACACATGCAAACGGATCGGATCGCTCCCATGTCGCGTATCACCTCTCCGCGTCTCGTCGCCTCTGGACTCGCTCTGGCGTTGCTGAGCAGCGCCGCAGGCGCTCTCGCGCAACAGACGAAGCCTTCGGCCGCCGCTTCTGCGAGCAAGGCCGACACATTGCGCATCTGCGCTTCGGAAGCGCAATCGCCGCTCTCCCTCAAGGACGAATCCGGCCTCGAGAACCGCATCGCCGTCGCGCTCGCCGAGGCCATGGGCCGCAAGGCGGAATTCGTCTGGTCGTCGAAGCCGGCGATCTATCTCGTGCGAGATTATCTCGACAAGAATCAGTGCGACGTCGTCATCGGTCTGGACACGGGCGATCCGCGCGTCGCGACCAGCAAGCCCTATTTCCGCACCGGCTATGTGTTCGTGACCAAGGCCGAGAAGAATCTCGACATCAAATCCTGGTCCGATCCGCGCATCAAATCCTTCAATCACATCGCCGTGCCTTTCGGCTCGCCAGCCGAGGTGATGCTGAAGGAGATCGGCGAATATGAGAACGACATGGCCTATCTCTATTCGCTGGTGAATTTCCGATCGCCGCGCAATCAATATACGCAGATCGACCCCGCGCGCATGATCGGCGAGGTGGCGAGCGGCAATGCAGAGCTCGCCTCCGCCTTTGCGCCCGACGTGGCGCGCTTCGTCAAATCTTCGCCGACGCCTCTGCGCATGACGCTCGTCGACGACGATTCCAAGCGCAGCGACGGACAGAAGATCGGGCAGCACTATGACCAGTCGGTCGGCGTGCGCCTTTCGGACAAGGAGCTGCTCGCGCAAGTGAATGCGGGCCTCGATCGCGCCAAGCCGAAGATCGACCAAATCCTCACGGCGGAAGGCGTTCCGCTTCTGCCCATCGTCAATCCGGTCGCAGCGCACTGACGCCTGGCGAATATCGAAGAGACCGACAAAAATGAAATCGAGCAAGAAACAGGCCTTTGTGCTGGTCGGCGGCGCCTTCGCCAGCCTGATCGCTCTCTCGGCGATCGCCCAGAATGCGGGCATCACCTTTCGCAACACGATCACCGGCGAGGTGCTGAACTTCGACGACGCTCTGCCGGAAGGCAAGGACACGCCCGGCGTGAAGAAATTCATGCAGACCGGCGTCAATCCTTACAATGAGGATGTGAGCTGTCTGAAGCAGGGCGAGCAGCTCTTCCTCTCCGCTTGTTCTGGCTGTCATGGCCATTTGGGCGAAGGCAAGATCGGCCCCGGCCTCAACGATTCCTATTGGACCTATCCGCAGAACGCGACCGACGAAGGATTTTTCTCGACGATCTTCGGCGGCGCTCAGGCGTCCATGGGGCCGCAATACGCCAATCTTCAGCTCGACGAAATGCTGAAGGTCATGGCCTGGGTCCGCCATCTCTATAAGGATCCCGTTGCCGGAGCGACCTGGCTGACGCCGGAGCAGCGCGCGAAATACAAGCCCTATCCCGGACACGAGACATTCCCCGACGATCCGCCCGGTCAGTGCAAGGCCTCGGCAAAATGAAAGACGTCGGGAAATTGAAGGTCGCGCTTTTGAGCGGCGCGACGGACGCGGCGTGAGCCGCGCATAAATTGGAGGAAGGCACGATGGGAGTTTTGAAGATTGCGGCGGCCCTCGGCGTCGCGTTCGTCATGAATGCGGCTGCGATCGGCGCGGCCTCGGCCTATGACGGCACCAAGTGCAAGGCGCCCGGCGATTGCTGGGAGCCCAAGCCCGGCTATCCCGAAAAGGTCGCGGGCTCGAAATACGATCCCAAGCATGATCCCAAAGAGCTCGCCAAGAACCAGTCCGCCATCGCGGCCATGGAAGAGCGCAACAAGAAGCGCGCCGAGCACTTCAAGAAGACGGGCGCGTTCGTCTACGACGTCACCAAGATTCCGTAAGCGTTCGCGCGACAATGCCGTCCCCGCGCCCCCGGGGACGGTCGTCATGCGGCCACGATCCGGGTCCGGCGTCATTCGACAACAACGCGTCGGACCCTCTTCCCGGGATCGTGGCCGCAACGTCCTTTCTTCCGACGAGACGTTGGATCGTTCAGCGTGACAGACACCGCCGAAACCGACGCCGTCTTGGCCGACTGGCGCGCCAAGGCGCAGGAATTCGAGACGCGCGTCGCGCGCGTCGTCCTCGGCCAGAATCGCGTCATTCGCTTGGTGACGATCGCCATTTTCGCGCGCGGCCATGTGCTGCTGGAAGGCGATGTCGGCGTCGGCAAGACGACGCTTCTGCGCGCCGTCGCGCGCGCGCTCGGCGGCGCTTTCTCGCGCATAGAGGGCACGGTCGATCTCATGCCGAGCGACCTCCTCTATCACACCTATCTCGCCGACGACGGCCGCCCGCGCGTCGAGCCCGGACCGGTGTTGCGCCATGCGGAAGATCTCTCCATCTTCTTCTTCAACGAGATCAATCGCGCGCGCCCGCAGGTGCACTCACTGCTGCTGCGGCTGATGGCGGAGCG
Organism: Methylosinus sp. DMC45; assembly: GCF_056313885.1. Classification (NCBI taxonomy): domain Bacteria; kingdom Pseudomonadati; phylum Pseudomonadota; class Alphaproteobacteria; order Hyphomicrobiales; family Methylocystaceae; genus Methylosinus; species Methylosinus sp. DMC45. The sequence continues at coordinate 191,459 of NZ_JBQUZK010000045.1, forward strand.
CAGCGTCACCGCTTTCGATCGCGAATATTCCTTTCCGGCGCTGCAAGTCTTCGCCGATCGTAATCTGGTCGAGCGGGAGGAGACATTCGAGCTGCCCGCCGCCGCGCGCGACCGCTTTCTCATGGAGATATCCATGAAGACCCCCGCCGACGCGGGAGCCCGCCGCGCGCTGATCTTCGATCCGCGCTTTCACGACGTCGATCGCCTGCTCGATCAAATCGGCGAGCCCGTCTTCGACTATCGCGCGCTCGCTTCTGTGGCCGAGGTCATCCAGAACCGCGTCCACGCCAGCGAGACACTCGAGGCCTATGTCGCCAAGCTCTGGGATGCGCTGCTCGATCCCTACGCCGCGGGCGTCGCTCTGCCGGATGTCGAGATGCGCGGCCTGGTGCGCGGCGGCGCGAGCCCGCGCGGCCTCGCCTTTCTCGTGCGCGCGGCGCGCGTGCGCGCCTGGCTCGAAGGTCGCGACGCGCTGACGCCGGAGGATATTCGGGAAATTTTCCTCGAGACGATGGCGCATCGAATCTTCGTCGATCCGATCTATGCGATGCGCGGCGACGATATCGTTCGTGATCTGTGCCGCGCCGCTTTCGCGACGGTCCCGGCGCCGTGAGACGCGAGGCGTGACGATGCAGCGCTTCGACATCGCCTATCGACCGCGCGGCCGCGTCTCCAACGGCTCGATCGGCGCGCATGGCGGCGTCGACGTCGGCGGCATAGGCGTGTTTCGCGATCATGCGCGCTTCATTCAATTTCCCGACGCCCGGCGCATCGACATTCGCGCGACCATGCGTGATCCGACCGGCGAAACGCATGTGCGCCGCTTCGAGCAGCGCAATTCCATCGACGTCTATGCGCTCGTCGATCTCTCCGCTTCCATGGGCTTTCACGGCGCGGCGCGCCGTCTCGATCTCGTCGCCGATCTCTGCGCGGCGCTCGCCTTCTCGGCGACGCGCATCGGCGATCGCTTCGGCGTCATCGCCTGCGACGAGACATTGCGCAATGATCTTCTGCTGCCGGTGACGCGCGCGCGCGGCGCCGCGGTCGCGGCTGCCGAGCGCTTGCGCATCGCGGCGCCGCGCGGCGCCTCGGCGAAGGCGCTGACGCAAGCCGCCGGCCTCATCGCCGGGCGACGCAAGCTCGTCCTGCTGATCTCCGATTTTCTCTGGCCGCGCGACTTTGCGACGCGTCTTTTCGGCCTGCTCGCGCAGCATGATCTCGCGCCCATTCTCGTCGCGGATTCCACGGAAGAGCGCGATCTTCCACACTTCGGCCTCGTCGAGCTCGACGATCTCGAGAGCGGCGGGCGGCGGCTCGTCTTCATGCGCCCGAGCCTGCGTCGCCGCTGGCTCGCGCGCGAGGCGGAGCGGCGCGACGCGCTGCGTCGTCTCGCGCTCGCGCATGGACGCCCGCCTTTCGTTCTGCGCGATTCTTTCGACGCCGACGCGCTGTCGCGTCATCTGCTCGGGCTGTGACATGCGCGCAGCCCTGCTCGCTCTTTCGCTTCTACTCGCGTTGGCCGCGCCCGCCGCGGCGGAAGTGAAATCCGTGCGCCTCTACGCCGATCGCAGCTTCGGCTTTTTCGTCGGCGATCTGGTGAATGCGCGGCTCGAGATCGTCGCCGATTCCGCGTCCCGCTTGCAGACGGCCTCGCTGCCGCGCCCCGGCGCGCTCGATTATTGGCTCGATCTGCGCGACGTCCATGTTCGCGAGCAGCCCATTGGCGACGGCCTCACGCGCTGGGACATAGAGCTCGTCTATCAGCTCTTCTATGTCGCGCTCGATGTGCGCGATCTGCAAATCCCGCCTTTTCCGCTGCGCTTTCTGCGCGAGGGCGACAGCGAGATCGCGCGCGCGCCGGCCTGGACGATCGGCGTCTCGCCCTTGCGCGAGGTGCTGCCGCCGCGCCGCGACAATCCCACCGACTACATGCGCGCGGATCGCGGTGTCGCGCGAGGCGACGCGGCCGCGCCGGCGGCGCGCGCGGGCCTATTCTCAGCGCTCGCATTCGGCGCGTTGGCGCTGGTCGCGCATGATCGCGGCTGGCCGCCGTTTCATCGTCGCCGCGCGCGCGTCTTCGCCGCCGCCGCGCGTCGCATCGCCGCGCTGACGAAGCATAATGACGAATCGTCGCGCCGCGCCGCATTGCTCGCCTTGCATCGCGCGATCGACGAATCCGCCGGCCGTCGCATCTTCGCAGAGGACCTCGACGCCTTTCTTTCCAGCCATGCGGAATTCGTATCGGCGAAAGAGCCGCTCGGACGCTTCTTCAACGCGTCACGCGCGCTCTTCTTCGGCGTCGGCGATGCGGGCGTCGAACTCGCGGCGACAGAGCTGCTCGCGCTGGCGAAAACATTGGCGGCGTTGGAGAGGAGCGCGGGATGAGCTTCGGCATCGCCTCTCCGATCGCGCTTTTCCTGCTGCCGCTGGCGCTCGCGCCGCTGCTCTTCTCGCCTTTGCGGCCATCGCCCATATCTTCCGTCGCCGCGGCGCCGCAGGACGCGCTCTCGACATTCATCGCATGGGCGTTGCGCCTCTTTGCAAGCCTCGCCATAGGCGCGAGCGCGCTCGCTATCGCCGGGCCTTTTCGCGAAGGCCGCGCCATTCAGCGCTATGGCGAAGGCGCGGAAATCTCGATCCTCGTCGATCGCAGCGCGAGCATGAACGAGACATTCGCCGGCCGCACGCCGGCGGGCGGAGAGGAGTCGAAAGCCTCCGCCGCCAAGCGAATCATGACGGATTTCGTCGACCGGCGCGCGCATGATCTCTTCGGCGTCACCGCTTTCTCGACTTCGCCGATCATGGTCATGCCGATGACCGATCATCGCGCGGCGGTGCGCGCCGCGATTCAGGCGATCGACCGGCCCGGACTCGGCTACACCAATATCGGTCGCGGCCTCGCAATGGCGCTGTCGCAATTTCCCGCGGGCGGCGAGATCGAATCGCGCGTGATATTGCTCGTCTCCGACGGCGCCGCCGTCATCGATCCGCGCATTCAAGATCAGCTGCGCGCCGATTTCCGCAAGATCAGGCCCAATCTCTATTGGCTGTTTCTGCGCACGCGCGGCTCCAAAGGCATAAGCGACCAGCCGGACGCCGGCGAGCTGGACACGCCGCAGGCCTTGCCGGAGCGCCATCTCGATCTCTTCTTCAAATCGCTCGGCGTCGGCTATCGCGCTTTCGAGGCGGAAGGCCCCGCCGCCGTCGCCGACGCCATAGCGGAGATCGATCGGCTCGAACGTCGCCCGTTCCGCTATGCGGAGCGCATTCCGCGCAAGGATCTGACGGACCAGAGCCTCGTCGTCGCGGCGCTCGCGACATCCGTGCTGATGGTCGCGAAATTCGCCGAGACGCGGCTGAAGCAATCGGCGCGCGCGCCCGCGCCGCGGCGAGCGGCGAGGAGCGCCGCATGAGCGAATCCCCGCGCGCGCAATATAGGCAGACGCTCGCGCGCTTCTTCGCGCGCTGGCGCTCGACGCTTCTCCTCGCGCTGCTCGCCGCGGCGCTGGCCGGGGCGCTGCAAAACGCCGTCGCCGCATGGCGGGCGCGCGTCGACAATGCCGCGATCGGCGCGCTCGCCGCCGGGCGAGATGTCGAGACCGATTCTGCTTCCGCGCCCGAGCTCATCGCCGCGCGCATCGAATTTCTGGCCGAGCGCGAGGAATTCGACAAGGCTCGCGCTCTGCTGGAGCCGCTCGACGCCGCCGGCCGCGACGAGCTCTCCGCCATCGCCCATTATGATCTCGGCAACGCCTTGCTGCGCCGCGCCTTCGATCTTCTGGAGCGCGGCCAGCTCGAGCCGGCCGGACCTTTCGTCGAGCTGGCGCGTCGCGAATATCGCCGTGCATTGCAATTTCAGCCGGCGTTCTGGGACGCGAAATATAATCTCGACGTCGCCGCGCGTCTCGTGCGCGACAATCCGCAGCTCGAGCGTTCGGGCGGCGACGAGCTGCCGGCGGACCCCAAGAAAATCTGGACCGATATTCCCGGCGCGCCCAAGGGGCTGCCATGACAGGCCCACGATGATGATCGCCCGTTTGCGCGATGCGCGGTTTCTCTCGCTCGCCTTCGCTCTGGCGGCGCTCGCCGCCGCCTTTGCGTTTCCGCGCGCCGACGCGGTTCGCAATGGCGTCGATCTGCTGGCGACGCTGGACATCACCGGCAGCATGAACACGCGCGATTATTCGCTGGACGGCGCTCCGGTGAGCCGCATCGAATTCGCCAAGCGGGCGTTGCGGAGGCTCGTCGCCGATCTTCCCTGCCCCTCGCGCGTCGGCCTCGCCATCTTCACCGAGCGCGAGCCTTTTCTATTGTTCGAGCCCATAGACGTCTGCGAGAATTTCGCAGCTTTGGATGCGGCGATCGGCGCGCTCGACTGGCGCATGGCCTGGGAGGGCGACAGCCGCATCTCCGCCGGCCTGTTTCGCGCGGTCGAGATGGCGCGGCGAGTCGGCGCCGATCTCCTTTTCATCACCGATGGGCAGGAGGCGCCGCCGCTGCCGGCCTATGGCGCGCCGGTCTTCGAGGGCGCGCGCGGCGAGATTTCGGGGCTCATCCTCGGCGCCGGCGGCTATGAGCCCGCGCCCATTCCGAAATTCGACGATCGCGGCCGTGAGACCGGCTTTTTTGGCGTGGACGAGGTGCCGCATGAGAGCCGCTTCGGCCTGCCGCCGGCGGGCGCGGAGCAGCGCGAGGGCTATAATCCGCGCAATGCGCCATTCGGCGGAGAGATGCGCGCCGGCACGGAGCATCTCTCCAGCGTGCGCGAGCCTTATCTGCGGCAGCTCGCCGAGACCACCGGCCTCGGCTATGCGCATTTGGAGAAGCCGGACGGGCTCGCGAGCGCGATTCTCGCGGTCGCGCAGCCGCGGCCGAGCCTCGCGCCGATCGATCTGCGCCCCGCCTTCGCGGCCGCGGCGCTCGTCGGCTTCGCCACCCTCTATCTCATCGTCCCGCTCGCGGAGATTTTCGCGCGGCGACGCCATTCCCGTCTCGCAACCACGCTCCCGAGGAGAATAGAGTGAAACCGAAAATCGCCCTCCTGGCCCTGCTCTTGTCCATCGCGCCGGCGCTGGCGCACGGCCCGACGCCGATCAAGGTCGACGAGAAGATCACCGTCGCCGCCGATCCAAAGGCGGTGTGGGCGCTCGTCGGCCATTTCGGCGCGCTCGATTGGCATCCCGATGTCGCCAGCGTGAAGACGACTGGCGGCGACGCCAATGGCGCGGTGCGCGAGATCACGCTGCGCAAGGGCGGCGTCGTCACCGAGAGCCTCGACGAATATGATCCGCAGCAGATGAAGCTGAGCTATCGCATGTCGGACGCCAATCTCGACGCTCTGCCGATCAGCTCCTATTCGGCGACGCTGGCGGTGAAGCCGGCGGCGGGCGGCGGCAGCGAGGTGCAATGGTATGGCCGCCTCTATCGCGGCGACACCAGCAATGAGCCGCCGGACAATCTCAATGACGACGCCGCGCGCGAGGCGATGACCACCTTCCTGAAGGATGGGCTGCAGGGCCTCGCCAAAAAGCTGCAAGGCAAGTGACGTCATGAGAGCGCCGCGTCTCGCAGCCCTTTGCGCGACGCTCGCGGCGCTGCTCTGCGCCTGCGAGGACGCGGCGCCGCAGCGCGGGGCCGTGGAGGTGAAGCGCAAGGACGAGCTGCCGAAATGGCTGACGCCGATCGATCGCGTCGATCCCGCCTATTGGCTGGCCGCGCGCAAGAGCGGCGGCGCGCCAGTGGAGGAGGGCAGGGTGGCGCGATTGCAAGCGGCGCTGGATATCGGCGGCGCGCATTTTCTGGAGGCGCCGCGAATGCTCGCCAATCGCGCCGCGCAGCTCGGCGATATGCTTTCGGAGATCGGCGCGGCGGAAGACGAGGCGCAATCGATCGAGAGTCTCGCGCGCGTCGCGGCGGCGACGGGAAGCAAGCAGACCTTCGGCGATCTCTGCCAGCATTATTTCAATCTGCGCAAGCAGGGCGCGACGCGAGAAGCTGCGCTCGCCGACTTATTGGAGCGCTATAGCGTGCAGAAGCGGGGACAATAGGCGAGCCTCGAAAAGGCTCGCCTATTGGCAAACAGCGTCAGCCGCGGTTGTAGACGTCCTGCAGGCGGACGATATCGTCCTCGCCGAGATAGGAGCCGGTCTGCACCTCGATGATCTCGAGGTCGATCTTGCCCGGATTGCTCAGGCGATGAATGCAGCCGATCGGCAGATAGACCGATTCATTCTCGTGAACCAGCAGCGTCTCCTCGTC
>NZ_JBQUZK010000046.1:0-195090 GCF_056313885.1 Methylosinus sp. DMC45
TTCGTCGCCGGCGACATGCCCTGATCGAACTCTCTGAAGGCTGAAAATTCCGCCGGCCGGGCCTCGCGCCCGGCCGGTTTCTTTTTGCGGTCGGGACTTTTTTCTTCCTCTCGCGCGGAGCCTTGCGGGGCGCGCGATGGCGGATTAAGTGCAGTCTGAAACTCTGCGCTCACGGGGGAAAAGCGCATGCCGCGTCGTCGTATCGCGCAAACGCTCGTGGAAATGCTCTTGCCGGCCGTTCTGGTCGCAGCGGGCGTTATTCATTCGGCGCTGGCGCGCGGCGATCTTCTTCCCGACAAGGACAGCTGCGTTCTGAAAATCGGCCCTGAGATCATCTATTTCGCGGGCTATCAGCCGGGCGCGGCGCAGCAGAAAAAATTCTGCGAGGACGCCCCGCAATCCGGCGAAACGATCTTCGTCTTCGACTATGCGGCTCCAGAACTGCGCGAGATGAAGGCCGGCTTTCGCATCTTGCTGCCGAGCGAGGCCAGCGACGACGAGCCGAGCTCGGAATCGGCGACCGTCGCCGCGCTGCCTCCGCAAATTTATCCCAAAGGGACATTTTCTTTTGCTCATGTCTTCGCCCAGCCGGGCGATTTCGTCGGCGTCGTCACCATCGACGGCGCGGTCGGCGAGCATTGGACAGCGCGCTTTCCCTTTTCCGTCGGCAAGCGGCGTTTCGAGATCAGCCCCTATTATCTGATCGGCGCCGCCGGCTTGCTCGCATTCTTCCTATTCGTCTCCAGCCGTTCGAAGCCTGCAGGCGCCCGGCGCTGACCGAATAGGGCGGCGCGCTCATCTTCTGCTGAAAAAGTATGAATTCGGCGTTTTGCGCGCCGGAGACACGGTTTACAGCATGGTCAAAATATATTAGTCCATAAAATGACTGAAGTTATAGACCATAAGAGGAGACCGGTATGAGGAGCGTTTCAATCTCGCGGCGCCGCTTCGGCGCGGTGGTCATGTTCGCCGCGAGCCTGTCGATTTTCGTCGACGCGACGGCGCTGGCGGCGACCTCGCTGCTCAATGTCTCCTATGATCCCACCCGCGAGCTCTATAAGGCGATCAATCCCGCCTTCGCCGCCGATTGGAAGGCGAAGACAGGCGAGACGATCGAGCTCCAGGCCTCTCATGCCGGTTCTGGCGCGCAGGCGCGCGCGGTGATCGACGGCCTCGCGGCCGATGTCGTGACCCTGGCGCTCGCCGCCGACATAGACGCGATCGTGAACAAGACCGGCAAGATCGCGCCCGATTGGCAGAAGAAGCTGCCGAACAACGCCTCGCCCTATACTTCGACGATCGTCTTCCTGGTCCGCAAAGGCAATCCGAAGAAGATCAAGAATTGGGACGATCTCGCCAAGCCCGGCGTCGCGGTCGTCACGCCCAATCCGAAGACCTCCGGCGGCGCGCGCTGGAACTATCTCGGCGCCTGGGGCTATGCGCTCAAGAAGTTCGGCGGCGACGAGGCGAAGACCAAGGAATTCGTCAAGGCCATCTATAAGAACGCCCCGGTGCTCGACACGGGCGCGCGCGGCTCGACGATCACCTTCGCTCAGCGCGGTCTCGGCGATGTGCTGATCGCCTGGGAGAACGAGGCCTTCCTCGCCTTCGAGGAATTCGGCAAGGACAAGTTCGAGATCGTCGTTCCTTCGAGCTCGATTCTCGCCGAGCCGCCGGTCGCGGTCGTCGACGGCAATGTCGACGCCAAGGGAACGCGCAAGGCCGCCGAGGCCTATGTGAATTTCCTCTACACGCCGGCCGCGCAGGCGATCATCGCCAAGAATTACTATCGCCCCGCGCATCCCGAATTCGCGGCCAAGGAAGATCTGAAGCGGCTTCCCAAGCTCGAGCTCTTCACTGTCGATCAGGTCTTCGGCGGCTGGACCAATGCGCAGAAGACGCATTTCGCCGATGGCGGCGTCTTCGACGATATTCAGAAGCAGTAAGGCGCAAGGACCTCTCATGAGCGCCGCTGCGCCCGTCGCGAACAAGAAGGCTCGGAGCTTCACGGCTCCGAGCGTCATTCCCGGATTCCGGGCGACTTTCGGCTTCACCATCTTCTATCTGAGCCTCGTCGTCCTGTTTCCTCTGTCGCTGCTGATTTTCCGCGCTTCCTCGCTCGGGCTTTCCGGCCTCTATGGCATAGCGGTGGAGCCGCGCGTCGCCGCGGCGTTGCGCACCAGCTTCTTCATCTCTTTCGCCGCCGCCGCGATCGATGTCGTCTTCGGCCTCATCGCCGCCTGGGTGCTGACGCGCTATGAATTTCCGGGCCGGCGTTTTCTCGACGCCATCGTCGATCTGCCCTTCGCCCTTCCCACGGCGGTCGCCGGCATTGCGCTCGCCGCGCTCTATGCGCCGAATGGCTGGCTGGGCGAGCCGCTCGCCGATTACGACATAAAGATCGCCTTCACGCGCTGGGGCATTCTCGTCGCCCTTGTGTTCGTCGGCCTGCCTTTCGTCGTGCGCACCGTGCAGCCGCTGCTCGCCGAGATCGACTCGGAGCTCGAGGAGGCGTCGGCGACGCTCGGCGCGAGCCGCGCGCAGACGGTGTGGCGCGTGCTGCTGCCGCCGATCCTGCCGGCCTTGCTCACTGGTTTCGCTCTGGCTTTTGCGCGGAGCGTCGGCGAATATGGCTCGGTGATCTTCATCGCCGGCAATCTCGCCTATATTTCGGAAATCGCGCCATTGCTGATCATCGTCAAGCTAGAGCAGTTCGACTATGCGGGCGCGACGGGCATTGCGACCATCATGCTCGCGATTTCCTTTTCCGTGCTGCTGGCGATCAATCTGATCCAGGCCTGGAGCCAAAAGAGGTTCGGGCATGTCTGAGGCGACCACATCCGCGGCGCTCGCGCCCGCCGTCGCGCTCGCGCCGCCACGCAGCGTGACGGAGGAGACGCCGCTCACGCGCTATGCGCTCATCGGCGTCGCCGTGGCCTTTCTCGGCCTCTTCCTTCTGCTGCCGCTCGCGGTCGTCTTTACCGAGGCGCTGGCCAAAGGCGCAGGGGCTTTCTTCGCGACTTTCGAGGAGCCGGACGCCCGCGCGGCGATCCGCCTAACGCTCATCGTCGCAGCGATCGTCGTGCCGCTAAACGCTTCGTTCGGCGTCTGCGCGGCCTGGGCGATCTCGAAATTCTCCTTTCCCGGCAAGAGCGTGCTCATCACGCTCATCGATCTGCCCTTCTCCGTCTCGCCGGTGGTGTCGGGCCTCGTCTATGTGCTGGTCTTCGGCTCGCAGGGACTGCTCGGCCCCACATTCTCGGCCTGGGGAATTCAGGTCGTCTTCGCCATCCCCGGCATTGTTCTCGCGACGATCTTCGTCACCTTCCCCTTCGTCGCGCGCGAGCTGATCCCGCTCATGCAGGAGCAGGGGACAGTGGAGGAGGAGGCGGCGCTGACGCTCGGGGCGAGCGGCTTTCGCACTTTTCTCACGGTGACATTGCCCAACATCAAATGGGGCCTGCTCTATGGCGTGCTCCTCGCAAACGCCCGCGCCATGGGCGAGTTCGGCGCGGTTTCGGTCGTCTCCGGCCATATTCGCGGCCTGACCAACACGATACCTCTCCAGGTGGAGATCCTCTACAATGAGTATAACATCGTCTCGGCGTTCGCCCTCGCCTCCCTCCTGGCTGGGCTGGCTCTCGTCACTCTTGGAATCAAGACGCTCCTCGAATGGCGCTACGCCGGCCAAATCGCCGGTCGCCGACGTCACTGAGGAGGCGCCGCGCCCGCATGGCGTGGAGATCAGGATCGAGCGCGTCGAGAAGGATTTCGGCGACTATCCCGCTTTGCGCGACGTCAATCTGACGATCGCGCCCGGCGAGCTGGTCGCGCTGCTGGGACCGTCGGGCTCCGGCAAGACGACGCTGCTGCGCGCCATCGCCGGCCTCTCCAATCCCGATCGCGGCCGCATTCTGTTCGATTCGGAGGATGCGACCACTCTGTCGGTGCAGGAGCGGCGCGTCGGCTTCGTGTTCCAGAATTACGCGCTGTTCAAGCATCTGACCGTCGCCGACAACATCGCCTATGGGCTGAAGGTTCGCCCGCGCCGCTCGCGCCCGTCCCGCGCCGAGATCGCCGCGCGCGCGGCCGAGCTGCTGGAATTCGTGCAGCTGGACGGTCTCGGCGGACGTTATCCGGCGCAGCTCTCCGGCGGCCAGCGGCAGCGCGTGGCGCTCGCGCGCGCGCTCGCCATCGAGCCGCGCGTGCTGCTGCTCGACGAGCCCTTCGGCGCCCTCGACGCGCGCGTGCGCAAGGACCTGCGCCGCTGGCTGCGCGACGTGCATCGCCAGACCGGCCTCACCACCGTCTTCGTGACGCATGACCAGGACGAGGCGATGGAGCTCGCCGATCGCGTGGTGGTGCTGGACAAGGGCCGCATCGAGCAGATCGGCACGCCGGACGAGCTCTATGACCGGCCGGCCTCGCCCTTCGTTCTGTCCTTTGTCGGCGAGGCGCTGGCGCTGCCGGTGCAGGTCGCCGACGGCAAGGTGATCTTCCAGGGCAAGGAGCTGCACGTCTCCTCGGAAAATCTGCGCAATGGACCGGCGCGCGTCTATTTCCGCCCCGCCGACATCGCTCTGCATGGCGGCCAGATCGGCGCGCTCGAGGGCCGGGTCGAGGCGGTGCGCCGCACGGCCGCCGGCTTGCGCGCCTCCATCTCCATCCCGGGCTATGATCAGACGGTCGAGGTCGACACGGATGATCGCGCGGGCGCGACGCTCGGCAGCAATGTGCCGCTGTCGCTGAACAATGTTCGGATTTTCTCGACGGCGGCCGAGGAGACGCTCGGCGACGGCGCGGGGATATAGGGCGAGAGCCTGTGCGAATCCTTCTCCCATGTGGGAGAAGGATTTTGGCGCATGGATTGCTTGTCGTGCTTGTCTGATCTGGAAGGCGACACGCGCCCTCATGCCCAGGCGAAGGACCTTCGACCTGGGAGACGGCGATGCGAGCGCCGGGACGCAGCCGCGGCATGTGTGAATGGGGCGATTTCGCAGGCGATGCGAAAGCGCTCGACGATCTTCTCGAGGCGGGGAGGTCCGGCTCCTTGCCGCCCTTTCTGCTGCTCTCGCAGCCGGGCGTCGGCGCGACGGATCAAAGGCGCTGCTCGGAGCTGTGGACGCGTGATCGGCGCGCCGCCGCGGTCGCGGCGCGGCTCGCGCTCGATTTCCAGTTCCGCCCCGCCGATGGGCGGAAAATCCGGCTCGGCTATCTCTCCAATGATTTCCACGATCACGCAACCGCGCTGCTGCTGATCGAGACGCTGGAGGCGCATGATCGCGAGCGCTTTTGCGTCAACGCCTATTCCTATGGGGCCGACGACGGCAAGAGCATGCGTCGTCGCCTCGTCGGCGCTTTCGACGCTTTCATCGACATAGAAGCGCTCTCCGATGGCGACGCCGCCCGCGCGATCCATCGCGACGAGGTGGACATTCTCATCGATCTCAAAGGCTTCACGGCCAATGCGCGCAGCGGCATTCTGATGCTGCGGCCGGCGCCCGTGCAGGTGAATTATCTCGGCTATCCCGGCACGCTCGGCGAGGATATCTGCGACTACATCATCACCGACGATTATGTGACGCCCTTCGCCTCCGCCGGCGATTATTCCGAATCCTTCGCCTATATGCCGAACAGCTATCAGCCGCATGGCCGCGCCGGACCGATCGGGCGAATGCCCTTGCGCGCCAGCATGGGCCTGCCGGAGCAGGGCGTCGTCTTCTGCTGCTTCAATCAGGCCTATAAATTCACGCCGGAGATGTTCGACGTCTGGTGCCGGCTGCTGGACGCCGTGCCGGGCAGCGTCCTTTGGCTGCTCGGCGCGCCCATGGCGGAGGGCAATCTGCGCAATGAGGCGTGGCGGCGCGGCGTGAACGGCGACCGGCTGATCTTCGCGCCGGATATGGCGCAGGGCGAGCATCTGGCGCGACTCCAGCTCGCCGATCTGGTGCTCGACACGGCGCCGTACAATGCGCACACCACGGCGAGCGACGCGCTCTGGGCGGGCGTGCCGATCGTCACCTGCAGCGGCTCGACCTTTCCCTCGCGCGTCGCCGGCAGCCTGCTGCGCGCCGTCGGCTTGACGGAGCTGATCGCCGCCGATCTCGACGATTATTTCGATCTCGCCTATCGGCTGGCGGCCGATCCCGCCCATCTCGTGGAGCTGAAGGCGAAGCTCGCGCGCAATCGCGCCGATGCGGCGCTCTTCGACGTTCCCGCCTATACGCGCGATCTCGAAGGCCTCTATCGATCCATGTGGAATCGCCGCTCCGCCGGCCTGCCGCCGGCGGCGCTGATTCCGACGGCTTGACGCCTAGTTGGAGATGTTGCCGGGGCCTTCTGGCCGCGTGGGGTCGGCGCCGAGGCCGAGCCGCCCGATCGTGCCCGAGAAATTATTTTTCTGGCGTTCGCGGTCTGGTCCCGAGCCGGTCTCGGCGTTCTTCGAGACGACTGGTCGCGGCGGCAAATCTTCTGAGCGTTTCGTTTGCGCCTGCGCGACCGAGCATAGGATCGCCATGGCCAGGACGAGGGTCGATTTCGAGGTGAGCATCGCTGTCTCCTTCGGAGAGGCTGGAGACCGACCGGCCCTGTCTCGAAGGTGTTCCTTCGCGCCGGCGCGGCTGCAGCATAGCAATGCGATTTGTATCAGCGGCCACAGCGCAGATTGCGGCCGCTCGTGGCGCTCGGCGCCGAAAATGGACGCGCCTGTCGCAAATCTGCGACAGGCGCGCTGAAAAGTTCTCCGCCCGAAAGCGATCGCCTTCTCCCGCGAGCGGGAGAAGGACCGGGTTTCGTCACCGAACGAGAATATTCTTGAACTGCCAGGGGTCGCTCTCGTCGATATCCTCCGGGAAGAGACCCGGACGGCCGTCGAGCGGCGTCCAATCCGTGTAGACCCCCTCGACCGGGCCGAGATAGGGCGTCTGCACCTCGAGGCAGCGGCGGAAATCCACCTCGTCGGCCTCGACAATGCCGGCGTTGGGGTTTTCCAGCGCCCACACCATGCCGGCCAGCGCGGCCGAGCTGACTTGCAGGCCGGTGGCGTTCTGATAGGGCGCCAGCTCGCGCGTCTCCTCGATGGAGAGGCGGGAGCCGTACCAATAGGCGTTCTTGGCGTGGCCGTAGAGCAGCACGCCGAGCTCGTCTATGCCGTCGACGATCTCGTTCTCGTCGAGAATCTTCCAGCTCGCCTGCATCTTGCCGGCGCGGCCGAACATCTCATGCAGCGACAGAACGGCGTCGTCGGCCGGGTGATAGGCGTAATGGCAGGTCGGCCGATAGACCACCTTGCCGGAATCGTCGCGCACGGTGAGGAAATCGGCGATAGAGATCGACTCGTTGTGGGTGACGAGGAAGCCGAATTGCGGCCCCGGCGTCGGCGTCCAGCTGCGCACGCGCGTATTGGCGCCCGGCGATTTCAGATAGATCGCCGCGCCGCAGCCGGAGGAATGCGTGCCGGCGATGTCCGGCAGCGATTTCTCATGCGTGCCCCAGCCCAGCTCGGCCGGCTGCTGACCCTCGGAGACGAAGCCTTCCACCGACCAGGTGTTGACGAAGACGTCGCGCGGCTTGGGGGTCGTAGCGCGCTGCGTGTCGCGCTCGGCGATGTGAATGCCCTTGACGCCGAGCTTTTGCGCCAGCGCGCCCCATTCGGCGCGGCTCTTGGGCGCGTCGATCGAGAGGCCCGTGTCGGCGGCGATGTTCAGCAGCGCCTGCTTCACGAACCAGGACACCATGCCCGGATTGGCGCCGCAGCAGGAGACGGCGGTCGGGCCGCCCGGATTGCGGCGACGCTCCTCCAGCACGGTCTCGCGCAGCGCATAATTGGTGCGCGCTTCATTGCCGAGGCTGGTGTCGAAATAAAAGCCGGTCCAGGGCTCCACCACCGTGTCGACATAGAGGCAGCCCAGCTCGCGGGCGAGCTTCATAATGTCGAGCGAGGAGGTGTCGACCGACAGATTGACGACGAAGCCCTGTCCCTCGCCCTTGGTGAGCAGGGGGGTGAGCGCCTCGCGGTAATTGTCCTTGGTCAGCGCGGTCTTCTGGAACGCAATGCCGCGAATATCCAGCATCTCGCGATGCGTATCGACAGGATCGATGACGGTGAAACGGCTCTTGTCATAGTCGAAATGGCGTTCGATGAGCGGCAAGATGCCACGTCCGATGGAGCCGAAGCCGATCAGAACGATCGGGCCGGTAATCTTCGCATGGACGGGCCAGTCTGCCATTTCGCTCACCTCTTGGAGTTCGAGACTATTGTGCGGCGCGTTACAGCAAGAGCGGCCGACATAATCAAGGAAAAACGCGGGCGGGGCGTTTTCCTTTTGCCGCTCTGCGGCAAAGAGGGCGCAGGATCAGTCGGGAGAAAAACCCATTCGCGTCAGCGCCGCGGCCAGCGCCGGCTCCGGGCGCGCCCCGCTGGTGAAGAGCGCGCGGGGCGCCGGCGCAATTGTTGCGCGGTCGGGGCCGAAGCGCTCCGCCAGCAGCCGATCGGCCTGCCGCGCTATGGCGGGGGCGGGGTCGATCCACTCGACCGGCCAGGGCGCGAGGCGCCGGAAAAAATCCAGCAGCAGCGGATAATGCGTGCAGGCGAGCGCGACGACATCCGTCCGCGCGTCGTCGCGCATGACGAAGCAGGGCGCGATCTCGCGGGCGATCTCCGCCTCTGAAACAGCGGCGCCGCGCATAAAATCCTCGGCGAGCGGGGCGAGGCGCGTCGAGCCGATCAGCGTCACGGCGCAATCTTCCGCGAAGCTGGCGATGAGCGCGCGGGTGTAGTCGCGCGCCACAGTGCCGGGCGTCGCCAGCACGGAGACGAGACGCGAGCGCGAACGCTCGGCGGCGGGCTTTATCGCCGGCACCGTGCCGACGAAGGGAAGCTGCGGCCAGCGCGCCCGCAAATGCGGCAGCGCGAGAGTGGAGGCGGTGTTGCAGGCGATGACGACGAGATCGGGCGCCAGCTCGGCGATCAGCCGTTCCATCACCTCCATGACGCGCGCGACCAGCGCCGTCTCGGAGAGCGGGCCATAGGGGAAGCCGGCGTCATCCGCGCAATAGAGCAGCGCTGCATGCGGGCGCAGCTTCGCCACCTCGGTGAAGACGGTGAGGCCGCCGAGTCCGGAGTCGAAGACGAGGATTTTGGGGACGGGGGGCGTCATGAGGGGCGGTCGGCTCGCAATGTCCTGACGTCCCCGAACCTGCCCCCTCTCCCGCAAAGCGGGGGAGGGATGGGGAGGGGGCCTCTCCCCGAATAGAAACGCGTTCCCCCGCGAAGATCAACCTCGCGTCAGAACGGGAGGTTGAACACGCGCGAGGGCTCCAGCGCGCCTTCCACCACCTCGCCGAAAGCGACGGGCACGCCGCCGCAGGCCGCATAGACGACGCCGCCCGCAGGCGCGTCGCGGCCGCGCAGGATCAGCGAGCCGCCGCGCCGCAGCCGCGCCGCGGCGTCGCGATCGACGACGACGCAGGGCAGCTCGGTGAGGCCCGCCTCGACGGAGAGAAGCGCGTTGGCCGCCTCGCCGCCCTCGATCTCGTCCAGCGTGTAGCTGTCCTCCTCGAGGAAGGGGCCGACCCGTGTGCGGCGCAGCGCGGTCACATGGCCGAAGCAGCCGAGCAGCCGCCCGAGATCGCGCGCGATGGAGCGCACATAGGCGCCCTTGCCGCATTCCATGACGAGCTTGGTCTCCTCCTCCGTCGCATCGACGATGGAGAGGCGATGGATGGTGACGGGGCGCGGCTTCAGCTCCACTGTCTCGCCGTCGCGCGCGAGATCATAGGCGCGCTCGCCGGCGATCTTGATGGCGGAATATTGCGGCGGCACTTGCAAAATATCGCCGAGAAAGCGCGGCAGCAGCGCCTCGATCTGCGTGATCGTCGGCCGCTCCTCGCTCTCGCGCACGGATTTGCCGTCGGCGTCGTCCGTGTCGGTCTCGACGCCCCAGCGCACGGTGAAGCTATAGGCTTTCTCGCCATCCTGGACGAAAGGCACGGTCTTGGTCGCCTCGCCGAAAGCGATCGGCAGAATGCCGGAGGCGAGCGGGTCCAGCGTGCCGGCGTGTCCGGCCTTCTTGCCATTATAGATGCGCTTCAAGCGCGAGACGGCGTGCGTCGAGGTCATGCCGACGGGCTTGTCGAGCACCACCCAGCCGTCGACGACGGCGCGATTGGATCGAGTTTTGTTCACGCTCAGCTCTTTTTCGACGGGATATGCACGAAGAGCGCAGCAGTCTTGGCTATGCAGTGATCTGGAAGTTTCTGGCGTTTCTTGCCAGCGACTTCCCACTGATGTTGCCGCATGAGGTTCGCGACGAGATAGCCGGCGTTCATCGTGCCCTCGTAGGCACCCTTGTATTCGGTTCCGATCGCCTTCTGTAGCATCGGATCTATTACGACCATAGGCGCGAGGCCGTTTTTCGCAGCCTCGAGCGCCGCCGCTTTCCCCTCAGGCGAAAAAATGACTGCTTGCATTTTCCTGCCGAGCGGGGAATCGAGCTTTGTCCCTTCGCGCGCCTGGGGAACGCCGATCTTTTCGATCAAGTTCAGCGCGTCGTCGGCCTCCGCGGTGCCGGCCATCTCGTGACAACGGGAATAGAGAACGAGCAATTCCTTTTCGGAGAGCCCTCGAAGCTCGTCCTCTGTCCATCGTTTCAGCTTTAGCACTCAATCGTCCTCCCTTTCGAGAGGGGCTGCTAGATCGCGCTGCACGCGCTCGGAGTTCAGCAGCGCGTCGATGCGCGCGACATTGTCGAAACTATCGTCGATGCGGAAACGCACCTCCGGGGCGAATTTGAGATTGACGCTATGGGCGATCTCGCCGCGCAGATATTTTTTGTGGCGGTCGAAAGCGCGCAGCACCTCCGGCTCGTCCTTGCCGCCGAGCGGCATGACATAGACGGTGGCGAGCTTCAAATCCGGGCTCATCGTCACCCGCGAGACGGTGACGACATGCTGCTCGAGCACGGGATCAGCGATATCCCCGCGCGAAAGCATCGAAGCGATTTGATGGCGGACGAGCTCGGCGACGCGCAACATGCGCTGCGACGGCTCCGCCCCATGGGCGTGATGGGCTCTGGACATGGATGTTCGCGCTGTTCGCGCGCTCCCAACGTTGCGCGGCCGTCACTCGCTTTGCAGTCGAGGACGGCGGCGCGCCGAAGGCTTGTTAAAAGTTCGGTGGAGATCAGCGAGACGCGATCACAGCGTCCGCTTGATCTCCTCGACGCGATAGCACTCGATGACGTCGCCGGCGCGCATGTCCTGATAGTTCTCGAAAGCCATGCCGCACTCCTGTCCGGCCTGCACTTCCTTGACCTCGTCCTTGAAGCGCTTGAGCGTCGACAGCTTGCCCTCGTGGACGACGACATTGTCGCGGATGAGACGCACATTGGCGCCGCGCTCCACCGAGCCGTCGGTCACGCGGCAACCCGCCACCTTGCCGACCTTGGAAATGTCGAACACCTCGAGAATCTGCGCATTGCCCAGCATGGTCTCGCGCAGGGTGGGCGCGAGCAGGCCGGACATCGCCGCCTTCACATCGTCCACGAGATTGTAGATGATGTTGTAGTAGCGGATTTCAATGCCGCCGCGCTCGGAGGCCTCGCGCGCTTCCTTATGGGCGCGCACGTTGAAGCCGATGACGACGGCGTTGGACGCTTCGGCGAGTGCGATGTCGGACTCGGAGATGCCGCCGACGCCCGCATGCACGACGCGCGCGCCGACTTCGTCCGTGCCGAGCTTGTCGAGCGCTGCGACGATCGCCTCCACAGAGCCCTGCACGTCGCCCTTGATGACGAGCGGGAACTCCTTGCGGCCGGCGGTCTTCAGCTGGCTCATCATATCGGTGAGCGAGGTGCGGGCGCCGCCGCCGCGCGCGGCCAGCTTGTCGCGACGCTGACGCTCGCGATATTCGGTGATCTCGCGCGCACGCGCTTCCGTCTCGACGACGGCGACGCGGTCGCCGGCTTCCGGCGTGCCGGAGAAGCCGAGGATCTCGACCGGGAAGGACGGGCCGGCGGTCTGCACCACGACGCCCTTGTCGTCGAGCAGCGCGCGCACGCGGCCCCATTGCGAGCCGGCGACGATGATGTCGCCGACATGCAGCGTGCCGCGCTGCACCAGCACAGTGGCGACCGGACCACGGCCCTTGTCGAGCCGCGCCTCGATCACCGTGCCCTCGGCGGAGCGCTCGGGATTGGCCTTGAGGTCGAGCACTTCCGACTGCAGCGTGATGGCGTCGAGCAGCTTGTCGAGATTGAGCTTCTCCTTGGCGGAGACCTCCACCTCGAGCGTGTCGCCGCCGAAGGTCTCCGTCTGCACCTCATGCTGCAGCAGCTCGGTGCGCACGCGCTCGGGCTTGGCGTCGGGCTTGTCGATCTTGTTGATCGCGACGATGATCGGAACCTCCGCCGCCTTGGCGTGGTGGATCGCCTCGATCGTCTGCGGCATCACGCCGTCATCCGCCGCCACCACCAGGATCACAATGTCGGTGACCTTGGCGCCGCGGGCGCGCATGGCGGTGAAGGCCGCGTGGCCGGGGGTGTCGATGAAGGTGATCGGCGCGCCATTGGGCGCCTTCACCTGATAGGCGCCGATATGCTGCGTGATGCCGCCCGCCTCGCCGGCCACGACATTGGCGTGGCGGATCGCGTCGAGCAGCGAGGTCTTGCCGTGGTCGACATGGCCCATGATGGTGACGACCGGCGGCCGCGACTCGAGCTCGCCCTCGGCGTCGGGCTCGTCGAACAGTCCCTCCTCGACATCGGATTCGGCGACGCGCTTGACCGCATGGCCGAGCTCCTCGGCGACGAGCTGCGCCGTATCGGCGTCGATGACGTCGGTGATCTTGTGCAGCGCGCCCTGCTTCATCAGCAGGCGAATCACGTCGACGCCGCGCTCCGACATGCGGTTGGCGAGCTCCTGAATGGTGATCGTCTCCGGGAGGATGACCTCGCGGGCGATCTTCTCCTTCTGCTCGGCCTGGCCGAAGGATTTGAGGCGCTGCGTGCGACGGCGGAACGAGGCGACGGAGCGCGTGCGCTCTTCCTGCTCGGACGTCGCGGTGGAGACGGTGAGGCGGCCGCGGTCCTTCTGCGCGCCGCCGCGCGAGGGAGTCGGACGGGGCGGCGGCGGCGGCGCCTTGACGGCGATGACGCCGACGGGACGGCGGACGACGCGCTTCTCGGCGTCTTCCGTCGCGGTCGCGGCGGGGCGGGGCGCCTCTCCTCCGGCGGTCGGAGCCGGACGCGGCTGGGCCGGGCGTGCGGTGGCGGAGGTCGGAGCATGCGGCTCGGGAGCGCCGCCTCCGGCGAGGCGACGGCGCGCCTCTTCCTCGGAACGGCGCTTCGATTCGGCGTCGCGGGCGAGGCGCTCTTCTTCCTCGCGCTTGCGGGCTTCGGCGGCGGCGCGCTCCTCGCGCTCGCGCTCCTCGCGCTCGGCGCGGGCCTTGGCTTCCGCCACCGCGCGGCGACGGTCTTCCTCCTCGCGGGTGCGGGCGTCGACCAGGGCGCGGGCGCGGGCCTCGCGCTCATCGTCGGTCAGCGCGCGCAGCACCATGCCGGCGCCGCGCTTGGGCGCAGGCTGCGGGCGCGGGGTCTCGGCTCTCGGCGGCGGGGGCGGCGGCGGCGCGGCGGCGACAGGGGCCGTCGGCGGCGCAGGCGGCGGCGGGGCTGCGGGGGCCGCCGGCGCGGCGGGCGCCGCTGTCGCCGGAGCCGCCGGCTTGGTCTCGACATGTCCGGGGGCGCGACGCTTCACCTTCTCGACCACGACCACCTTGGAGCGGCCGTGGGAGAAGCTCTGGCGCACCATTCCGCCATGCTCGGTCGGACGCTGCTTCAAATGCAACGTCTTCGACGGCGTGACGGTCAGCGTCTTGTCGCCGCTGTTCTCGGTCTCGGTCTCACTCATCCAGTTTCCGATCCTCGGGCTGCGCCTGTTCGGTTGCGTCTTTCAGCGGGCCGAGCTCGTCGGTCCGCTCGCTGTTCAGAGTCTGCGCGTCGCCGGAAGCGCTCTCGCCTCTATAGGCGGCGAGGCGGCGGCAGCGCGCCAAAAAGGCTTGCGTCGGTCCGCCCGGCGCGAGGGCTGCATGTATCACATTTGTGCGGCCCAAAGCCAAATCCAATTGAAGAGAATCGAACAGAGAGATCGTCTCTGTGACCCTCTCGCCGCATCCGCGCGCCGTGGCCGCGCGCCGGGCGGCCTGGGCGAGCTTGCGGCGGCCCTCCGCCGAGCCGTCGCGCGCCTCCAGCACAGCGGCGACCGCGCCTTTCTCCAGCGCCTCGCACACCTTGCCGAAGCCGGCGACCACGGCGCCCGCCTTATTGGCCATCGCCAGCGATTGCAGGCAATCGGCCTCCAGCAGCCGATCGACCTCCGCGGGGAGCGAGGGCGAGGCCGAGACCTCGGCCTTCAATTGGCGCGAGAAGGCGCGCTTCTTCAATGCTTCGGCCACGACATCGGCGCGCGCCGTCACCCAGGCGCCGCGGCCGGGCAGGCGCGATCTGATGTCCGGCGTGAGAACGCCGTCCGGCGCGCGCACGAAGCGGATCATCCCCTCCGGCGCGTCGCGCCGGCGGGTGACGATGCAAGTCCGTTCGCTCGCCTCCGCCTCTCTCATTCGCTCGCCGTCCCGTTTCGTCACTGCGCCTCGGTCTGCTGCGCCTCTGCCGGCTCTGCGGCCTCGGCTTCCGCCTCGGGCTCCGGCGCCTCGATCCAGCCGGCGCGCACGCGCGCATCCATGATCAGCGCCTCCGCCTCCTCGCGAGAAATGTCGATCCCGTCGAGGAAGCCGGTCTGCTTGACCGTCTCGCCGTCCTTCTTCTCGGTCCAGCCGACGAGATCGTCCGGC
Source organism: Methylosinus sp. DMC45 (assembly GCF_056313885.1). Classification (NCBI taxonomy): domain Bacteria; kingdom Pseudomonadati; phylum Pseudomonadota; class Alphaproteobacteria; order Hyphomicrobiales; family Methylocystaceae; genus Methylosinus; species Methylosinus sp. DMC45. The sequence continues at coordinate 14,846 of NZ_JBQUZK010000046.1, forward strand.
ACGCAGCCGGCGAGATCCTCGATCGACTTCACGTCATTCTCGCCGAGCTTGACCAGCATCGCCGTGGTGACGCCGTCGAGCTCCTTCAGCTCGTCGAGCACGCCGAGCTCGACGCGACGCGCCTCGTTCTCCGCCTCGACGCGCTCGAGATAATTGCGGGCGCGATTTTGAATCTCGGCGGCCGTGTCCTCGTCGAAGCCTTCGATCGTCGCCAGCTCGCCGAGATCGACGAAGGCCAGCTCCTCGACCGATTGAAAGCCTTCCGAAGCGAGCAGGCGGCCGACGACCTCATCGACGTCGATGGCGTTCATGAACACTTTGGTGCGCTCGACGAACTCGCGCTGACGGCGCTCCGATTCCTCGGCCTCGGTCAGAATGTCGATATCCCAGCCGGTGAGCTGCGAGGCGAGACGCACATTCTGGCCGCGGCGGCCGATGGCCAGCGACAGCTGATCGTCCGGCACCACCACCTCGATGCGCGCGGAGTCTTCGTCGAGAACGACCTTCACCACCTCGGCCGGCTGCAGCGCATTGACGATGAAGGTCGCCGCATCCGCCGACCAGGGAATGATGTCGATGCGCTCGCCCTGCAATTCGCCGACGACGGCCTGCACGCGCGAGCCGCGCATGCCGACGCAGGCGCCGACCGGATCGATGGAGGAATCGCGCGAGATGACCGCGATCTTGGCGCGCGAGCCCGGATCGCGCGCGACCGACTTCACCTCGATCACGCCGTCGTAGATCTCCGGCACTTCCTGGCGGAACAGCTTGGCCATGAATTGCGGATGCGTGCGCGACAGGAAAATCTGCGGACCGCGCTGCTCGCGGCGCACGTCATAGACATAGGCGCGCACGCGATCGCCGGGACGGAAGGTCTCGCGCGGGATCATCTCGTCGCGGCGGATGATCGCCTCGCCGCGGCCGAGATCGACGATCACATTGCCATATTCGACGCGCTTCACGACGCCGTTGACGATCTCGCCGATGCGGTCCTTGAACTCTTCATATTGGCGGTCGCGCTCGGCCTCGCGCACCTTCTGCACGATGATCTGCTTGGCCGATTGCGCGGCGATGCGGCCGAAATCGAAAGGCGGCAGCGTCTCGGAAATCCAATCGCCGACCTGCGCCGCCGGATTGCGCTTGCGCGCGTCCTCGATGGAAATCTGCGTCGCGTCATTGTCGATGAGATCGACGACCAGCAGCAGACGCGAGAAGCGCACTTCGCCGCTCTTCGGATTGATCTCGGCGCGGACTTCGGTCTCCTGCCCATAGCGCGAGCGCGCGGCCTTTTGCAGCGCGTCCTCCATGGAGGCGATGACGATCGAGCGGTCGATCGATTTCTCGCGCGCGACCGCATCGGCGATCTGCAGGATTTCCAACCTGTTGGCGCTGACGGCCATATCTTGCTCCCAAAAACGTCGGCCCTACGCGTCGCCGCGACGGCCGGGTCCGCTGCCTTTTTTCTTGAATCCCGTCTGCACGCCGGCCGGAACCAGCGGCTTGGCCTTGTCGCCGCGCGCCATGGCGAAGCGGCCCGGCCCACGGCGGGGCCGCGTCTCCTCTCGGGGCGCGGCCTCTCCCTCCTCGCTCGGGCTGTCGTCCTCGAGCTGCGCCTTGCCGGCGCGCAGCGCCTCGCGGATCAGCGCGTCGGTCAGCATCAGCTTGGCCTCGTCGAGATCGCGCAGCGGCATTCGCACGGTCTTGTCCTCGTCCGGCGGGGCGTCATTGCGCTCCAGCGTCACCACGGCGTCGCGGCCGTCGCCCTCGACGGAGACGATATTGCCCCGAAAGCGCTTGCGGCCAGAGGCGAGCGGCTGCGTCAGCTCGATCTTCGCCTCATGGCCGATCGCGCGATGAAAATCCGAGACTCGCACCAGCGGGCGATCTATGCCGGGGGAGGACAGCTCCAGCCGATAGGCGTCGGAAATCACATCCTCGACGTCCAGCTCCGGCGAGAGCGCCTGGCTCGCCGCCTCGCAATCGTCGATCGTCATGGTTCCGTCGGGCCGCTCGGCCATGATCTGCAGAACCATGCCGTTCTGCGAGAGAATGCGCGCACGCACGAGACGAAAGCCGAGCTGCGCCAGCACAGGCTCGGCGATATGGGCGATGCGCGCCGCAACGCCCGTATCGCCGCAGAGGCGCGGCTCATCGAGCAGGGAGGGCGCCTCCACGGCGCCGGCGGCGGGCGTTTCTGCCAAGCGGCTCATCCTGTCTTGCGAGAATTTCCGGCCGGTGCAAACAAAAAAGAGCGGGTCCCGGCCGGGCCCCACTCTCAAGCAGCGATCATCCGAGAATGACCGTTATGAGATAGAACGGAACGGCTTATACACCTGGATCGCCCGCCCGCGCAAGAAAAATGCTCCGTGGCGGCGCCTCGGCCCTGCGGCGGGAGCGCCGCCGGGCGTCGCGCTCGAGAAATTGTTTCGAGACCATGCGAGAAGCGATAGGCTTTCTCGCCTTGGAACGAGACGAAATAATGCAAATCCCTTTTTTCCGCGCGCTCGAGGACTCGCAGCGCATTCTCATCGCCGGCTGCGGCGGCGGCTTCGACATCGTCAGCGGCCTGCCGCTCTATGTCTTTCTGCGCGATGCGGGCAAGAGCGTCTTTCTCGCCAATCTGTCCTTCGCCCGCGTCGATCTCGCCTCCCGCAAGAAGATCGGTCCCGCAGGGCGGCTCGTCGATTCCGACAGCCGCATGCAGGGCTATTTTCCCGAGCGCCATCTCGTCGACTGGCTCGCGGCCCGTGGCTGCGAGCCCAAGGTCTTCGCCTTCGAGAAGACCGGCGTGCGACCGTTGCGGCAATCTTATGAGGCGCTGGTCACGCTATTGAAGGTCGATACGATCATTCTCGTCGACGGCGGGACCGACAGTCTGATGAAGGGCGACGAGGCCGCGCTCGGCACGATAGAGGAGGACGCTCTCTCGATCGCCGCCGTTCATCAGCTCGAGGGCGTGCGCAAATTTCTCGTCTGCCTCGGCTTCGGCGTCGATCTTTATCACGGCGTCTGCCATCATTCTTTTCTCGAGAACACGGCCGAGCTGATCCGTTCCGGCGGATATCTCGGCTGCGTCTCCGTGTCGTCGGGAACGCCGGAGGGCGACGCGCTGCTCGACGCCGTCGATTTTCTCAACGAGCGCCAGCCCAATTCCAAGAGCATCGTGGCCAATTCGATCGCCTCGGCGATCCGCGGCGGCTTCGGAGACCGGCACGACACCGAGCGCACAAGAGGGACGGAGCTGTTCATCAATGCGCTGATGGCGCTCTATTGGTGCTATGATCTCGCCGCCGTCGCCCGCGGCATGGGCTTTTACGAGGCGATCGCCGGCAGCGAGAGATTCCACGAGATAGAGAATGCGATCCGCATTCATCACGCTCACGCGGAAAAGCGAGATTGGAAGAATTTGCCGCTGTGAGCAGGTTTCGGGGATGGCGCGGCGGCCGTCCATTCTTGACTGCGCCGCGGCTTTTTGTTTCACTGCGACACGGCTCGATCGGAGCCCCCGTGTCCGCGGAAAGGGCTGCGCCCGCGCTCATCTCCGAAAGGCGCTTCGACATTCGCCCTTTCCTGTCTGATCGGCGGACGCAGACTCGGAGGAGGGGGTTCCATGTCCAGCGAACCGCGGGCCGCGCGGGCGGCCGTCCGTTTTTCTTCGCCGTTCCGGCTCAATCTCGAACAGCAACGCAAGCGCGCCAAAGAGCTGCTCGCAGCGCTGCGCGCCGGCGACCGGCGATCCCTCGAGCGATTGCGGCTCCGCCATCCCTCGGCTCCGTCGTCGCAGAATGTCCGGCTGAGCGACGCGCAGCTCGTCGTCGCCCGTGAGCTCGGTCTGCCGAGCTGGCCGAAGCTCAAGGCGCATATAGAGGCGATGGACCGCAGCTGGCGCGACATATCGCGGGGCGACGCGGCGCCCGACCGCGACATGCCGACGCTGCATCTGCGCTGCGGCCACGACATAGAGGCGAGCCTGCGCGACGCCGGCTTCATCGGCGATTTTCTCGAATATTCCGATCCGCTCTGTCAGGGGCCCGTCCCGGACCGGCCGGACTGGCTCGACACGCGCGCCGCTTTTCTCGCGGAGAGCTACGGCGCCGGCGTGGGTCGGAGCAAAGCGCAGATCGCCGAAGAGCTGGCCGACGGGGAGGCGGGCTTGCGGTCAGCGGCGTCTCGCTATGTGCGCGTCGTGCTCTGGCTCGAGCATGATCCTTATGACCAGCTCATTCTCGCGCGGTGTCTCGCGCAATTCGCCGAGACGCCTCCGCCGCGGCTCGAGCTGATCTCGTTGGAGCGCTATCCCGGCGCCATGCGTTTCATCGGACTGGGGCAGCTGCCGCCCGAGGCTTTGCGCCTGCTATGGGAGGAGCGTGCGCCGATCGCCGAGGCGGGTCTGCGCGCCGGCCGCGACGCTTGGCGCATGCTGCGCGCGCCCGACCCGAGCCCGCTCGCGGGATTCGCGCGCGCGGCCGTGCCGGCTCTGCCGCAGCTCGCGCGCGCCATTCGGCGCTATTGCCAGGAATTTCCCTGGTCCGACGACGGCCTCGGCCTGACGCAACGTCTCATTCTCGAGCTTCTGGCGGAGCGTCCCCACACGGTCGGCGAGGCCTTTTCGCGTTTGCTGATGGAGCGCGAGCCGCTTCCCTGGCTCACGGATTTGATGATTCATTCCATTGTGGACGACATGAAGCGCATTGCGGAGCCGGTTTTCGTGGGCTCGTTCGAGAGCGAGGATCGCAGCTGGCCCCACGAGCGTCTCACGATCACGCCGCTCGGGCGCGCCGTTCTGGCGAGGGAAACGGATTGGATGTCGCTTCGTCCGCCGTCGCGCTGGCTCGGCGGCGTCTCGATCTCCGACGCGGCGCCGCGCTGGCGCTGGAACGAGGCCCTTTCGGAGTTCGCGCTCCGGTGAGCGCTCACCCCAGCAGCGCGACCAGCGGGGCGATCAGCGGCGCGTCGGCGGGCGGCATTTGCGCCGCATCGAGCTCGCTCGGCCGCATCCAGGCGAGCGCCTGGCCCTCGCGGGCGTGCGGCTCGCCGCGCCAGCGTCGGCAGAGATAGAGCGGCATCAGGAGATGAAACGCCTCATAGGCGTGGCTGGCGAAGGTCAGCGGCGCGAGATCGTCCGTCGCCGCCTCTATGCCCAGCTCCTCGGCCAGCTCGCGCACGAGCGCCTGCTCCGGCCGCTCGCCGGGGTCGAGCTTGCCGCCGGGGAACTCCCAAAGTCCCGCGAGCTGCTTGCCCTGCGGACGCTGGGCGATCAGCACGCGGCCTTGCGGATCGACGAGAGCCGCGGCGACGACGAGAAGCAGAGACAAGGGGTTCCCCTCAATTGCCGGAGAGCACGACCTCGATCGGATCGGTCTCCTTGCCGGTGACGACAATCTCGTCGTACATCGCGCCGCCCTCGCTGATCAAGCCGCCCTTGGGAACCCAAGTGAGCTGCGTCGTCACGAAATAGCGGCCCGGCGCGACCTTGTCGAAAGTGAAGCGGCCGGTCGCGCCCGCCTTGGTCGTGCGTGTGTAGGCGGCGTATTCGGCCTCCTGCGTCGGCGTCGGCATGAGCAGGGCCGGGATGAATTTGCGCTTGCCGTAGAATTGCGAGATGCGCGCCTGCGCATAGGCGGTCGCGGGAATGAGCCGCACCACCTCGCCGGCGGCGTAGCGCACATTCGTCTTGCCCTGCTGGTCCCGCAGAAAGGCCTGGCCCTCGATCGTCGCCTTGCCCTCCTGCCTGATGAAGGCGGCCTCGACGGGATCGAAGCGCATTTCCGGCGCGGCGCTGTTGCAGGCGGAGAGAGCGAGCGGCGCGAAGGCGATGCAGAAGGCGGCGGAACGCATGGGAATGGCCTCGTTGCGGCGAATGCGCGGCCAATGTCGCCGCTTCGTCCGGCCGAGGCAAGGCTCGATCTGTTAAGGCTTCTTCTCCGGCGGCGAGAGAAAGGCGGCGGCGCAGCTCATTTCCCTGCGCCAATCGACGACATTGCTGCGCTTGTCGTAGCAATCGCGCTTGGCGATCGCCTCCTCGCAATCGGCCCCGCCCATGAACTGATAGGTGACGCAGGCGCCGACGGCGGGCGGAGCCTTCGCGTCCTTCTCGACCGCGGGCTTCTCGGCGGGCTTCTTCTTGCCGGCGGTCTTTTTCCCGGCCTTTTTCGCTTTGGCTTTCTTGGCGGGAACGTCCACGCTCTTCTCGACCACTACGCCGGAGGCGGCGGCGTAGTCGCGCGCCTCCTCATAGGCGCCGGCGCATCCGGCGAGAGACAATGACGCGCCAAAAGCGGCAATGACCAAAAGCGGGCGGCGCAGGGGCATGATCTTTGTCTCTTCGCCTTGCCGAATCGCCATGTAAGCTAAAAACCGAAACCAATTTCGTCATCGCGCAATTGCGCCTAGGGGCCGCTGCGTGTGGGCATGCGCGCGCAGCATCTCGAGCACGTCGCGCAGGCTGGCGACGACGGCGAGGCAGAGCGCGCGCTCCTCGGCGGAGGGTTGCAGAACGTCGGGCGCCATGATCGTCATCGCGCCGGAGGCGGCGGCCGAGCGCAGGCCTGTCGGCGAATCCTCGAGCGCGAGGCAGCGCCGCGGCTCCTTGCCGAGCGCGCGCGCGGCGCGCAGATAGGATTCGGGATGCGGCTTGCCGCGCTGAACATCGTCGCGCGTCACCAGCGCAGAGAAGTGCGAGAGCAGCCCGCAGCGGCTCAGGTGATGCTCCGCGGTCGGCCGCCGCGAGGAGGTGGCGATGGCGAGCGGAATATTCATCGCGGTGAGATAATCGACCAGCTCGCGCGCGCCCTCCTTCAGCGGCACGCCGGAGCGCGAGGCGCGGGCGACATAGGCGCCGCAGGCTTCGATGCAGGCGTCGAGCGGAAAATCGGCGCCGAAGCGCTCGATCATCATCGTCTCGCAATCCTGCATCGGCTTGCCGATCATGCGATGGCAGAAAGCCTCGGTGATCTCATGGCCGACGGCGCGGCCGGCCGCGATCCAGGCGTCGACATAGAGCCGCTCCGTGTCGAGCAGCGTGCCGTCCATGTCGAAGAGAACCGCTTCTACAGCATGGGGGAAAACCATAGGTCCGCTTCCTCGCCGCCCGAGCCGAGGCGAGTAGAAGCCGATTCTCGAAACGCTGCGATGACGATCAGGTCACGAGCGCATGTCACGCGCGCGCTTCCTCCTCCCGCAGGCGGGAGAAGGAAAGGTTCATGAAGGAAACGATCAGCTGCGATAATCGCCGTTGATAGCGACATATTCCTTCGTCAGATCGCAGGTCCACACGCGCGCGGCGCCGGAGCCGAGGCCGATGTCGACATGGATGGCGATCTCGTCGCGCTTCATGATCTGCGAGACTTCCGCCTCGTCATAGTCCGGGTCGCGCAGACCCTTATGGGCGACGCGAATGTCGCCGAACCATATGGCCAGCTTGTCGCGGTCGGCGGCCTCGCCGGATTTGCCGACCGCCATCACCACGCGGCCCCAATTGGCGTCCTCGCCGGCGACGGCCGTCTTCACCAGCGGCGAATTGGCGATGGAGAGGGCGATGCGCTTGGCCGCCTTGGCGCTCTCCGCGCCGATCACCGTCACCTCGACGAATTTGCGCGCGCCCTCGCCGTCCTTCACCACCTGATGCGCGAGATCGAGCAGAACCTCGTCCAGCGCGCGGCGGAAATCCTCGAGGCGGCGATCGCTCGCCTTCTCGATATGCGGGGCGCCGCGTTCCGCCGCCGCGCCCGTGGCGAAGAGCAGCAGCGTGTCCGAGGTGGAGGTGTCGCTGTCCACGGTGATGGCGTTGAACGAGCTCTGCACCGATTTCGAGAGCAGGCTCTGCAGAACCTCGGCGTCGATCGGCGCGTCGGTGAAGACGAAGGAGAGCATGGTCGCCATGTCCGGCGCGATCATGCCCGCGCCCTTGGCGACGCCCGCTAGGCGCACCTCGACGTCGCCGAGCTTGGCGATGCGCGTCGAGAGCTTGGGATAGGTGTCGGTGGTCATGATCGCCGAGGCCGCCTCGCGCCAAGCGTCGCCGCGCGCCTCCGTGACGAGCTTGCCCAGCACCGGCTCGAATTTCGTCGCGTCGAGCGGCTCGCCGATGACGCCCGTGGAGGCGAGGAAGACCTGCTTCTCCGGCACGCGGGCGGCTGCGGCCACGAGCTTGGCGGAGAGCTTCGTCGCCTCCTTGCCGGCCTTGCCGGTAAAGGCGTTGGCGTTGCCGGAATTGACGAGCAGCGCCCGCGCCTTGCCGCCCTCGAGCCGCGCCCGGCACCAATCGACCGGGGCCGAGGGGCATTTGGAGCGCGTGAACACGCCGGCGACCTGCGTGCCCTCGTCGAAGAGGGCGAGCATGGCGTCGGTGCGCCCGGCGTAGCGTATGCCCGCTTGCGCCACCGCGAAGCGGACGCCGGCGATCGGCGGAATGTCGGGATAGGTCTTGGGGGCGAGCGGCGAAATGGGGGCGGCCTTGGCCATGGCTCGGTATGGGTCCTGAAAGAAGTGGGAGCGAGGAGTCGGGGCGGTGAGCGGGGCTCGGCGAGCGCAGGGCGCGGCGAGCCGCGCTTCCTGCTCCCTACGCCCCGCTCACTACCGCCTCATGACTATTTCTTCTTCTCGGCCGGCTTGGCCTCGGCAGGCTTGTCGCTCGGCTTGGCTTCGGCCGCCGGCGGCTCGGTGCGCTCGATCTTGGCGCCCTGGCGCAGCTCGACGATGAGGTCCGACTGGGCCTTTTGCGCCACATAGCGGGAGACCTGGTCGCGCACCTGGTCCAGCGGCGGGAAGACTTTCGGGCGCTTCTCGTCCAGCTTGATGATATGCCAGCCGAATTGCGTCTTCACCGGATCGGAGATCTGCCCCGGCTCCAGCTTGAAGGCCGCCTCGCCGAATTCCGGCACCATGCGGTCCTTGGTGAACCAGCCGAGATCGCCGCCCTGGGCGCCCGTGTCCTTGGACAGCTCGGTCGCGACCTTGCCGAAATCCTCGCCGCCCTTCACGCGCTTTTGCGCCGCCTTGGCCTCGTCCTCGGTCGTCACCAGAATGTGATGCGCGTGGATCTCGGTCTCGGGCTTCTGATTCTTGGCGGCCTCGTCATAGGTCTTCTTGATGGCGGCCTCGGTGGCGGCGTCCTTGGAGACCTTGCCGAGCAGCGCCTCCATCAGCGCCTTGTCGCGCAAATAGGCGAGCTTCTTGGCGAAATCCGGCGTCTCGCCGAGCTTGTCGCGCTGCGCCTTCTGCACGACGAGCTGCTCGTCGATGAGGAAATCGAGAATATAATTCTCGCGCGCCTTGCCCTCCAACTGCCGCGGCAGACCCGCGCCCAGATCGTCGAGCGCGATTTTCACGTCTTCGTCGGTGATGTCGACGCCATTGACCTTGGCGAGGACCTTGGCCTGCGCCGGGGCCGCGCCCATCGCCAGCAGAGCGAGGACGCCGATCGCGGCGAGGACGCCCCGGCTGCCGAGACGCGTGGTCTTGAGGTGAGGCATGATGGTCTCCAACAAAAGAGCGACAGGCGGGGAGGCCTGTCGCGAACAGCGTTCCACTAGAGCAAGACTCCGCAAAGGGGAACACGGAAATTTGGGCGCGGAGACGAGGATCGGCGTCGTCTCTATGGAATTGGTCAAGATTATATTGCAAGGGTCGAGGGTCGCGCAACGCCGCTCGCGCCGTAGCCGGGAGGTTCTTCCGGCTCCGCTCGGGAAATCTCCGCCTGCGCGCGAGCCGGGGGAAACATCATGACTCTCGTTCCGCCGCTCGACGGCGACGCCGCGTCGGCCGCCTTCGAGCAGCGCCTCTACGCCAAGGTCACGCGGCGCGCGCTGCCGCTGCTCTTTCTCTGCTACATCCTCGCTTATCTCGATCGCGTGAATGTCGGCTTCGCCAAGCTGCAGATGGTCGGCGATCTGAAATTCAGCGAGAGCGTCTATGGGCTCGGCGCCGGCGTTTTCTTCATCGGCTATTTCCTGTTCGAGATTCCGAGCAATCTGATCCTGCATCGCGTCGGCGCGCGGCGCTGGATCGCGCGCATTCTCGTCACCTGGGGGCTGGCCTCGGCGGCGACCATGCTCGTCTCGATGCCGCTCATGTTCTACGTCATGCGCTTTCTGCTCGGCGTCGCCGAGGCCGGCTTCTTTCCCGGCGCCATCCTCTATCTCACCTATTGGTTTCCCGCCGCGCGCCGTGGCCGTATCACCGCGCTGCTGATGTTGGCGGTGCCGCTCGCCGGCGTCGTCGGCGGCCCGCTCTCGGGCTGGATATTGCAAAATCTCGACGGCGCTCACGGGCTTTCGGGGTGGCGCTGGATGTTCCTCATCGAAGGGCTCCCGTCCATTCTCGTCGGCGCGATCGTCTTTTTCGCGCTCGAGGACAATATCGAAAAAGCCGGCTGGCTGTCGGACGTCGAGAAGAGGTTGCTCGCCGATAATCTCGCCGCCGATCACGCCGCCCATGCGTCCCATTCCTTCCGCGATGCGATGCGCGACGCCAAGGTCTGGATTTTATGTCTCGTCTATTTCGGAATTGTGATGGGGCTCTATGGCGTCGGTTTCTGGCTGCCGACTCTGGTCCAGGCGACGGGCGTCAGCCGGCCGCTCGACATCGGCCTCTTGTCGGCTGCGCCCTACGCCGTCGCCAGCGTCGCCATGCTCATGGGCGGAATCAGCGCCGACAAATATCGCGAGCGCCGCTGGCATCTCGCTCTGCCTTGCGCCTTGGGCGCCGTCGGCCTCGTCGCCAGCGGGCTCTTCGCCGCCGACACGGCGACGGCGCTGATCGCGCTCACCGTGGCGAGCGCCGGCACGATGACGGCGCTACCCTTGTTCTGGAGCTGCCCGACCGCCTTTCTGCGCGGCGTCGCCGCGGCGGGCGGCATAGCGCTCATCAATTCGGTCGGAAACCTCGCGGGTTTCGCCAGCCCCTATATGGTCGGCTTCATCAAGGATCAGACGCAGCGCGCCGATTACGGGCTCTATGCGCTGGCGCTGTTCATGGCCATGAGCGCGATGCTCGTCATCATCGCCATTCCATCGCGTCTCGTCGATCGGTGATGAATACAACCCCCTCATCCTGAGGCGCTTTTTGCGAGACGCAAAAAGCCTCGAAGGATGCTCCAGAAGGCGGCGCGGTCGACCCTTCGAGACGCCGGCTTCGCCGGCTCCTCAGGGTGAGGGCGCGGTCTTGCTTTCAGCGCCGAGAATGGACGCGAAAATCGCCCGCGTCGCGCGCTGCGTCTCCACGATCTGCGCCTCGAGATGGGAGATATCCACCGCCTCGCCGCCGCGCAGCAGCAGCTCGACGAGGCCGCGCGGCGCATGCGCCGGATCGAAATCATTGTCGATCGAAAGCCGCAGCAATTGCGTGAGGCTCTGATAGAGGCGCGCGGCTTCGATCAATGTCGCCGCTTCATTCGGGTCCAATAGGGAGAAATCGGAAAGACGCTCCAGCGCCGTCGATGTCATCGTCGAGAGGCAAGCTGGATGCGCGTTCGCATGGCGAAGCTGCAAATATTGCGCGATGAACTCCACATCGATCAGCCCGCCCGGCGCCTGTTTCAAATCCCAAAGGCTCTTCGCCGGCTTGTCGCGCTCGAGACGGGCGCGCATATCGGCGACATCCTGGCGCAGCTTTTCGACGTCGCGCGGACGCGTCAGCGCGGCGCTTATCGCTTCTTCGACGATCGTCGCGAAATCGCTCGGCCCGGCGACGACGCGCGCGCGCGTCAGCGCCATATGCTCCCAGCTCCACGCCTCATGCGCGTGATAATCCTCGAAGGCCTTCAGGCTCACCGCCAGCGGCCCCTTGCTGCCGGACGGCCGCAGGCGAAAATCGACCTCATAGAGCAGGCCCTGCGCCATTGGCGCAGACAGCGCGGAAATGAGCCGCTGCGTCAGCCGCGCATAATAGGCCGGCGTCGCGAGCGGGCGCTCGCCATTAGATTCCGCGTGCGGATCGGCGTCATAGAGCAGCATGAGATCGAGATCGGAAGCGGCGGTCATCTCGCGTCCGCCGAGCTTGCCCAGCGCGACGACGCAAGCGCGGCCGCCTGCGATGCGTCCATGCGCGCGCGAGAGCTCCGCCTCGACGCGCGGCAGCAGAGCGGCGATGAGGCGTTCGGCGAGTCGCGCATAGGCGAGGCCGGCCTCCGCCACAGAGAGCGCGCCGGTCAGAACGCGCACGCCGATGAGAAATTTCTGCTCCTGTCCGAAGACGCGCGCGGCGTCGAGCGCCTCCTCATATGAGCGCGTTTCCGCGAGGCTGCGCGTGAGCGCTGCGGCGAGCTCGGCTTCATCGGGCAAATGCTCGAAAAAGGCGGGCTCCAGCACGGCGTCGAGCACGCGCGGGCGCCGCGAGATGGTGGCGGCGAGCTTGGGCGCGGCGCCGGTGATCGCCGTCAGCAGAGACAGCAGCGTCGGATTGGCGAGGAGCACGGAAAACAATTGCACGCCGGCCGGAAGCCCGGCGAGCAATTTGTCGAAAGCGAGAAAGGCCTGATCGGCGTTCTCCGTCGCGGCGAGCGCCTCCAGCAGCGCCGGCGTCAGCTCGGTCAGGCGCTCGCGCGCCTTGGTGGAGCGCGTCGCGGCGTAGCGGCCGAAATGCCAGCCGCGTATCGTCTCCGTCACTGTCTTGGGATGCGCGAAGCCGAGACGCGACAGCGTTTCGAGCGTGCCGGGATCGTCCTCGCCGCCGGTGAAGACGAGATTGCCTGTTTGCGACGAAAGCTGCGGCGCGCTCTCGAAGAGATGCGAATAATGGCTCTGCACTGTCTCGAGATGCGCGACCAGCTCCTGCGTGAAATCCTCGAGCGTGGCGAAGCCGGCCTTGCGCGCGATGCGCAGCGCCTCTTTCTCGTCGCGCGGCAGAACATGAGTCTGCTTGTCGGCGACCATTTGAATGCGATGCTCGATATCGCGCAGAAAGACGTATGCCGCGCGCAGCTCGTCGCGCACGCGCGGCTCGATCCATCCATTGGCGAGGAGCGCGTCCAGCGTCTCCAATGTCGCGCGGCCGCGCAGAGCGGGATTGCGCCCGCCGGTGATGAGCTGCTGCGTCTGCGCGAAAAACTCGATCTCGCGAATGCCGCCGCGGCCGAGCTTGAGATCATGCCCCAGCGCGGCGATCTCGCCATGGCCTTTGAAGGCGTGAATCTGCCGCTTGATCGAATGCACGTCGGCGATGGCGGCGAAATCGAAATTCTTGCGCCAGACGAAGGGCGAAAGCTCTTTCAGAAAAGCCTCGCCGGCCGGAATGTCCCCGGCCGCCGCGCGCGCCTTGATGAAGGCGGCGCGTTCCCAATTCTGGCCCATGCTCTCATAGTAAGAGAAGGCCGCCTCGAGCGGTATGGCGATGGGCGTCGCGCCGGGGTCGGGACGTAGGCGCAGATCGACGCGGAACACATAGCCGTCGGGCGTGATCTCCGAGAGAATGCGCACCACGCGCTTCGTCATTTTGACGAAGAGATCGACATCCTCGCTCGGCTGCGCGACGCGCGCCCGGGCGCGGTCGAAGAGCACGATGATGTCTATGTCGGAAGAGTAGTTGAGCTCATAGGCGCCTTCCTTGCCCATGGCGAGGAATATCCAGCCGCAGCCGCGCTCGGGGCTGCGCTGGTCATAGAGCTCGAGCTTGCCGGCGGCCGAAGCCTCGCGCAGCGTGAAGGCGATCGCCGCAGAAAGCGCGGCGTCGGCGAGGCGCGTGAGCGCATCGGTCGCCCGCATCGTGTCCCAGGCTTTGGAGAGATCGGCGAGCGCGACCAGCAGCGCGCCCTCCTGCTTGGCGCGGCGCAATGCGCGCATCAGCTCGGCTTCGTCCGCGACGCCTTTGGCGGCGTTGCGTGTGGCCTCAACGAGCCGCGCGAGGCTGGCGTCGGGGTCGTCCGTGAGCAGACGCGCGAGCCGAGCGGGATCACGGGCGGAGAGATCGGTGAGAAAAGGCGAGGAGCCGAGGACGCCTTCGAGCAGCGGCTGCGCGCCTGCTTGCGCCGCGAGGGTGGCGGCGAGCGCGCCATCAGCGTCCCGCTCCAGCACGCGCGCCAGCGCGGCCTCGGCTCGAGCGCGGTCGATCGGCTCGATGATGCGGAGGGCGCGGGAGAGTAGGGAGCGAGCGGAATTCGTCTGCGTCATTTTTTCGTCCGTCGCCAGCGCGCCCTTCCTTCTCCCGCCAAAGGGAGAAGCGGCTGTCTTGGTGTCAAGCGGTTTTTGATCGCCATGGCTGGCCGTCCCGAATGATGGCGTCGAGGAAGATAGCTTTCGGGGAATCGGCTCGAGAGCTTCGATCAAAGAATAGGACGCCGTATCAAAAAGAAACAATTCCTCAAGCGTCGCCATTCGCCTCATGTCGCCTCTGGCGTTCTCGCCCGCGCGGGATTACATTGCTTTCGCGGCGCTGCGGGGTGCGTGACGGACTTTAATTCCCCGGGGCCTTATCGATCTCTAAGGGAGCTGTCCCTGGCCTTGCCCGTGGGCTCGGTCACTACGGCGCCCACCTACGTTGTAGGTTCCCGGGATCGATGTCCCACGGCTCACGCGGCCCGCGCTTTCGACAATCGGACGAAACAACGCCCCAATGACCGTCGACGCCAAGACCGAACTGCGCCGGCGGACGCTCTCCCGCCGCGATCTCGTCTCTCATGAGGAAGCCCACGCCGCCTCGCTCGCCGTCGCCGAGCGCGCGCTGACGCTGGTGCGCCGATTCGCGCCCCGCGCCGAAGCGACCGGCGACGTCGTCTCCGTCTATTGGCCGATCCGCAGCGAGCTGAACACGCGCCCGCTGCTGGAGACGCTGGCGGCGGCGAAGATCGCCACCGCTCTGCCGGTGATGACGGCGGTGAAGCGCCCGCTGATCTTCCGCGCCTTCACGCCCGGCGACGATCTGGTGAAAGGCCCCTGCGGCCTCTCCGAGCCGGCCGAGACACAGCCCGCCTTCGACCCCGACATCGTCTTCTCGCCGCTCGCCGCCTTCGACCGCAAGGGCTATCGGCTGGGCTATGGCGGCGGCATCTATGACGCGACGCTCGCACAGCTGCGCGCCAAGAAGCGCATCGTCGCCGTCGGCGTCGCCTACGCCTGCCAGGAGACCGATTCCGTGCCGACCGAGCCGCACGATCAGAAGCTGGATTTTCTGCTGACGGAGCGGGAGCTGATCGCGTTTTCGTGAGGCGCGGCGTCGACGCGCGCGGCCGAATCTCGACGCGAAGGAATCTCGCGCCGAGATTCTGCGAATGACTTCGCGCTCGTCACATTCCCCATTTCTTCACGAACCAGCTCTTCACCAAATGCGCCAGCACCGAATAGCAGATCAGAAATGAGAAAATCGCCGGCCAATAGAGCGGCGGCAATGGCGTGAAGCCGAAGACGCCGGCGATCGGCGAAAAAGGAAGCGCCGCGCCGATGAGGCAGATGACGAGCGTCGTCAGCAGCAGCGCATTGCTCGCGCGGCTCTCGATGAAGGGTATTCGAGCCGTGCGGATGATATGGATGATGAGCGTCTGCGTCAGCAGCGATTCGACGAACCAGCCGCTCTGAAACAGCGCCGGATCGGCCAAGGCGCCGAAGCCGTAGATCATCAGCGCGAAGGTCGCATAATCGAAGATCGAGCTGATCGGCCCGATGAAGAGCACGAATTTTGCGATATTGTCTATGTCCCAGCGGCGCGGCCGTGCGAGATATTCCTCGTCCACATTGTCGGTTGGGATCGCCGTCTGCGAGAAATCATAGAGCAGATTATTGGTGACGACCTGGATCGGCGTCATCGGCAAAAAGGGCAGGAACACGCTCGCGCCGAGCACGCTGAACATATTGCCGAAGTTGGAGCTCGCGCCCATCTTGATATATTTGGTGATGTTGGCGAAGACCTTGCGGCCCTCGATCACGCCGTCGCCGAGCACGGCGAGGCTCTTCTCGAGCAGGATGATATCGGCCGTCTCCTTGGCGACGTCGACCGCCGTGTCGACGGAAATGCCGACATCGGCCGCCTTCAGCGCCGGTCCGTCATTGATGCCGTCGCCGAGATAGCCGACCACATGGCCCTTGCGATGCAGCGCGTCGATGACGCGCGCCTTTTGCGGCGGCGACAGCTTGGCGAAAACGCTCGCCTCGGCCGCCAGCGTCGACAGCTCCTCGTCGCCCATCGACTCGATCTGCGACCCCAATGCGATGCGGCCGACCTCGAGCCCGACATCCTTGCAGATCTTGCGCGTCACAATGTCATTGTCGCCGGTCAATATCTTCACCGCGACGCCGGCTTTGGCGAGGGCGGCTATGGCCGGCGCCGCGCTCTCCTTGGGCGGATCGAGAAAGGCGATATAGCCCAGCAGCGTCAGCTCGCTCTCATCGGCGATGGAAAAGCTCGCCTGCTCTTGCGGCAGCTGCTTATAGGCGACGGCGACGACGCGAAAGCCGTCTGCGTTCAGCTCTTCCATCTCGCGCCGCGCCGCCTCGAGATGCGAGGGATCGAGCGCGCCGCAATCGGCGGTCGTCTCATAGCGCGACGAGATCGCGAAGAGCTCCTCCACCGCGCCTTTGCAAATGAGAAGATGCGGGCCGTCGTCGCGGCGCACCACGACGGAGAGGCGACGCCGCTCGAAATCGAAAGGGATCTCGTCGATCTTCTCGAATTGATGATCGGGCCGCAGCTCCTGCGCCAATTCGTGATGCTCGAGCACGGCGCGATCGAGCAGATTTTTCAGCCCCGATTGAAAATGGCTGTTGAGGAAGGCGAATTCGAGAACGCGATCGGAATCCTCGCCGAATATGTCGAGATGGCGCTTCAATATGATGCGGTCCTGCGTCAGCGTGCCGGTCTTGTCGGTGCAGAGCACATCCATCGCGCCGAAATTCTGGATGGAGACGAGCCGCTTCACGATCACCTTCTTGCGCGCTATGGCGATCGCACCCTTGGCGAGATTGACGGTGACGATCATCGGCAGCATTTCGGGCGCCAGCCCCACGGCGACGGAGACCGCGAAAAGCAACGCCTGCAGCCAATCGCCTTTCGTCACGCCATTGATGAGGAAAACCGCCGGCGCCATCACAGCCATGAACAAGACCATCAGCAGGGTGAAGCGCGTCACGCCTTTGTCGAAGCTCGTCTCGACGCGCGCGCCGGCCATTTTGTCGGCGAGCGCGCCGAGGCATGTGCGCCGCCCCGTCTCGACGACGATAGCCGTCGCATAGCCGCTGACCACATTGGCGCCCATCAGCGCGAGATTTTGCGCGGCGAAAGGATCGCTCGTCGGCGCCGCATGCGCGAATTTCTCCACCGGCATGGATTCGCCGGTCAGCGCCGATTGATTGACGAAGAGATCCTTGGCCTCCAGCAGGCGCAGATCGGCGGGGATCATGTCGCCGGCCGAGAGGCGCACGATATCGCCCGGCGCGAGCCGCTCGATCGGCTCCTCGACGAAATTATCCGCCGTATGCGCGCCCGGCCGGCGCACGGAGGCGTGCGTGCGCACCATCGCCTGCAGACGTGCGGCGGCCTCATTGGAGCGGTGCTCCTGGAAGAAGGCGAGGCCGACGCTCAGCACGACCATAGCGGCGATGACGACCGAAGCGCGCAGATCGCCGAGCGCGTAAGAGGCGACGGCGAGGGCGAGCAGCAGCGCGTTGAGCGGATTTTTTGCGCGACCGGCGAGCTCGCGCAGCAGGCCGGGGCGCCGCTCATGGGCGATGCGGTTGAGTCCGACGCGCCGCAGCCGATGCGCCGCCTCGCGCACGCTGAGCCCTGCGCGCGAGCTGCGCAGGGAGGCGAGAACCGCCTCGGCGTCGGGCCGGGCCGCGCGCAGCAGCGCATCGTCGAGCCGCTTCTCGTGCAGGAGGCGCGTCGCCGAAAATCGATGGTTCATCTCTTGCAAATTCCAGAGTCGGGCGGGGAGCGGAAGAAGCGAGGCTGTCTCATCGCGGGCCGGCGAAGGCTCGCGGCATTGCTTCGCTATCAAGCTCAGGTCACGCTTTTTTAACCATGACGAGGCTAGCAAATTCACAAGGCGCCGTCCTCACCTCGCGCGCGTCGCGCCCCAAGGCGCGCGACCTCCTGGATCGTTCCGATATGGGACAAGCGATGACCGAGGCCGCGGCGGCGGCGCAGCAGCCCCGCTGGACATTGAACTATCCGCGGCTGCTCGAGGCGCTGTTCTGGATCACCTCCTTTTCCGGCTCGGTGGTGTTCATCGAGCCCTCGCCCTATGACGGGCTCATTCTGCTGACGCTCATCGTCTGGGTGCTCGGCGGCGTTCGCATCCATCGCGCCGTTCTGCCGGGCGTCGCCCTGCTCATGCTGTGGACGCTCGGCGGCTACATCTCGCTCATTCCCTATTGGAACGAGCCCGATCCCGTCGACTTCATGACGCATACGCTGTTCATCTCGACGACCGGCGTCTTCTATATGCTGTTCTTCTCGGAGAACACGTCGCGGCGCTTCGATCTGTGCATGAGCGGCTATGCCGCGAGCTGCATGCTCGCGGCCGTCATCGCCGTCGGCTCCTGGGCCGGCCTTTTCGGCGATCCGACGACGATGACGCTCGACGGGCGCGCCATGGCGCCTTTCAAGGACCCCAATGTGCTCGGCTCCTATATGGTGCCGGGCGTGCTCTATTTCGTGCAGCGTCTGCTGCTCGGCCGCTGGGCCTATTGGCCGGTGACGCTCGCCGGCCTCGCGCTGTCGGGCGCGGCGCTGTTCACCTCCTTCTCGCGCGGCTCCTGGGGCGCGGCGGTGGTCTCCATCGCGCTGATGACCATCATGTCGGTGATGACCGCCGATTCGCGCAAGATGCGCCTGCGCATCGGCTTCATGGCGCTCGCCGTCGTCGGCGTCGTCGTGGTGGGCGTCGGCGCGGCGCTCACAGAGCCCTCGGTGCGCGAGTTCTTCTTCAAGCGCGCGTCCGCGACGCAGGATTACGACGAAGGCCCGACCGGCCGTTTCGGCAATCAGAAGCGTTCGCTGCCCATGCTGGTGGAACGGCCCAACGGCATGGGTCCGCTGCGCTTTCGCCTCACCTTCGGCCTCGAGCCGCACAACAGCTACATCAACGCCTTCGCCTCCAATGGCTGGCTCGGCGGCTTCGCCTTTCTCGGATTGGTGCTGACGACGACCTTCGTCGGCTTCCGCCTGTCGCTGAAGCGCTCGCCCTATCTGCGGCATGGGCAGCTCATCTGGTCGGCGATGTTCGTGTTCTTTCTGCAGGCGCTGCAGATCGACATCGACCATTGGCGCTATTTCTTCATCTATCTCGGCGCCGTCTGGGGCCTCGAGGTCGGCCGCGTGAAATGGGCCGAGCGCAACGCGTCTACGGCTCGAAGCGAAGCCCGCCCATGATGACATTGGCGGTGAAGTTGGAATTCGCCGTCGAGCTGACGAGACGCTGCCAGAAATAGCTGCCTTTGATCGAGATGGAGCGGGTGAGCTTGTATTCGAGCTTCACGCCCGCCGTGCCGACCTGCTCGAACGTGTCCGCGCCCTGGTAGTTGTTGGTCTGGTAGCTGCCGGTGGCGGTGATGGTGAAGTTGCGGAACATCGCATGCGTCACATCGAATGTGACATTGCGCGAGAGCACGCCGGCCGCGCCTTGCAGCGTCGTCTCGGAGAGCGTCGTTCCGGCGCGCAGCGTCACCGTGGTGAGCGGCGTCGCCGTGTAGATGATGGCGGCGTCGATGAGCGGCCCGCGCAGGCGCGGCAGGCGCGGATCGGCGTAATCGCGCTGCGCATAGCCGCCGGAGGCTTCGCCGGTGACGAGATCGGTGATCTTGAATGTCGTGCCGGCGCGGCCGGAGACGCCCGTGCTGTCGCGCGCATAGCCGTAAGGATCGAGCCAGCTGTCGTGAACGCGCTTGTCGAGCGTCGCCTCGAGATAGGGCTTCATCGACGGCGTGAGCTCATAGGAGATGCGCGGATTGATCCCCGGATCATTATAGCTCGTGCTCATCAGATTGAGCGTCGAGCCGTCGTTGTAATAAGCGTTCTGGAATATCCAGCGATCGAAGGTTCCGCGCATCGTCACATCGAGCCGGCCGAAGCTCTGCGTCACGCCGGCCGCCGTTCCCAGCGAGACGATGAGCGGCCGATTGACGACGGTGACATTGGGCAGGCTGGTGACGAGGCCGGGCGCGCCCGGGCGCTGCGAATCGAGCGTGAACTTGCCCTCGAGCTTCACCTTGGTGTCGCGGGCGACATCCCAGCGATAGAAGACATCGCCGACGCCATCGGGGCGATCGGCGTTGTCGACGCTGAAATAATCCACATAGCCGAGCCGCAGATTCCCTTGAATCTCGTCTCGGCTCCATTCCGAGCGCAACCGCAGGCCGGCGTCGATGCGGAAATATTTCGAGCCCTGGTAGCCGGAGGTCAGGCGATTCGGGTTGGTGTCATAGCCATAGGTCGGCTCGGCGTAGGGGTAGAGCCGCAGCGAGCCGACGCCGAGGCCGAGCGGCGCATAGGGATTGGGGTCGACGAGCGGCTTCGGCTTCGCCGGAATTTGCGCGGGAAGCGCGACATTGGGCGGCGGCGGCCGCTCGGCCGGCAAGTCCAGCGCGCCGCGAAAGCCGCGCATGCGCAGCCGGGCCTGGCGCTTGATCTTCTCCTTGGCCTGGATCGAGGTCTTATAGGCCTCGAGCGGCGGCAGCGGATGCGCGGGGGAGAGCGGCGGCGGCTTCAAAGGCGCCGGCGGCGGATTGGGCTTGGGCAGGCGCGCGCGCACGCGCGGCAATCCGTAATTGGGCGCGCCGGAGGGAAGATCCGGGGCGGCGCGGCGCTCCTGCGTCATCGGCTGCAAGACCGAGGGCGGCGCGGCCTCCGGCCCCGGTATGGAGGGAACGGTCGGCAGATCGCGCAGCGGGGTGATGTCGAGCGAGGAGGGCGAGAGCGTCTGGCCCTCGGCGGAACGCAGAGGCGCCACCGCCGCCGGCGCAGCCAGCGACAGGGCGATCAGCGTCGTTGCCGCGGCGCGGCTCTGAAACTTGGCGGAAGCCACTCGTTCCCTCGCGCGGACGCCCGGTCGAAGCGGGCGCGATGGAAACGAGCGTTAAGGAGTTATGGTTAACGGAGGCTTACCAGCGAAGCTCGAGACCCTGGCCTCAATCGCCCAGCGCGGCCATATAGAGCTCGAGAATCTCTTCCTCTTCCGCGCGCTTATGCTTGTCCTGGCGGCGCAGCGAGACGATCTTGCGCATGATCTTGGGGTCGAAGCCGGTGCTTTTGGCCTCGCCATAGACGTCCTTGATATCGTCGGCGATGGCGCGCTTCTCCTCCTCGAGCCGCTCTATGCGCTCGATGAAGGAGCGCAAATGCCCCCCATTCACCTCGCCGGTCGGATCGATCCCGGCGCTGGCCTCCATCTCTCGGGCGGCGACCCTGTTGCTGGCCATGATCTTCTCCTAAAGGCTCGGGGGAACTTCGGCGCTCTGGCGAAGTCGCGCGGCGTTCGGTTCCGAGCGTCCGCGTCCGTCCAGGCGCCCATCCAGGACGAAGGCGAGGCATGCCAAGCCGCGGACGTCGCCGTCAAGCGCGCGCGCAAATAATCCCCGCTTTCCTCCCGTCCGAGCTTGACGCCCGCCCCCGCGCCCCCGACATCAAGCCCGCAAAACCCGAAAAAAGGGGAGAGGATCCGCAAATGTACGACGCCGGCGGCGACGGCCGCCTCTATCCCGTCTCGCCGGGCCTGCCGCCGCGGGAGGCGCTGGCCGGCGTGCGCACGCGCCGCGTTCTCGCCCTCTGCCTCGATTTTTTCGCCGTGGCGCTGCTGTCGGCGGCGCTGTGGCTCGGATTGCTGGTGCTGAGCTTCGGCCTCTCGGCCTTTCTGCTGCCGCCGCTGTTTCCGCTGGTGGCCTTCTTCTACAACGGCCTCACCGTCTCCGGCTGGCGGCGGGCGACGCCGGGCATGCGCGCCATGGACCTCGAGGTGCGGCTCGCCAATGGCGCGCCGGCGCCCTTCCTCAACGCGGCCGTCCAGGGCGTGCTCTTTTACGTGAGCTGGCTGTTCCCGCCGCTGCTGCTCGTCACCTTCATCACCTCGGACAAGCGTTGCCTGCACGACATTCTCGCCGACGTCATCGTTTTGCGCCGCGCCGATTGAGGAGCGAAGCGAAAAAATCTTGGCGCGCCGCGGGCGTCGATTCTAATATCCCGGTCTGTCCGCGCTGGAAGGCGTCGGAGCGTGCGGTATATCGATTTCGGCGACAGGACCAGACAGCGTGACGAGAGAGCCCCGCGACGCGCCGCAATTCTATCTCACCTCGCCGGCGCCGTGCCCCTATCTCCCGGGGCGCGACGAGCGCAAGGTCTTTACCCATTTGATCGGCCGGCGCGCGCCGGCGCTCAACGACACTTTGACGCAATCGGGCTTCCGCCGCTCGCAGACCATCGCCTATCGGCCGGCCTGCGAGACCTGCCGGTCCTGCGTCTCGGTGCGCGTGAAGGTCGAAGAGTTCCAGCAATCCAAGGGCTTGCGCCGGGTGGCGCGGCGCAACGCCGATCTCTTCGCCGAGGCCCGCCGCCCCCATGCGGCGAGCGAGCAATATGCGCTGTTCCGCGCCTATGTGGGCGCGCGGCACAATGACGGCGGCATGGCCGATATGAGCATGGTCGACTATCAGATGATGGTCGAGGACAGCCATGTCGAGACGCGGCTGATCGAATATCGCATGCCCGCCGAGAATGGCGGTCCGGGCCGGCTGGTCGCCTGCTGCCTGACCGACTATCTCGCCGACGGCCTGTCGATGGTCTATTCCTTCTACGATCCATCGATGGACGAGCGCTCGATCGGCGCCTTCATGATTCTCGACCATGTGGAGCGGGTGCGCCGCGCCGCGCTGCCACATCTCTATCTCGGCTATTGGGTCGATGGCTCCCGCAAAATGGCCTATAAGGCCCGCTTCCTGCCGCAGGAGCGGCTGGGCATGGACGGCTGGAAGCGCGTCGGCTGATTCGTTTCCCGCCGCTTTCCTGAAGGCCAGATGAACGAAGCGGCCATGCGCCGTTCAGCTTCCTCCGATTAACCTTTGCTTCGTCATCGGGAATTGCCGGCTGGCGCTCGGCGCGGCCGAAGGAAGCGAAGGAGAGCGTCCATGGGCGCGAAAATCACGAAAATCGCCGCACTCGCGGTCGCCGGCGCCATCGCTGCGACGACCATCGGCGCCGCCACTCCGGCTCTCGCCGACGGCTGGGGCCACGGCGGCGGTTGGGGCCATGGCGGCTGGGGCCGTCCGGGCTGGGGCTATGGCGGCTACGGCTGGCGCGGCGGCCATCGCGGCTATGGCTGGGGCGCTCCGGTCGCGGCCGGCGTGCTCGGCGCTCTGGCGGTCGGCGCGATCGCCGGCGCCGCCGCGCAGCCCCATTACGGCTACTACGGCTATGGCGGCTGCTATCCGGCCAATCAGCCCGTCCTCGACGATTGGGGCAATGTCGTCGCCTATCGCCGCGTGCAGGTCTGCAACTGATTCGAGCCTGAGATTTCTTTGAATTCGGCGCCCGGTCAGCCAGGGGCGCCGATGCCCGCCGCCGCCTCCCCGCCCCCCTCTCGCGCGACGGCGAGTATAGGCCTCCCGGACTCCCCTCCGGGAGGCCTTTTTCGTCACAGACGGCGCAGCGTCAGCGCCTTGCCTTCCTTGGCGTCGCGGCGCCAGAGCCCGTCGGCCTCGAGGTCGAAATGCGCCTTATGGCCCTTGCGGGCGGTGAGCGCGAGGCGGCCGCGCTCCATCGACCAGCCCACCGGATCGAAGATGACGACGCCTTGGTCGCGGCAGGCAGGCGCCAGCTGGGCGCGGAAGCCGCCCGGCCCATGGGCGCGATCGTCGAGCGTGAGCATGCAGCCCGTGTCCTTGTCGCCGGCGCGAAGGATCGCATAGCGGCCGGCGACGCTGGGCGCGGCCGCTGTCGCGGGCGCGGCCTCTAGGGCGGCGAACGTCAGGCCGACAAAGGCGAGAAGCTTCGCAGAACGATGAAAAAGCGACATGGAAGGCTCCAAGGAGCATTGAGAATCGAGGAAGAATATTGCCCTGCGCGGGCCTTTCGACAAAGCCTCGAGGCGAAAAAAACCGCGCGCGACGCTATCGGAACCCGCACGCTTTTCTCAGAACTCTTCCCCACATGCCGGTCGCGAGGCGGAGCGCGCCGAAGCGTCGGCGGTCGATCTGTCGAGAATTTTCATGCGCGTTTCCAAAAGTTCTGCCGCTTCCGATATTTGCCGGAGGCGTGTTAACGAATTGCTCTATCTCGGCCATTGGCCGGCCGTCGCGGCGCGACAATTCGACCGCCGCGCCGCGCGACTCTCTTGCGCTTTTGCCACTCGCGCCCCAAAGGACTAATCTCGAGCAAAAGGCCGGGGTTCGCGGCCTTCCTCCACACTGGAGCCGGCAAGATGACCAGCGCCTCTCTCGCTCTCGCCGAACGTTCGGCGCCGCGTTACACGAGCTATCCCACCGCACCGCATTTCTCTGCGGCTATCGGGCCGGATCAGGCCGCGCGCTGGCTGGCCGAGCTCCCGTCGCAGTCCAATCTGTCGCTCTATCTGCATGTTCCCTTCTGTCCCGCGATCTGCACCTATTGCGGCTGCCACACCAAGGCGCTGCGCCAGGACGCGCCGCTCACTTCCTATAAGGAGACTCTGCTGCGCGAGATCGAGCTGGTCGCGGCCTCGACGCCGGCGCGTCATGTGCGCTCGATCCATTGGGGCGGCGGCACGCCGAGCATGCTCGGCCCCTCGCGCTTTCGCGAGGTGGCGCATGTGCTCGGCGAGCAGTTCGACATCGCCCGCGACGTCGAGCATGCGATCGAGCTCGATCCGCGTCTCGTCGACGCCGCGCTCGCCGACGCTCTGGTCGCCTCCGGCGTCAATCGCGTGTCGCTCGGCGTGCAGGATTTCAATCCGCATGTGCAGAAGGCCGCCGGCCGCGAGCAGCCTTACGAGGTGGTGGAGCGCTGCGTCTCGCTGCTGCGCGCCGCCGGGCTCGAGGCGATCAACTTCGATCTGATGTACGGCCTGCCGGAGCAGAGCGTCGAGGATGTGATCCGCACAGCGAAGCTCGCCGTGGGACTGTCGCCGAGCCGCCTCGCTGTGTTCGGCTATGCGCATGTGCCTTGGTTCGCGGTCCATCAAAAGCTGATCGATCAGGCCGCGCTCGCCGGCGCCAATGAGCGCCTCGCGCAGGCGGAGGCGGTGCGCGCGACGCTGGAAGCCGCCGGCTACGAGACCATCGGCCTCGATCATTTCGCGCGGCCGCAGGACACGATGGCGCAGGCCGCGCGCGAAGGCCGATTGCATCGCAATTTCCAAGGCTACACGACCGACGCGGCCGATGCGCTCATCGGACTCGGCGTCTCCTCCATCGGCCGGCTGCCGCAGGGCTATGTGGGCAATATCGGCGACACCGGCAATTGGCGCCGCTCCGTCGAGGCGGAGCGCCTGCCCATCTCGCGCGGTCTCGCCTTCACCGCGGAAGACATCGCCCGCGGCGCTGTGATCGAGCGGCTGATGTGTGATTTCTCAGTGGATTTCGGCGCGATCGCCGCGGCGCATGATTTTCGCGAGGACGCGTTCGACGACGCCGTGCCGCGCCTTTCGACGCTGCGCGACGAAGGCCTCGTCGCGCTCGACGGACGTCGTCTCACGATCGCGCCGCGCGGCCGTCCTTTCGCGCGTCTCGCCGCCGCCGCCTTCGACGCCTATCTCGAAGCGAAGGCCGCTCGGCACTCTGTCGCTGTGTAAGCGGCGCGCCGATCGCCGAACGAAAAAACGGCTGCGAGCGATGCGCGCGACGCATCGACTCGCCGCCATCGCGTGTGATATTACTGATATGTTTCTTATCCCCGGCTCAATTTCGTTCGGCCCTGGGCCGGCATTGACAAAGCGACCGTAACCTCGAATTGTCTCAATATGAAATAAGTACTATCGCCTAGGCGATTCCCCCAGCTTTCTTTGCACGTCACGAGGCCGCGCGAGCGTTGTCGCGTTTATCATTCCGAGGAATCAGCATAATGCTCGCATCGCCGCTCGTTCTGGTCGGAGCCGACAAGGGCGGAGTCGGCAAGACGACGGTCACGCGGCTGCTGATCGATTTTCTGCAGATGGCGAACCGCGCGGTGCGTGTCTATGACACCCAGGCGCCGACCGGCGCGCTGAAACGCTTCTATCCCGATATCGCGCAGATCATCGACATTCGCGACGTGCGCCATCAGGCGCGTCTCGTCGAGAGCCTCACCGAGCACAGCGCCGTCACCATCGTCGACATAAAGGCGGGACAGCTCACGCGCACGCTGCGCTTCATGGAGGATGTCGGCCTGCTCGACGCCTCCGCGCGCGGCGAGGCGCGCGTGATGGTGCTGCATCTCATCGGCGCTTCGGTCGCCTCGCTCTCCGAGATCGAGGAGGTCGAGCCCTTCAAGAGCAAATGCGAGTATCGCATCGTCAAGAACTTCATCAACGCCTCCAACTTTTTTCAAGAGAACGCCCACTTCTCCGAACGCTATCTCGGCGAGAGCGATGCGAGCCGCGAGATCGTCGTGCCGCGTCTCGATCCGCTCGCCTATGAGGCGGTGGAGCTTACCGGGCTGCCATTTTCCTCTTTCGTGTTCGACGAGCCTGCGCGCAACGCCGAAAATCGTCCGCGCTCCTTCGTGCTGCGCGGTTATGTGCGCACATGGCTCGAACGATCATGGACCAATTTCGAGGCCGCGGGGCTACGCAGCTATGTCGCTCCCGTTTCCGAGAAAATCTAATTCCAAGAAGCCGGTAAACGGCGCAACGCAAGGAGACCACCGTGATGAAAGACTTCCGACCTGAAGAAAAGAATGTCGTCTATATCGGAGAAGGCGTGACGCTGACCGGCTCCGTCAAGGCGCAAGACACGATCGTCGTCGACGGCGCCGTCGATGGCGAGATTTCATGCAGCCAGCTGATCGTCGGCCCGTCGGGCGTCGTCAATGGCGCGATCTCCGTCTCCGACGCGGACATTTATGGCCGCATCGGCACGGATATCACCATCAAGCAGCTGCTGATCGTGCGCTCCACCGGCCGCGTCGAAGGCAAGTGGATCTATGGCGAGATCGAGGTCGAGAAGGGCGGCGTGCTGTTCGGCACGGCGGAATCGACCGAAATCCGCTCCGAGCGCAAGCCCGTGAACGCCAAGGACGACAAGGCCTCCTTCAAGAGCTTCGAGAAGCCCGCGCTGGTCGCCTCCAATGACGCCGACGCCGACGCCGCGCCCGTCACCAGCATCTCGTCGCGCGCGCTGCGCGATCGTCGCAAGGCCTGACGTTCGGAGCCGCGAGGCTCGGGACGGAACGGCTCAGGACAAAGCTGCGCGCAAGAGCTTGCCATTGCGATTGCGCGGCAGCGCCTCCAGAAAAACGATCTGTCGCGGCCGCTTATAGGCCGCGAGATGATCCGCGCAATGGGCGAGGATATCCTCCTCGCCCAGCGTCGCGCCATCGCGCAAGATCACATAGGCTTTGATGATCGTCTGATCGTCGCGGCCCGGACGCTCCGCGACCGCGGCGTCGGCGACGAGCGGATGCGCCAGCAGGCATTTCTCCACTTCCGCCGGCGAGACGCGATAGCCGAGCGCGTTCATCACCTCATCGGCGCGGCCGTGGTGCCACATATAGCCGTCGGCGTCGAACTCGACGAGATCGCCGGAGACGAACCAGTCGCCGCGAAAGGCTTCTCTCTCTTCATCCAGCCGATTCCAATAGCGCAGCATCAAGCCCGGCTCGTCGCGACGCACGGCGAGCACGCCGGTCTCGCCGCGGCCGAGCGGCTCGGTCCCTTCCTCGCGCGGCAGAGCGGCGACAAAGCGCCCCGGCTGCGGGCGGCCCGGCGAGCCCGGCCGCACCGGAACGCTCGGCGCGCTGGAAATGAAGGTCGAAATCTCGCTCATGCCGAAGGCCTCATAGAGCTCGGTCTTGGCGCGCGCGCGCCATTCCTCGAGCAGGCTCGGCGACAGAGCGGCGCCGGCGGTGAGGCCATGCCGCAGGCTCGAGAGATCATGCGTCTCCAGCTCCGCATATTTGAGAATCTGGCGATAGACGCCGGGCACGGCGGCGAAGATGGTCGCGCGATGGCGCGCGATCAGCCGCGGCCAGACTTGCGGATCGGGACGGCCGTTGTAGAGCACCGCCGCGGCGCCATTGGCGAGCGGATCGACCACGCCGACGCCGAGCGTGTAGGTCCAATTCATCGCGCCGGCGTGCAGCATCACATCGTCGGCCGTGAGCCCCTGCCAATGCGAATACATGGGCCGCCGCGCCCAGGCGGCGCGATGCGCATGCAGCACGCCCTTGGGCCGGCTCGTCGTGCCGGAGGTGTAGACGAGATAGGCGGGATCGTCGGCCGCCGTGTCGGCGTAATCGTCCAGCGGCGCGCCTTTCGTCAGCCGCGCGAGATCCTCGCCGCGCAAGACGAAGACGCCGGCGCGCGAATGCGCCTCGCCCTCGAAATCGCGGCCGAGCACCAGCGCGGTCGCGCCGCAATCTTCCAGCAGGAAGGAGGCCTCCTCGAAAGTGAGCTGCGAGGAGGCGAGCAGCGCGACATAGCCGGCGGCGATGGCGGCGAAATAGGAGAGGACGGCGCCCGCCTCATTGCCCATGCGAATCATCACCCGCGCGCCGGGCGAAAGGCCGAGATCGCGAAAGCCGGCGGCGAGCGCGCGCACGTCGCGATCGAGCGCGCCATAGGTCCAGCTCGTCTCGCTCTCGTCGCCGACGATGACGATCGCCGTCTTGTCGGGATGAATGCGCGCGTGATCGGCGATGCAATAGCGGGCGAGATTGAAGCGGGCGGGAACAGGCTCGATCATGTGCTCACAAACTCTCGACGCGCGCTCGCGGCGGCGAGGCCTCCGCGTCCCGCGCGCCCGTCAGTCGAACAGGCTCGACACGCTCTCCTCGCGCGCCGTGCGGGCGATGGCCTCGCCGATCAGCGGACCGATCGGGATGAAGCGGATGTTGCGCGCCCCCTGCACGGCGGGCGTCGCCGCGATCGTGTCGGTCAGCACCAGCTCTTTCAGCTTGGAGGCGGCGACGCGCTCGGCAGCCGCGCCGGAGAGCACGCCATGGGTGATATAGGCGGAGACCGAGGTCGCGCCCTGCGCCAGCAGCGCCTCGGCGGCGTTGCACAGAGTGCCGCCCGAATCGACGATATCGTCGACGAGAATGCAATTGCGGCCGGTGACGTCGCCGATGATGTTCATCACCTCCGATTCGCCGGCGCGCTCGCGGCGCTTGTCGACAATGGCCAGCGGCGCGTCGATGCGCTTGGCGAGAGCGCGGGCGCGCACCACGCCGCCCGTGTCCGGCGAGACGACCATGGCGTTGGGCACTTTGGCGTGCGATTTGATATCCGCCACCATGACCGGCGCCGCGAAGAGATTGTCGGTCGGAATGTCGAAGAAGCCCTGAATCTGCCCGGCGTGGAGATCGACGGTCAGCACGCGGTCGGCGCCCGCCCTCGTGATGAGATTGGCGACGAGCTTGGCCGAGATCGGCGTGCGCGAGGTGCCTTTGCGGTCCTGCCGCGCATAGCCGAAATAGGGGATGACCGCAGTGATGCGGCGCGCCGACGCGCGGCGCAGCGCGTCGATCATGATGAGCAGCTCCATCAGATGATCGTTCGACGGCGCGGAGGTCGACTGGACGACGAAAGTGTCCTGTCCGCGCACATTCTCCTGAATCTCGACGAAGACCTCCATATCGGCGAAGCGTCGCACCTGCGCCCGGCACAAAGGCACGTTGACATAGGCTGCGATCGTCTCGGCGAGCGCGCGATTAGAGTTGCCTGCGAGAATTTTCATCGCCGCCATCGATACGCCTCGACCCTCACCAGTGACACGGCGGCCTCTTAGCAGCGATGCGGCCGTCGGACAATACGGCAGCAATATGACACTGCTCTCGTCACGCCTCGCCGCGGCGGCAGACGATCTTGAGATACTCCTGCCCCTCGCGCGGCGCGAGGGTCGTGCGGGCGATCGTCGCCTGTCCGAGGAAGCCGCATTGCGCCTGGCTCGCCGCCTTCGGCCCCAGCACGACGTCTATCGCCGTCTCCGGGCGGCAATCGCTCGGCGAGAGCTTCAGCGAGCAGACGAGGATCATCACCGAATAGAGCATAGGCTTTCTCCCTCGCTCGAGGTCAAATCTTCGAGCCCGCCGTCCCCGCTCTCGCGGGGGCCGGCCGCAACCTTTCCGATGATGAAGCTAGGGCATGTTCCATGCCACTGCGATGAGATAAAAGCGACGGAGCCGCCTTCTTTCCGCTCTGAGACAAAAACTTGCGACCCTGAGACAAAAATGTCACAACCGCAGCCTCCGGTTCCGCTCTCGACGCCCTTCGTCGCCCCCACGCGCACACGCCTCGTCGGCAGGCTGACGACGCTCGTCCCGCTCGCGGCGGCCCATGCCGACGATCTCTATGCGGCGACGCATGAGCAGCCCCGCTTCGAGGAGCGCGAGGCGCTGTGGCGCTATCTCTTCATCGGCCCTTTCCCCGACCGCGCCGCCTTCCGCGCCGCCGTCGAGAGAATGGAGGCCGCGACCGACGCCGTCTGGTTCGCCGCGCTGGACGGCGACGGCCGCGCTGTCGGCTTCCAATCCTATATGAACATCGAGCCTGCCAATCGCGCCGTCGAAGTGGGCGGCGTGCTCTATTCCCCGGCTCTGCAGCGCAGCGCCGCGGCGACAGAGGCGCAATATTTGTTCGCCGCCCACGCCTTCGAGACGCTGGGCTGCCGCCGCTATGTCTGGAAATGCGACAACGCCAATGAGAAATCCAAGACGGCGGCGCTGCGGCTCGGTTTCTCGCCGGAGGGGCTCTTCCGCCAGCATATGATCGTCAAGGGCCGCAATCGCGACACCGCCTGGTTTTCCATGCTGGACAGCGAATGGCCGGCGCGCCGAGCCGCCTTCGAGGCCTTTCTCGATCCCGGCAATTTCGACGCCTCGGGCCGCCAGAAAACGCCGCTTTCGGCCTTGAACGGGCAGGCCCGCGCGGCAGATAGGGACTGACGGCGGCGCGGCCGAGCCCGGCTCGGACGGATTGCCTCGCCGAACGGATGATGGTTTACAATGAATTGCGAGACGTTCGCGCGGATTTGAAGTTTCCGCCGGCGGTTCTCGCGCAACGCTCTTCGGACGGTCCAAAGACAATGACGACGGCCGGCGCCAGCCTACTCAACAGCCTCGATCTGCCCAAGCCGCCGGGCGAGACGCGCGTCGTCGTGGCCATGTCCGGCGGCGTCGACTCCAGCGTCGTCGCCGCTCTGCTGCGCGAGGAAGGCTATGACGTCGTGGGCGTCACGCTGCAGCTCTACGACCATGGCGAGGCCACGCATCGCAAGGGCGCCTGCTGCGCCGGCCAGGACATTCAAGACGCGCGCCAGGTGGCGGCGCGGCTCGGCATTCCGCATTACGTGCTCGACTATGAGAGTCGCTTCCGCGAGACCGTCATCGACACTTTCGCGCAGAGCTACGCCAGCGGCGAGACGCCGGTTCCCTGTGTCGCCTGCAATCAATTCGTGAAATTCGTCGATCTCTTCGAGACCGCCAAGGATCTCGGCGCCGACGCGCTCGCCACCGGCCATTACATCGCCTCGCGCGAGGACGGCTCCGGCGGCCGCGCGCTCTATCGCGCCTTCGACGCCGCGCGCGATCAGAGCTATTTTCTCTTCGCCACGACGCGCGCGCAGCTCGATATGCTGCGCTTTCCGCTCGGCGAATACGCCAAATCCGAGGTGCGCGAGCTGGCCCGGCGCTTCGGTCTCGACATCGCCGAAAAGCCGGACAGCCAGGACATTTGCTTCGTTCCGAGCGGCCATTACACCGATCTGGTCGAGCGCCTGTCGCCCGGCGCCGCCGTGCCCGGCGACATCGTCCATGTCGATGGGCGCGTGCTCGGCCGCCATGCCGGGGTCATCCATTACACCATCGGCCAGCGGCGCGGCCTCGGCCTCGGCGCCGCCGTCTCCGGCCGCGCGGCCGAGCCGCTCTTCGTGGTGCGGCTCGACGCCGCCAAGGCGCAGGTCGTCGTCGGCCCCCGCGAAGCGCTGGAGACGCGCCGAATCGCCCTGCGCGACGTGAATTGGATCGGCGCGGGCGATTTTTCCGCTCTGCCGGCCGAGGGCCTGCCGATCTCCGCGCGCGTGCGCTCCACCCGTCCGCCGACGCCGGCGCTGCTGCGGCCGCTGCCGGGCGGCGGGGCGGAGGTCGTTTTCGAGACCGGCGAGTTCGGCGTCTCGCCGGGCCAGGCCTGCGTCTTCTATGAGCGCGACGACACGCGCGGCCGCGTGCTCGGCGGCGGCTTCATCGCGCATGCCGAGGCGGAGCCCCCCGCGCCGGAGCCGGCGCTCGAGCTCGATCGGAGTGCGTGATGAGCGATGCGCGTGGCGTTTCCGGGTTCAGCTTTTTCGAGCACGGCCTCGATCGCCAGGCGATAGAGGCCGCCTACGCGCGCTGGGCGCCGGTCTATGATCTCGTCTTCTCCCATATGCTCGGCCCTGGCCGGCGCGCCGTGGCGACGATCGCCTCGCGCGCCGATGGGCGCATTTTGGACGTCGGGGTCGGCACCGGCCTCGAGCTGCCCATGTTCCGCGACAGAGCGCGTGTCGTCGGCGTCGATCTCTCCGAGCACATGCTGCAGCGCGCCTCCGCCCGCGTCGCCCGCGAGGGGCTGAAGAATGTCGCCGGCCTCGCCCGCATGGACGCGAGCCGCCTCGCCTTCTGCGACGCCAGCTTCGCCTGCGTGGTTGCGCCTTATCTGCTGACCGTGGTGCCGGACCCAGAGGAGACGCTGGACGAGCTTGCGCGGGTGGTGCGGCCGGGCGGCGAGATCGTGCTGGTCAATCATGTCAGCTCGCCGGATTGGCCGATGTCGGCGCTGGAGCAGCTCATCGGCGAGAGCTTTTCCGTCACTCTCGGCTGGCGCCCGCAATTTCCGTGGTCGATCATCGGCGATTGGATCGACTCGCGCACCGACATGCGCCTCACCGAGCGCCGCGTGCTGCCGCCCTTCGGCCTGTTCACGCTGACGCGCATAGAGCGCCTCGCCCGCTGGGGCGAGCATTTCCGCCGGCCTTATGACGAGCATCGTCGGCCCGTCGAGCACGCGTGAGCGGTCACGCCAGCTCGAGGCGCGAGCGCCGTCCGACGACCTTCGCCGCACGCGCCAGAGTGTCGAGCGTGGCGCTGTCTTTCTTCGGATCGAGCAGCCGATCGATCTGAGCGCGGCTTCCATCATCTCGGCCATCCGCGTTTTGGTGATTCCCTTCTCTTCATCTCGGCGGCGAGCTGCGCGGCGATCAGTTCCTCGATCGCCGCGGCCGTGACCTCCTCCTTCGCGCGCCAGACCGGCGGCTTCTCGACGCTTTGGCCGTCGAGACTATCGAGCGACGCTCTTCCTTCGTTCGCCGCCGCGAATCCGACTATAGTCGGATTCGCGGCGATCAAGTTACAAGTCGGCCCGACGAAGCCGGGTCGGACGAGGGCGCGCTGCGAATGGCGGCGAAAATGACAAATGACTCGCATAGGGTCGTGAGCCCTCATCCGCCCCCGCTTCGCGGGGCCACCTTCTCCCACGAGTGGGAGAAGGAGCGCGCGTTTTGCGAGAGTCCGGCTCGTCACATCGAGGGAATCTCATGACATTCGGCGCGCAGGACGAGACGGTTCGCTTTCTCATGGCGCAGGGCGAGGATGCGCAGACCATCGTCACGCACATCTCGATCGTCGTGCTGACGAAAGATCGCGTCTATAAGCTCAAGCGCGACGTTGTCTTTCCCTATCTCGATTTTCATACGCCGCAGATTCGCCTCGCAATGTGCGAACGCGAATATGCGCTCAATCGCCGCACGGCGCCGCAGCTCTATCTCTCCGCGCGCCGCATCACCCGTGGCGACAATGGCGCTCTCTCATTCGACGGCGACGGCGCGCTCATCGACGCGATCGTCGAGATGCGACGTTTCGAGGAAGAAAATCTGCTCGATAATCTCGCGCTCGCCGGCCGTCTCTCTGCGCCGCTCGTCGAGCGCCTCGCCGTGCGCATCGCGCAATTTCAAGATGGCGCGGAAGTGATCGAAGGGCGCGGCGGCGCTTCGGCGATGGCCTCGCTGCTCGATCTCGGCGACGCGAGCTCGCTCGCCAAATCGTCGGTCGTTTCGGCGCAGGAGCGTCGCGCGCTGGCCGATGAGCTGCGCGCTGCGGCGCAGACGCATGGCGCGCTGCTCGATCGTCGGCGCGACGCCGGCAAGGTGCGACGCTGCCATGGCGATCTCACTTTGCGTAACATCTGCCTCGTCGACGGCGAGCCGACGCCATTCGACTGCATCGAATTCTCCGACGCGCTGGCGACGGTCGATGTGCTCTACGATCTCGCTTTTCTGCTGATGGATCTGCGCCGGCGCGGGCTGGATGCGCTCGCCGCTTTCGCGCTCAATCGCTATCTCGATCATCGTGACGAGGCGGAAGGGCTGCCGCTGCTGCCCTTCTTCATGGCGCTGCGCGCCGCGATCCGCGCCGATGTCGCCGCCGCGCGCGCGCTGGACGCCGACGCCGATCACGCTGCGCTGAATGCGGAGACGCGCGATTATTTCGATCTCGCGCACGCGCTGCTGCGGCCGGCGACGCCGCGCATCGTCGCGATCGGCGGGCTCAGCGGCTCCGGCAAGTCCAGCGTCGCGGCGGCTTTGGCGCCGCTCGTCGGCGCCGCGCCGGGCGCGCGAACGCTCAACAGCGATCGGCTGCGCAAGAAGCTGTTCGGCGTCGCGCCGACCTCGCCTCTGCCGCAGGAGGCCTATACGGCGGCGGTCTCCGCCGAGATCTACGAGGCGATGCAGAATGAGGCCTCGCGCGTCGCCTCTTTCGGCTGGTGCGTCATCGTCGACGCCGTTTATGCGCGCGAGAGCGAGCGTGACGCGCTCGAGGAGGCGGCGCGACGCGCGGGCGTTCCTTTCGCTGGCTTTTGGCTCGAGGCGGATGGGCCGGTTCGCGTTTCGCGCGTCGGCGCGCGCAAGGGCGATGTGTCGGATGCGACGCAGGAGATAGCGGCGCGGCAGCGCAATTATGATCTCGGCGAAATGCGATGGACGCGCATCGACGCTGCGCGGGATGTCGAAGAAGTTGCGCTCGACATAGGCCTGCGCATCCGCGCGCTTCGTGAAATCAGACCGTGACGAAGCCCTCCGTCCAATGATCTTTGTTCAACAGATATCGACACACCTCGAAGCCATCTGGATGGTCCTTAAACCCAGGTTTGTCTCGTAATCTCGTGATTGCCTCGCTGGCTTTCAATTCGGAACTATATACGCCGATCAACTTGGCGCGTTCGTCCAGATCATCGGTGGCGAGATCCCTAGATTCGAAGACGTGATAGACTAAAAAGACGGCATCCATGGCCTTGCCTTTCGAATAATTCGGCAGCGAATAAGTAGCACAGCATGTTTTCAAAATGAGCGGCGCTACCGAGGAATCAGCACCGCCGCGCCCTGCAGGCGCCCGTCCCGCAAATCCGCGAGCGCTTCATTGGCCGCGGTGAGCGGATAGCGCACGACATGCGTGTCGATTCCGACCTGCGGCGCGAGCGCCAGAAATTCGCGCGCGTCCTCGCGCGTGAGATTGGCGACGGAGACGAGGCGACGCTCCTCCCACAGCAGCGCATAGGGAAAAGCGGGAATGTCGCTCATGTGAATGCCGCCGCAGACGACGGTTCCGCCCTTGCGCACCGCGGCGAGCGCACGTGGAACCAGCGCGCCGACGGGTGCGAAGATGATGGCGGCGTCGAGCTTTTCCGGCGGCGCCTCATCGGAGCCGCCGGCCCAGACGGCGCCGAGCGAGAGCGCGAATTCGCGCGCCGCCGCATCGCCGGGGCGCACGAAGGCGAAGATGCGCCGGCCCTGCGCGATCGCGACTTGCGCGATGATATGCGCCGCGGCGCCGAAGCCGTAAATGCCGATGTCGCGCGCCTCGCCCGCCATCTTCAGCGCGCGCCAGCCGATGAGGCCGGCGCAGAGCAGCGGCGCCAGAGCCGCGGCATCGCCATCGGACGGCAGCGGGAAGCAATAGGAGGCGTCGGCGACCGTATGCGTGGCGTAGCCGCCGTCGCGCG
Source organism: Methylosinus sp. DMC45 (assembly GCF_056313885.1). Taxonomy (NCBI): domain Bacteria; kingdom Pseudomonadati; phylum Pseudomonadota; class Alphaproteobacteria; order Hyphomicrobiales; family Methylocystaceae; genus Methylosinus; species Methylosinus sp. DMC45. The sequence continues at coordinate 50,898 of NZ_JBQUZK010000046.1, forward strand.
TGTAGCCGGTGAAGAGCGGATCGTCGCAGAGATTTTCGCGGCCGCTGGAGCAATAGGGGCAGCAGCCGCATGTGTGGCCGAGCCAGGGGACGCCGACGCGTTCTCCAACAGAAAAGCCCGCGACGCCGGCGCCGATCGCGGACACGCGGCCGACGATCTCATGGCCGGGAACGATCGGCAGCCTCGGATGTTCGAGCTCGCCGTCGACGACATGGAGATCGGTGCGGCAGACGCCGCAGGCCTCGACAGCGAGCAGCAATTCGCCGGAGCCGGAGCGGGGCAGGGGGCGGCGCTCGGCCGCGAGCGGCGTTCCCGGCCGCCGCAGGACCATGGCGGTCATGTCCGTCATGCGATCCTCTTGGAGAAGAACATGCGGCTGTGGCCGGGCGGAAAGTCGGCGATCTCGCCGAAGCGCGTGAAGCCGAAACGCTCATAGAGCGCCGCCGCGCGCGGATCGAAGCTATCGATATAAAGGCCGAGGCAGGCGCGCGCGCGGGCTTCGGACTCGGCGCGGCGCAGCAGAGCGGTCCCGAGCCCCATGCCGCGACTCTCCGGCGCGACCCATAAGTGCCTTATATAGAGCCAGCGCCAATGCGAGACGCCGTTGAGCCCGCCGATTAGCGCGCCCTTCTCGTCATGGGCGATGGTGGAGAAGGGCGCCTCGTCGCGCGGGCGGAATCTCGCGGCGATCTCGCCGCCGAGCGCCGCCGCGACGGCCGGGCTCTCGCGGGCGAGATCGTGGAAGACGACGGCGAGCGTCTCCGCGGCGGGCAAGGTTTCTGCCAGCGGTTTGTCGGCAGGCGGTTTCTCGGCAGGCGGTTTCTCGGGAGGAGCTTTTTCGATCATGGACCATCTCCCGCAAAGGCGCGCCGCGGCTTTATTCTGGGCGCTCGCCGTAATTCTCGCAATCGTCCCGGCGGCTCGGGGGCGGGAGGCGGCGCGCCGTCTCGTGGATTATCGGCCTGTCTTGCTCGAATGCCATGGGCCGGAGGGCGAGAAGCGCCTCGCCACTCGCCGCATGCGGCTAGACGGCGAGACGGTCGTGCTGACGGTCGATTCGGCCACGCTGGAGACGCGCCTCGAGAGGGAGAGCGTCTGGCGCTGCTTCGAGACGACCGAGGCGGAGCAGAAGGACACGCGCTTTTTGCGCGCCTTGCGGCCGCGGCCGGGCGACCCCGACGAGCCGCGCCTCGCCGCCGCCGGGCGAAGCCTGTCGATCAGCGCCGGCCTCGCTCATGGGGCGGGGGCGGGCTCCTTTCTGACCGGCGATCTCTGCCCGAGCCGCCGCCCGCTCGACCGCGAATTTCTGCGCCGATTGGCCGAGCTCGCTCCCGGCGCGCCGGTCGCGCTGTCCGTGTCGGGGCTGTGGATCGAGCGCCATGGCGCGGATTTCGACTGGCTGATGGGCGAGGCGGCGAATGGGGCGCTGCGAATCGACTGGGTCGGCCATTCCTACAGCCACCCTTATGTTCCCCGCCTCGCCGATGCACAGAATTATCTGCTGCGGCCGGGCGTCGATCTCGACGCCGAGATTTTCCGGGTGGAGCGGCTGCTGATCGAGCGCGGCGCGACGCCTTCCGTGTTTTTCCGCTTTCCCGGCCTCGTCGCCGATGCGCGGCTGATGGAGGAGCTGCGCCGCCGCCATCTGATCGCGCTCGGCGCGGACGCCTGGCTGGTGCTGTCGCCGCCGCCGCGGGACGGCTCCATCGTGCTGGTGCATCCCAATGGCAATGAGCCGGCCGGGCTGCGCCTGTTCTCGAGACTATTGGAGCAGGGCCGGCTGCCGCAGCCGTTCCGGCGGATAGAGGAGGCGCCGGAGTGAGGGATCCGCGATCCCTTCACCCTTCGGGAAACAAAAGCGGCTCGTAATCCATCGCGCCGTGCAGCACATGGACCACTTCGACGGTCTCGCGTCCGATCCGGTAGAAGATCAGATAGTTGCCATGAACTCTGCGGCGGATTCCGGCGCGCTCGAAGCGCGGCGCGAGGGGAAATCGCTTCGGCATTTCGCCGAGGCCCTCACATATTTCCCGCAGCTCCCGCACGAATGAGACGGCCCTCTGCGGGTTCTCCTCGGCAATGCGCTCGCCGATCCGCTCGAGGTCGGCCTCTGCCCGTGTGGTAATGACGACGATCATCAGCCGTCAGCGGCGACGCTCGGCCATGGCCTTGAACTTGGCCTCCAGCCGGTCGAAGACGGCGCTCGCGGGCTCGACGCGCCCAGCCTCCGCATCGGCGACGCCGCGGGCGATCGCGAGGTCCAGCGCGGCGAGGCGAGCTTCGCGTTCCTGGATGAGCCGCACCCCTTCCCGCAGAACCTCGCTCTTCGAATTGTAGCGGCCGGACGCCACCAGCTCGGCGACGAACGTCTCCAGCTGGCTTCCCAAGTCAGCGCTGATGGCCATGACATCATCCTTCGATATCGCGTCGATGATAGGAGTTATGTCATGCTCCAATAACTGTTATCAAGCGAATCCGGCGCCGTGGAGGACCGCTTCCCCTTACATTGACAAGGGTTCGGGCGCCTCTTATCTCTCGCCCGTCGTCGCGCCGCAGCCGTGAGCGCGAGCGCGCGGCCGCGCCCGCCGACCTTTCGAAAAGAAATTGGCAAATCGAAAGGAACATGTGCGAAAAGGCGGCCTCCGCCGGCTCATCGCCGGAGGCTCATCTAGAAAGGTTTGCGCATGCTCGGCGCTCTCGCCAAGAAGATTTTCGGCTCGGCCAACGACCGCCGGCTCAAGACCTATCAGCCGAAGGTCAAGGCGATCAACGCTTTGGAGCCCGAGCTTGCGGCTTTGTCCGATGAGGCGCTGCGGGGGCGCACCGAGGAGTTCCGCGAACAGCTCGCCAATGGCGCGCGGCTCGACGATCTGCTGGTCCCGGCCTTCGCCACCGTCCGCGAGGCGGCCAAGCGCGTGCTCGGCCAGAGGCATTTCGACGTCCAGCTGATCGGCGGCATGGTCCTGCACGAGGGCGCCATCGCCGAGATGCGCACCGGCGAGGGCAAGACGCTGGTCGCGACGCTCGCGGTCTATCTCAACGCGCTGCCCGGCCGCGGCGTTCATGTCGTCACCGTCAACGACTATCTCGCCCGCCGCGACGCCGAATGGATGGGCCGGGTCTATCGCTTCCTCGGCCTCAGCGTCGGCGTCATCGTCCATGATATTTCGGACGAGGAGCGCGCCGAAGCCTACGCCAGCGACATCACCTATGGCACCAATAACGAGTTCGGCTTCGACTATCTGCGCGACAATATGAAGTATGAGCTGGCGCAGATGGTGCAGCGCCCGCATGTCTACGCCATCGTCGACGAGGTGGATTCGATCCTCATCGACGAGGCGCGCACGCCGCTCATCATCTCCGGCCATTCGGACGACAAATCCGATCTCTACAACGCCATAGACAAGCTGATCCCCAAGCTCGACAAGGAAGATTACGAGCTCGACGAGAAGCAGCGCACGGTCAATCTGACGGAGGCCGGCAATGAGCATATGGAGGAGCTGCTGGCCGAGGCCGGCGTGCTCGCCGACGGCGCGCTCTACGAGGCGCAGAACGTCACGCTCGTCCACCACGTCAATCAGGGCTTGCGCGCGCACAAGCTGTTTCAGCGCGACAAGGACTACATCGTCCGCAAGGGCGAGGTCGTCATCATCGACGAGTTCACCGGCCGCATGATGCCGGGCCGGCGCTATTCGGAAGGGCTGCATCAGGCGCTCGAGGCCAAGGAGCGCCAGACCGTCCAGCCGGAGAACGTGACCCTCGCCTCCATCACCTTCCAGAATTATTTCCGCCTCTATGAAAAGCTCGCCGGCATGACCGGCACGGCCTCCACTGAGGCCGACGAATTCGCAGAGATCTACAAGCTCGACGTGGTCGAGATTCCGACCAATCGCCCGGTGCAGCGCATAGACGAGGACGACGAGGTCTATCGCACCGGCCGCGAGAAGCTCGACGCCATCGCGAGCGAGATCGAGGCGGCGAACGCCAAGATGCAGCCGCTGCTCGTCGGCACGACGTCGATCGAGAAATCCGAGCAGCTCGCCGAATTCCTGCTCTCCAAGGGCTATAAGCAGATCGACTTCTCCGAGCCGGCGAAGGCGCTCGCCAAGCTCTATGAGGCGGCGCGCAGCGGCCAGCCGTCGCGGCAGTTCGCCGTGCTCAATGCGCGCTTCCACGAGCAGGAGGCCTATATCGTCGCCGAGGCCGGCGTGCCGGGCGCGATCACCATCGCCACCAATATGGCCGGCCGCGGCACCGACATTCAGCTCGGCGGCAATATAGAGATGCGCGTCTCGCAGGAATGCGCCGGGCTCGAGGGCGCCGCCCGCGAGGCGAAGGAGGCCGAGATTCGCGCCGAGATCGCCGATTTCAAGGAGAAGGCGCTGGTCGCCGGCGGCCTCTACATCATCGGCACCGAGCGTCACGAGAGCCGCCGCATCGACAATCAGCTGCGCGGCCGCTCGGGCCGTCAGGGCGATCCCGGCCGCTCGAAATTCTTCCTGTCGCTGCAGGACGATCTCATGCGCATCTTCGGCTCTGAGCGCATGGAGTCGATGCTGGTGAAGCTCGGCCTGCAGGAGGGCGAGGCGATCGTCCATCCCTGGATCAACAAGGCGCTGGAGAAGGCGCAGCACAAGGTCGAGGCGCGCAACTTCGACATTCGCAAGAACATCCTCAAATTCGACAATGTCATGAACGACCAGCGCAAGGTGATCTTCGAGCGCCGGCGCGAGATCATGGCGGAGGAGAGCGTCGAGGAGACGGTGAACGAGATGCGCGAGGACGTGGTCGTCGAGCTCGTCGCCAAGCATATTCCGCATGACGCCTACGCCGAGGCCTGGGACGTCGAAGGCCTCTCCGAGGCGGCGCGCGCGCAGCTCAATCTCGATCTGCCGATCGAGGATTGGGCGAAGGAAGAAGGCATCGCCGACGAGGAGATCAAGGAGCGCCTGCTCGCCGCAGCGAACCAGTCCTACGCCGAGCGCGTCGAGCGCAACACCGAGCAGCTCTCGCGCATGATCGAGAAGCAGGTGGTGCTGCAGGCGCTCGACCATCTGTGGCGCGACCATCTCGTCGTGCTCGATCATCTCCGCCAGGTGATCGGCTGGCGCGGCATGGCGCAGCGCGATCCGCTCAACGAATACAAGTCCGAGGCGCTGGAGCTGTTCCGCAGCCTGATGACGCATTGGGACGAGACCGTCACCTCGCAGCTGATGCGCGTCGAGGTCTCCTTCGAGGCGCCGCCGGCTCCGGCCGAATTGCCGCCCATGGAATATGTGCATCCCGACCCGAACGCCGCGGGCGGCGGCGGAGACGCGCTCGCCGAGCTCAACGCCCGGCTCGCCGCCGCAGATTTTTCGTCGCAGGCGACGAGCGGCGGCGCGGCGGAGGCCGAGGCCGCGCGCGATCCCGCCAATCCCGCGACCTGGGGCAAGGTCGGCCGCAACGAGGCCTGCCCCTGCGGCTCCGGCAAGAAGTTCAAGCACTGCCACGGCGCATTGGTGTGAGAAACGCGACGGGCGTGGCGAGCGGCGTTTCTCACGCTCGCTCGTCGTCGCTCGCCACTCACGACTGACTACTCTCTCTCGGAGCATTCCTCGTGTCGAAGATCGATTTCTCCAAGGTCCTCATCGCGCAAGGCGGCGGACCGACCGCCGTCATCAATCAGTCTCTGGTCGGCGCCGTGCTCGAGTCGCGCAAGTTCCGCGCAGTGGATCGCGTCTATGGCGCCTATCATGGCGTGCGCGGAATCGTGAATGAGGACTTCGTCGATCTGACGCAGGAGACGACGCATAATCTCGAGATGGTCGCCTGCACGCCCTCCTCGGCGCTGGGCTCGACGCGCGACAAGCCCGATCTCAAATATTGCCACGAGATCTTCGAGGTGCTGCGCGCGCATGAGATCGGCTGCTTCTTCTATATCGGCGGAAACGACAGCTCCGACACGGTGCGCATCGTTTCCGAGGAGGCGATCAAGGCCGATTATCCGCTGCGCGTCGTCCATATTCCGAAGACGATCGACAATGACCTGATGATCAACGACCACACGCCGGGCTTTCCCTCCGCGGCGCGTTGGGTCGCGCAGGCCTTCGCCGGCGCCAATCTCGACAATTGGGCGCTGCCCGGCGTCTATATCGCCGTGGTCATGGGCCGCCATGCCGGCTTTCTCACCGCGGCTTCCGCGCTCGGCAAGAAATTCCCGGACGACGGGCCGCATCTCATCTATGTGCCGGAGCGCGTCTTCGACACGGAGCGTTTCCTCGCCGACGTCAAGGCGACGATGGACAAATATGGGCGCTGCGTCGTCGCCGTGTCCGAGGGAATCTCCGACGAGAACCATACGCCGATCGCGGTCAAGCTCGCCGAGCAGGTGGAGAAGGACGCGCATGGCAATGTGCATCTGGGCGGCGGCGCTCTCGCCGATATGCTGACCGAGCTCGTCAAGACGAAGCTCGGCTTGAAGCGCGTGCGCGCCGACACTTTCGGCTATGTGCAGCGCAGCTTCGTCGGCTGTGTCTCCGATGTGGATCAGCGCGAGGCGCGCGAGGTCGGCGAGAAGGCGGTGCAGTTCGCGCTATGGGGCGATCGCGACGGCTCCGTGACGATTCACCGCACGGGATTCTACTCTGTGGATTATCGGCTCACGCCGCTCGTGGAGGTCGCCGGCAAGACCAAGGTGATGCCGGCCGAGTTTCTGACAGCGGATGGCACGGATGTCACTGACGCCTTCCGGCTTTATCTGCGTCCTCTGCTCGGCTCGGGAATGCCGGATGCGTACAGGCTCCGCTTGAATCCTGTCGCCAAAAAACTGAGAACGTAACGTCTCGAGACTGTCGCACATTCGGCGACGCCCTGGGTCAAGAGCTTGATTTCCAGGGAATTTACTCTTTAGAAGGGGGAGGCGCCGAGAAAAGGCGCAGGCCCTCTTCCCAAGGCGCGATTCTTGCTTGATTTATATGCGGGCGTCGTGGTTGCATTGCGGGCCGGGACTTATAGACTGGCATCCGCGGTAGACGCCGGAGGCTGGGGGACGGGGGAGAGCGGCGGGGCGAGCCTGCTTGCACCTTTTGTTAGGCCCTCGCTGATATCGAGTGAGGTTGGTTCGATTCGCCACAGCGGGCCGATCGGTCAGGAGACGAGACATGAGCAAGGTCGGCAGCAGCGATTCGAAGAACACGCTCTACTGCTCATTTTGTGGCAAGAGCCAGCATGAGGTGCGCAAGCTCATCGCGGGTCCGACGGTTTTCATCTGCGACGAATGCGTCGAGCTGTGCATGGACATCATCCGCGAGGAGAACAAGTCCATCGTCAAGCAGCGCGACGGCATTCCGACGCCTCGCGAGATCTGCAAGGTTCTCGACGATTATGTGATCGGCCAGGCGCAGGCCAAGCGCGTGCTGTCGGTCGCCGTGCACAATCACTACAAGCGCCTCAATCACGCCGCCAAGCATGGCGACGTCGAGCTGGCGAAATCCAACATTCTGCTCATCGGCCCGACGGGCGTCGGCAAGACGATGCTGGCGCAGACGCTGGCGCGCATCCTCGATGTGCCCTTCACAATGGCCGACGCCACGACGCTCACCGAGGCGGGCTATGTCGGCGAGGATGTCGAGAACATCATCCTCAAGCTGCTGCAGGCCTCCGACTACAATGTCGAGCGCGCGCAGCGCGGCATCGTCTATGTCGACGAGATCGACAAGATCTCGCGCAAATCCGACAATCCGTCGATCACGCGCGACGTGTCGGGCGAGGGCGTGCAGCAGGCGCTGCTGAAGATCATGGAAGGCACCATCGCCTCCGTGCCGCCGCAGGGCGGGCGCAAGCATCCGCAGCAGGAGTTTCTGCAGGTCGACACGACCAACATTCTCTTCATCTGCGGCGGCGCCTTCGCCGGCCTCGAGAAGATCATCTCCTCGCGCGGTCGGGGCACCTCCATCGGCTTCGGCGCCAATGTGCAGGCGCCGGACGAGCGCCGCACCGGCGATATTTTCCGCCATGTGCAGCCGGAGGATCTGCTCAAGTTCGGCCTCATCCCGGAGTTCGTCGGCCGTCTGCCGGTGATCGCCACGCTCGAGGATCTCGACGAGGAGGCGCTGAAGCGCATCCTCACCGAGCCGAAGAACGCGCTGGTCAAGCAGTATCAGCGGCTGTTCGAGATGGAGAGCACCGAGCTCACCTTCCAGGACGAGGCGCTCTCCTCCGTCGCCCGCAAGGCGATCGAGCGCCACACCGGCGCGCGCGGCCTGCGCTCCATCATGGAGGGCATTCTGCTCGACACCATGTTCGAGCTGCCGGGCCTCGAGGGCGTGGAGCAGGTCGTCATCGGACCCGAGGTCGTCGAGGGCAAGGCGCGTCCGCTCTACATTTACGCCGAGCGTAACGAAAAGAGCGGCGGCGCCAGCGCCTGACGCTTTTTTAGGCGCGGGAGCGCGACTTCTTTCGCAGCTCCCGCCCATTCTGCCGCATGCGTCTGTTTTTCCAGTATCTTGAATCGTTCTGCCGCTAGGCCCATTTGTTGCGTAATCGCCTTCGACGCCGTTCGCGTGTGAGCGGGTCTCTCGAAAGGCGGATTTCCGCCGGATTGTCGGGCCTGGAACTTGCAAGCGTCCCTTTAACGTCAGAAGCGTCCCTTTGCGTCAGAGCGTCGCCTCGCCCCGCTTCCCCGGCGGGGAGCGAAACGGAACAGGAAAAAAGATATGACGAACGAAAAGCGCAATTCCATCGTTCCCGGCGCAATCGAGAGTTATCCGGTTCTGCCGCTGCGCGACATAGTGGTCTTTCCGCATATGATCGTTCCGCTCTTCGTCGCGCGCGACAAGTCTATCCGCGCGCTGGAAGAGGTGACGAAGTCCGAGCGGCTCATTCTGCTCGCGACGCAGAAGAATGCGGGCGACGACGATCCGGCTCCCGACGCGATCTACTCCATCGGCACGCTCGCTTCCGTGCTGCAGCTGCTGAAGCTGCCCGACGGCACTGTCAAAGTGCTGGTGGAAGGCGTCGGCCGCGCCAAGGTGCGCAATTACACGCGCGTCGATGAATATCACGAGGCCGACGCCGAGGCGCTCGGCGACGAGATCGATCAGCCCGTCGAGGTGGAGGCGCTCGGCCGCTCCGTCATCGCGGAGTTCGACTCTTATGTGAAGCTCAACAAGAAGGTCTCGCCGGAGATCGCCGCGGCGGTCACGCAGATCGACGATTTCTCCAAGCTCGCCGACACGGTCGCCTCGCATCTCTCGGTGAAGATCGCCGAGAAGCAGGATGTGCTGGAGACGATCGCCGTCGCCAAGCGCCTGGAGAAATGCCTCGCGCTGATGGAGAGCGAGATCTCCGTGCTGCAGGTGGAGAAGCGCATCCGCACGCGCGTCAAGCGCCAGATGGAGAAGACGCAGCGCGAGTATTATCTCAACGAGCAGATGAAGGCGATCCAGAAGGAGCTGGGCGACGAGGACGGCAAGGACGATCTCGCCGAGCTCGAGGAGCGCATCAAGAACACCAAGCTCTCCAAGGAGGCGCGCGACAAGGCCGTCGCCGAGTTCAAGAAGCTGCGTCAAATGTCGCCCATGTCCGCGGAAGCGACGGTGGTGCGCAATTATCTCGACTGGCTGCTGGCGCTGCCCTGGGGCAAGAAGTCCAAGATCAAGCGCGATCTCGAGGCTGCGCAGAGCGTTCTCGACGCCGATCATTTCGGCCTCGAGAAGGTCAAGGAGCGCATTCTCGAATATCTCGCCGTGCAGAGCCGCGCCAATAAGCTGACCGGCCCGATCCTGTGCCTCGTCGGCCCGCCCGGCGTCGGCAAGACCTCGCTCGGCAAGTCGATCGCCAAGGCCACGGGCCGCGAGTTCGTGCGCATGTCGCTCGGCGGCGTGCGCGACGAGGCGGAGATCCGCGGCCATCGCCGCACCTATATCGGCTCCATGCCCGGCAAGATCATCCAGTCGATGCGCAAGGCGAAGACGTCCAACCCGCTCTTCCTGCTCGACGAGATCGACAAGATGGGCATGGACTTCCGCGGCGATCCGTCGTCCGCTCTGCTCGAGGTGCTCGATCCCGAGCAGAACGCCACTTTCGCGGATCACTATCTCGAGGTCGATTACGACCTGTCCAATGTCATGTTCGTGACGACGTCGAACACGCTGAACATCCCTGCGCCTCTGATGGACCGCATGGAGCTCATCCGCATCGCCGGCTACACGGAGGACGAGAAGGCCGAGATCGCGCGCAAGCATCTCATTCCGAATGCGGTCAAGAAGCACGGCCTCGCCGCCGACGAATGGTCGATCGACGACGAAGCGCTGCTGACGCTGGTGCGCCGCTACACGCGGGAAGCCGGCGTGCGCAATCTCGAGCGCGAGATCTCCAATCTCGCCCGCAAGGCGGTGAAGGAAATTCTGCTCTCCAAGGAGAAGGGCAAGAAGGTCCATGTCACCAATGACAACATCACCGATTATCTCGGCGTGCATAAGTTCCGCTACGGCGAGGCGGAGCTCGAGGATCAGGTGGGCGTCGTCACCGGCCTCGCCGTCACCGGCGTCGGCGGCGAGCTGCTGACGATCGAAGGCGTGATGATGCCCGGCAAGGGCAAGATGACCGTGACCGGCAATCTGCAGGATGTGATGAAGGAGTCGATCTCCGCCGCCGCATCTTACGTGCGCTCCCGCGCCGTCGATTTCGGCATCGAGCCGCCGCTCTTCGACCGTCGCGACATCCATGTGCATGTGCCGGAAGGCGCGACGCCCAAGGATGGCCCCTCGGCCGGCACGGCGATGGCGACGACGATCGTGTCGATCCTCACCGGCATTCCGGTGCGCCGCGACATCGCCATGACCGGCGAGATCACGCTGCGTGGCCGCGTGCTGCCGATCGGCGGCCTGAAGGAGAAGCTGCTCGCGGCTCTGCGCGGCGGCCTCAAGAAGGTGCTGATCCCGGAAGAGAACGCCAAGGACCTCGCCGATATACCCGACTCGGTGAAAAATGGCCTCGAGGTCGTGCCGGTCTCGCGAATGGACGAGGTGCTCGCTCACGCGCTCGTGCGTCAGCCGACGCCGATCGTCTGGGAGGAGCCTACGGCTCAGATCGCCAAGACGGTCGTCGAGGACGACGCAGCCGGCGTGCGCGCCCACTGAAGGCTCCGGCCCCTCCGACTGCGGCTTTGCCGCGGGGGAGGGGCCGTCGCCCTCGGGCTCGGCGGCTCGAAGCCCGGCTCGCCGGGGATTTTCCCATTATCTCGCCCATAGGCGCCCGGAATTCCAGGGATTCCGGCGCTGCCTGTTGTTCTAACCCTTGCTTTTGCTGACATTCCGGCACATCACTCCTCTGTGCCGGGTCCGAACGATTCGACGCCGCTCGATTTTCGGCGCTCAGCCCGTGTCGACGACCGGCTCCCGGCGGAAGCAGAAGGGATGAGACCATGGTCAATAAATTGGAACTGGTCGAGCATGTCGCCGAGGCGACCGAAACCTCGAAGGCCGCCGCCGCCGCCGCCATCGACGCGGTGATCGACGGCATCACCTTGGCCCTCAAGAAGGGCGAAGAGGTGCGGCTCGTCGGTTTCGGCACCTTCTCGGTCAAGAAGCGCGCGGCCGGCAAGGGCCGTAATCCCGCGACCGGCGAAGAGATCAAGATCCCCGCTTCCACGAGCGCCCGCTTCAAGCCCGGCGCCACGCTCAAAGCGGAGCTCAACAAGACCAAGTGAGCCGAGCGAGGCTGGCCTGTCGCGCCGATCTCCCCTTTCGACCGATTTCCAGGCTCGCCGCCGGGGCGCGAACGTCGCCGGCGGCATTGTCGTTTCAAAACGCCTGCGCGACGCGTCTTGCGCGGAGGGGGCGCCCTCCCGTAAACAATGCGGCGTCGATCTCGGTCGGCGCGCGGGCGGTTAGCTCAGTCGGTAGAGCGTCTCGTTTACACCGAGAGGGTCGGCGGTTCGAGTCCGTCACCGCCCACCACGCCGCGCTCCGGGAGAGGCCCCGTCATTCGGCCGCGCCGGGGCGCGCGGGAGGGCGGGAATTGGCCGCAAGGGATGAGAGACGCAGCGCCGAGAGCATGAGCCGAAATTTCGTCCTTCTCCTCGCCTTGGCCGTATTGCTCGCGGCGCCTCCGGCCCGCGCCGAGGAGATGTCGTTCCATCTCGCGACGACGGCGAGCGCCCGCTGCGCCGACCACTGCCCGCGCGTCATCGTGGCGGAGGGCGAGATCGTCGAGGACACGGCCGAGGCCTTTGTCGGTTTTCTGCGCGAGCAGGGACATGAGACCGAGCTGCGCAGCATTGTGCTGCTCGACTCGCCCGGTGGGCGCGTGCTCGCCTCCATGCAGCTCGGCCAGGCGCTGCGCCGGCTGGGCATGGCGGTGATCGTCGCGCGCGTCGAGCCGACGAGCGGGGCGCTGGTTTCCGGCCGCTGCTATTCCGCCTGCGTCTATGCGCTGATGGGCGGCCGCAAGCGGGTGATCCCGCGCCAGAGCCGCGTCGGCGTCCATCGCATGTTCAATTATGTCGATGGCGTCGATCCGACGAGCGGGGAGGTGATGCGCGAGCGCCGCTACGACGACGGCGGCATGCGCCGCACGCTCACCCGCTACAGCGATTCCATGGGCGTCAGCCGCGATCTCATCGCGCTGGCGGAGCGCACCTCGCCGGATCGCGTTCATCTTCTTTCCGCCGCCGAGATCGCCCGCTGGCGGCTCGGCTCGCCAAAGCTGTAAAAGAGCCGTCGAGCGGGGAACTCCTCGGCGCATCCATTCAACCTGTAGGATCGGTCGTTCCATGAAACATATCATCGAAGGTCTCGAGCAGCGGCGCGCCTCGGCGCGTCTCGGCGGCGGCGTCAAGCGCATCGACGCGCAGCATGCGCGCGGCAAGCTCACGGCGCGCGAGCGCATCGAGCTGCTGCTCGATCACGGCTCCTTCGAGGAGTTCGACATGTTCGTCGAGCACCGCTGCGCCGATTTCGGCATGGACAAGGGCGAGAAAATCTCCGGCGACGGCGTCGTCACCGGCTGGGGCACGGTCAATGGCCGCGCCGTCTTCGTCTTCGCCAAGGACTTCACCGTCTTCGGCGGCTCGCTGTCCGAGACCCACGCTCAGAAAATCACCAAGCTGCAGGATATGGCGCTCAAGAACCGGGCGCCGATCATCGGCCTGTTCGACGCCGGCGGCGCGCGCATTCAGGAGGGCGTCGCGGCGCTCGGCGGCTATGGCGAGGTGTTCCAGCGCAATGTGATGGCCTCGGGCGTCATCCCGCAGATTTCCGTCATCATGGGGCCTTGCGCCGGCGGCGACGTCTATTCGCCGGCCATGACCGACTTCATCTTCATGGTGCGCGACACGAGCTATATGTTCGTCACCGGCCCGGACGTCGTGAAGACCGTCACCAATGAGACCGTGACGGCGGAAGAGCTCGGCGGCGCCTCGGTGCATACCACCAAGAGCTCCATCGCCGACAAGGCCTTCGACAACGATGTCGAGGCGCTGCTGCAGATGCGCCGGCTCATCGATTTCCTGCCTTCCTCCAATAAGGAGGAGCCGCCGGAGTGGCCGAGCTTCGACGAGGCCGAGCGCCTGGACGCCTCGCTCGACACTCTGGTCCCCGACAATCCGAACAAGCCCTATGATATCAAGGAGCTGATCACGAAGATCGCCGATGAAGGCGATTTCTTCGAGATTCAGGAGACGCACGCCAGGAACATCGTCGTCGGCTTCGGCCGCATCGAGGGCCGCACGGTCGGCTTCGTCGCCAATCAGCCCATGGTGCTGGCCGGCGTGCTCGACATCGACGCCTCCAAAAAGGCGGCGCGCTTCGTGCGCTTCTGCGACTGCTTCAATATTCCGATCGTCACCTTCGTCGACGTTCCCGGCTTCCTGCCCGGCACGGCGCAGGAATATGGCGGCCTCATCAAGCATGGCGCCAAGCTGCTCTTCGCCTATGCCGAGGCCACTGTGCCGAAAGTGACGCTCATCACGCGCAAGGCCTTCGGCGGCGCCTATGACGTCATGGCCTCCAAGCATTTGCGCGGCGACGTCAACTACGCCTGGCCCTCGGCGCAGATCGCCGTCATGGGCGCCAAGGGCGCGGTCGAGATCATCTTCCGCGCCGATATCGGCGATGCGGAGAAGATCGCCCAGCGCACCAAGGAATATGAGGACCGCTTCCTGTCGCCCTTCGTCGCCGCCGAGCGCGGCTATATCGACGAGGTCATCATGCCGAGCGCGACGCGCAAGCGCATCGCCCGCGCGCTCGCCCTGCTGCGCCACAAGGAATTGGAAAACCCCTGGAAGAAGCACGACAATATCCCGCTCTGACCTATCCCTTCAGGTAGGTGGGCGCGCCGGCTTCCAGGGTGGGTCGGCGCGCCTTTTCGCTCGAGCGGAGAACAGCCTGCCCCGAAGGCGGGCGCCCTCCGCACAAATTCATTCCAGCGGCAGGCTTTTTTGGGTGACAAAACGCCACGGCTGTCATAATGTCCCCTTCGCCGAGCTGGCTAAAAACATATGAACGCAGAATGCGTTCGACCAATCGCTGGCTGAGGTCCAAGTCGGGGAGGACGCCGGAACTCTGCACGTCTCGCGAGACGCTCCACACTATTCTCGCGGATGGCGCCAAACGACGAGTCCGGTCAAAGGACGGGTACCAAAGAGTGGGGAGAGGCAAGGGCCGTCCCCGCTCTTTGTGTATGTAGAGCTACGATAGAGCTTTTCACTCGATAGATAGCTCCAGCCTATGAAGCGGCTCCCCGCCGCCGCAGCTCCTCCCAGAGCCCACTCGCAACTTTCGGAGAAACTCAAAAATGTCCATCAAGCGGATCGGCGCCGGCGCGCGCATGAGCAAGGCCGTCGTTCATGGCGGCGTGATCTATACGGCGGGCCAGGTGGCCGAGGCGGCCAAGGGCGGCGCGGTCGCCGATCAGACGCGCGAGATTCTCGGCCTCATCGACACGATTCTGCAGGAGGCCGGCAGCGAGAAGGCGAAGATTCTCTCGGCGACGATCTATCTCGCCGACATCGCCACTTTCGCCGAGATGAACTCGGTGTGGGACGCCTGGGTCGACAAGAGCAATCCGCCGGCGCGCGCCACTGTCGAGGCGAAGCTCGTGACGCCGGATTACAAGGTCGAGATCGCAATTATCGCGGCGCTGTGACGCCGGTCAGCGGATTGTCGGGGTCATAGCCGTAGCGCAGGGTCTCGAAGCGCATGGAGCGGGCGTCCATCAGCAGCAGACGCCCGACCAGCCCCTCGCCGAAGCCGACGATCTCGCGGATCACTTCCAGCGCCATCATCGCGCCGACGATTCCGGTGAGCGCGCCGAGCACGCCGGCCTCCTCGCAGCTCGGCACGGCGCCCGCCGGAGGCGGCGCGGGGAAGAGGCAGCGATAGGTCGGGTTGGGCCGGCCCTCGGCGTCGCTCTCGAAGGGACGCAGCGTCGTCAGCGAGGCGTCGAAGCCGCCGACCGCCGCTGTAACCAGCGGCTTTTTTTCGTAGAAGCAGGCGTCCGAGACGAGATAGCGCGTCGCAAAATTATCGGAGCCGTCGGCGATAATGTCGTAATCCGCGATCAGCGCCCGCGCATTCTGCTCGCCGAGGCGCAGCGCATGGGGCTCGACATGCACATGCGGGTTGAGCCGATGGATGGCGTCCTTGGCGCTGTCCACCTTCAGCCGCCCGACGGCGGTGGTGTGATGGATCACCTGACGCTGCAGATTGGACAGCGAGACCTCGTCGTCATCGACAATGCCCAGCGCGCCGACGCCGCCCGCCGCGAGATATTGCAGCAAAGGCGCGCCGAGCCCGCCCGCGCCGACGACGAGCACGCGCGCTTTCTTCAGTCGCTGCTGGCCCGGCCCGCCGACCTCGCGCAGAACGATATGGCGCGCGTAGCGCTCGATTTCTTCGGCCGAGAGGCTCATGTCGTTTTTCCTGCGCCGAAGCTCACGCGGCGGCCGCGTTCACTGCGGTATTTAGCAGTTTCGCGCCGAGCGTGAAATCGGAGGAGAAGATGACGCGCCAGGCGCGCGGCCGGTTGACGCGCGGTCATAGAGAAGCGATAGGCTTCGCCGCGAGTCCGGTCCGGCTCCGGGTTCGGAAGGGTGGCCGAGTGGTTTAAGGCAGCGGTCTTGAAAACCGCCGTGGGGGAAACTTCACCGTGGGTTCGAATCCCACCCCTTCCGCCAGTTCAACCCGTATTTCCGTGCGCGCATGTGACGCCGCGGTTCCAGTCCTGGGTCCAATAGTCGGTAATCAAAAGAACATTGCCATATGCCGCACAATCTTGGTGATAGCGCCCACTGATTCTCCGAATATGGATCAAGCAACGACAGCTGCATTTGGCAAAGGTATTGCGTGATGGTTGACCGCGAGCATAACTCTCCTGTTAAGAAATTTTGGAATTCGCTGCTCCGTAACAGGGCAATTGTTGCGCGTATCTCTCTAGCTATATTTACTGCTAGCTCATTGTATGTAATGTATTATATAGATGAATCTTTTAAAAGAGTTGTATTTAATATTATTAACTCGGCTGATAATGTTCCATTTATAGTGGCTTGTCTAATTGCGGTTGCTTCTTCGTTTTTTGCGGTATCGCTATCATTTGATGGCGACAAAATTAAACAATCGGTCAGCCTGGCGGATGCTGAAGCGTTGTCATCGGCAGAGCGAAACGTTGCGTCGACTGCCGATACCTTGGCGAGAGATTTTGAACAACGTGCACGGATCGTTGTCGATTCCGCGGTGTCGGGCTGGGCTGACAAGGCAGACAATTTAATAAAGTATGAGTTGTCTTCGAGAATTGATGAACTTTTTGGGAACAACATAGTAGAGTCCATTGGCAAAATATTGGCGGAGCAATCAGATGATATAACAAAAATAAATCAAATTCGTCGTGACAGTGGTGATAGATTCTTGCAGATGCGTAACAGGTCTCTCGAATATGCCAGTTTGGCGGAGCGACAGGCGAGAGTGTTTCGTGGTTCTGGAATGAATCTCGCAATTATAGGTCTTCTGGTGCTCGGATTTGTATTGGTCGGTACGTATTATCAATACTGGAAAAGTCCAGAATTGCTACAGCAGCATGTCGAGTGGGAGGTGGTGTTGCTGAGACATGGGCCGACCTATGCGTTCGTCATTCTGTGCGAGGTTCTTGCGCTCATCATGTTCCGTTATCAGTCTAAAGCACTAGAGCTGATGCGTTATTTTTCAAATGAAGCTACGAATATCGATGCGAGGCATACCGCTTTCCTTTCAGCCCTGCAATTCATGGACAAACAAAAGCTCTCGAAATTGATCGAGAGGCTCGATGCGACCGAGCGTAATTTCTTGATCGACAAGCATCAGCGTACACTCGAAATGGCGAATAACGAAAACGAAGATCGTATGATCGAGAGAATTCGGAGCTTGCTCGATCGATCGAAGGGAGAAAAGCAGGAGGCGGTAAAAAAGAAAAAGGATGACGGTGAGGAGTAGTCGGCCAATTGGCGCCCCCTAGATGATAGTGGCGATGCAGCCAGCGTGACTCGCGTCACAATTGCTCTACGCCAGGGATCGCCGGCTCGAGAGCCTCTATGGCAGTAATCAAGCTGATACATTGCTCTTTATTCGCGACCGCAGTGGAGGGAGCGCGGACCGCTATAACCTTCCCCCACGCCGAAACGCCTGTGGCGGCTGCCCGTAAACGCGCAGAAACGCGCGTCGCATTCGTTCTGGATCGCGAAAGCCGCTGTCGCGCGCGATTTGCTCGATCGTGTCGGCGCCGCTCTCCAGCGCGCTCTTCGCTCTGTCGAGGCGCAGGCGCTCGATCGCCTTGGCGGGCGTCGCGCCGGTCGCGCGGGAGAAGGCGCGCGCGAAATTGCGTGGGCTCATCGCGGCCTGCGCGGCCAGTTCCTCCACGGTGAGGCGTTGGCGTAGACGCTCGCTCGCCCAGCGCAGCAGCGTCGCGAATTTGTCTTGCCTGCTCTCCAATTCCAGCAGCGCGGAAAATTGCGATTGCCCGCCCGGGCGCCGGTGATAGACCACGAGCTGCCGCGCGACGGCGCGCGCGACATCCTCGCCGAGATCGTCGCCGATCATCGCCAGGGCGAGATCTATGCCCGCGGTGATTCCGGCGGAGCTCCAGATCGGCCCGTCGCGCACGAAGATCAAATCCGGCTCCAGCCGAACCTTGGGAAAGCGTTGCTGAAAATCGCCGCTGCGGCTCCAATGCGTCGTCGCTCTGCGGCCGTCGAGCAGCCCGGCCGCCGCCAGCACATAGGCGCCCGAGCATACGCTCGCCACGCGTCGCGCGCGCGTCGCTGCGCGGGCGACGAAAGCCAGCGTGCTTCTGTCCGTGGCGGCGCCGCGCGTGCCGAGGCC
This sequence comes from Methylosinus sp. DMC45, assembly GCF_056313885.1. Taxonomy (NCBI): domain Bacteria; kingdom Pseudomonadati; phylum Pseudomonadota; class Alphaproteobacteria; order Hyphomicrobiales; family Methylocystaceae; genus Methylosinus; species Methylosinus sp. DMC45. The sequence goes on from NZ_JBQUZK010000046.1 coordinate 69,230, forward strand.
GCCGGCGATCAGCAGCGTGTCGCAGCGTCGCGCCGCAGCGAAGCTCACCGCCGCCATGGCGACGCCGGAAGAGGAGCGCACGAGGCCGGAAGCGGCGGCGATCGTTCGTATCGCATAGGCTCCGGGCGCGATGCGCGCGGCGATCTCGAAAGAGGCGATCGGTCCCGCCGCATCGAGAATCTGAAAGTCGTCGAAGATCAGCAGAGCGATGATCCGCGCGCGCATGGATCTGTCCGAAAAAGTGGGGAAACCGTCATTTGAGACAGAGCCTAGCGGCGCTACTCTGTCTTCGTCAACAAGGGGAGGCTCGCAATGTCCGACCAAAGCCTGCGCATCGTCTTCGCGATTTTTCCGCGGCTCACCCAGCTCGATTTCACCGGGCCTTTCGAGGTGCTGTCGCGCTTGCCCGGCGCCGAGGTCGTCGTCGCCTCGCGCGAGGGCGGCGCCGTCGCGTCCGACACGGGTCTCGAATTCGGCTCGACGCGCGCGCTCGCCGGCGTGGAGCGCTGCGATCTCCTCTGCGTTCCCGGCGGTCCCGGCGTCGAGGCGGCCTCGGTCGATCGCGAATTTCTGGAGCAGATCGCGCGGCTCGCGGAAGGCGCGCGCTATGTGACCTCGGTCTGCAACGGCTCGCTGCTGCTCGGCGCCGCCGGCCTTTTGCGCGGCAAACGCGCGGCCTGCCATTGGGCCTGGCGCGATCTTCTGCCCTTGTTCGGCGCCGTTCCAGACGCCGCGCGCGTCGTGCGCGACGGGCGCGTCGTCACCGGCGGCGGCGTGACGGCGGGCATTGATTTCGCCTTGACGCTCGCGGCCGATATCGCCGGCGAGCAATTCGCGCGCGCGATCCAATTGTCGATCGAATATGCGCCGGCGCCGCCCTTCGACAGCGGGCGCCCGGAGACGGCGGGCGAAGCGCTGGTCGAATGGGTGACGCCGCGTTTCGCCGAGCGAAAGGCGCGCTTCGCGGCCTTGCATGGCTGAGCGCGGCGCGGCTTTTCCGATGCGGCTTTCTGTGCTCTATCGAGCGCTACTGTCGCCGCAATGGATGCGCCCATGACCGCCGCCGCCACGCCTGCGCATGTCGTCATCGACGGCTTTCTCGGCGCGGCGCGCGCAGGCGAGCTGATGCAATTCGCGCTGGCGCATAAGAGCGAATTTTCGCAATCGCGTTTCTACACGGCCGAGCGCGCGGCGCGCATCGATACGTCGGTGCGCGATTCGTCGCGTCTTCTCGAGCTCGGCCCGCTGCGCGCGGCTTTCGCCGCATCTGTCGATGCGGCGCTCGCGCATCTGACGCGCGAGCTGAATGTTTGTCTGCCGTCCGAAACGAAAAAAGAGATCGAAATGGTGCGCTATGGCGACGGCGGCTTTTTCAAGCGCCACGCCGATGCGCCGCCGCGGCCGGACGGACACGACAGCGTGCGGGTTCTCACGCTCGTCTATTATTTTCACGCGCTGCCGCAGCGTTTCGAAGGCGGCGCGCTGCGGCTCTTTTCGCCGGATGGCTTTGTGGACATAGCGCCGGCCTATGATCGTCTCGTCGCCTTTCCCTCCGCCGCATCGCATGAGGTGCGCCCGACGCGCTGCGCGAGCGCCTTCGCCGATGGAAGATTTTCGATAAATTGCTGGGTGAGGCGGGGGCGGGAATGGCAATCGCCCGCGCCCTCTTGCTGAGGAGGCGGCTTTGCCGCCGTCTCGAAGCACGAGGGCGAGTTCCAGAAGGCGGCGCTGACGGTTTCATCGTCCTTGGAGACGCCAGCTGCGCGGGCTTCTCAGGATTGGAAGCCTGCTCGATTCTCTTCGAGTTCCGGCGTTGGCCAGCCTTTCCGCTCGATCCGCTCGAGTCCTAGTGCGGCCTTTGAAGCGTGCTCGAAAATCCACGGTCCAGGGACGGCAAGTGCTTCCGAATTAAAGCTTCCGGCAATCTGTGCGTATCGAGCACACGGTTATTGACGGGCCTGTGCGAATCATGCACACTTCTTTCGAATCTCCAGGAGCTGTCTCGTGTTGGTTGGAATTGCCGAAATCGCCCAGATGGCAAAAGTATCGGCTTCGGCTGTTGGGAACTGGAGAAGACGTCACCACGATTTTCCGCCTCCGGTGCAGGAGCTTTCGTCTGGGCCTCTCTTTGATGAGTACTCAGTCCGAGCATGGCTAAGAAGTAGGAACAATAAAATGACGCTTACGATATCGATGTTCAACAACAAGGGTGGCGTTGGAAAGACGACATCGATTTGGAATTTGGCTACATCATTGGCAGAAAAGGAAAAATCCGTTCTGTTGATCGATTTTGATCCGCAGTGCAATCTATCTATCGCCTGCTTGGGTGATGATCGTTTCAGTGATTGTCTTGATCCGACAGATTCTGCTCCATTTGGAAAGACTATTAGATCATTTGTGTTTCCATTTATCCAGCAGAGCAAGCAGGGTGACATATATATATGTAATCCAAAATATACATGTGAAAATGCTTTTGATGTTATTCCAGGAGATTTTTGGCTTAATACATTTTCTGATGTATTGAATGTTGGAACTGATGTGATTGGCGGTTCTGGGTTGTATAGATTTTTGACGCCGGCATTGATAGCGGAGGCTGCTGCAAGCAAACTTAGCAAATCGTATGACTATGTTCTAATAGATTTGCCGCCTTCGTTTAGCTCGATAGTTCGCTCTGCTCTATATTCGTCTGACTATTTTATTGTTCCGTGTACGGCAGATCGATTTTCTGCATATTGTGTCGGTCTTATTGGCCAAGTGCTTCCGGCGTTTGCTGACGACTGGAAGCAAGGTCTTAGGCGCTATAGCAAGTCAAATCCATCCGATAATTTTGTTGCTAAAAAAGGAGAGCCAAAATTTGGTGGATGGATATTTAACGGTTTCGATACGAGAAACGGTAAAAAGCTTGGTGCAGACAAGGCACAGTTTGATAAAGTTCGGACAGCAATCGATTCCGGCCTAATCAGTCAGCTCAAACAAATTGAATCATATTCTGCGATACCTGATTTTGTGAATGCAGATCCTGCTGCTGAAATTGAAGACATGAACGTTATGGCTCCAGACAGTTTAGTGCAGAATGTTCCAATTAAATACCTCAAAGATGAGAGGCCAACGCAAGAGAATTACGCTAAGGGGAAATGGGCGCAAAATCAAATTGAGCTCATGAAGAAAATCGATAAACAGTACGATATATTGGCAGACTATGTAATCGAAAACTTCGTCTAACAATCAAAGCTTGCGATAAATAATGCTATTAAGTAAATAGCGGAGGTTTAGGAGTGGCTTCCGTTCGATGTGAGAGCCGATGGTTGGCGAGAAACGCATAGCGCGTTTCCGCCCCCTCGCGTCCGCCCCCGCGAATCGCTAAAATCCCCTCCATGGCCAAATCCGACGATCTCTTCGGCGGCGCTCCGCGCAAGCCGGCCGCCGCTCCCGCCGCGAAAGCGCCCAAGGCGCCGGCGGAATATGACGCCGCCTCCATCGAGGTGCTCGAGGGGCTGGAGCCGGTCCGGCGGCGGCCGGGCATGTATATCGGCGGCAAGGACGAGGCCGCCATGCATCACCTCTTCGCCGAGGTGCTGGACAACGCCATGGACGAGGCCGTCGCCGGCCACGCCAGCTTCATAGAGGTGACGCTCGAGCCCGATGGTTGGCTGACGGTCGTCGACAATGGCCGAGGCATTCCGGTCGGGCCGCATCCGAAATTCCCGAAGAAATCGGCGCTGGAAGTGGTCATGACCATGCTGCACGCCGGCGGCAAGTTCGACTCCGGCGCCTATCAGACCTCCGGCGGCCTGCATGGCGTCGGCGTGTCCGTGGTCAATGCGCTGGCCGAGCGGCTGGAGGTGGAGGTGGCGACCGGCCAGCAGCTCTATCGCATGATCTTCTCGCGCGGCCTGCCGCAGGGAAAGCTCGAGCAATTGGGCCGCATCGCCAATCGCCGCGGCACCAAGGTGCGCTTCAAGCCGGACGCCGAAATTTTCGGCCCGGCGACGCATTGGCGCCCCGCGCGGCTGTTCCGCATGGCGCGCTCCAAGGCCTATCTCTTCGGCGGCGTCGAGATTCGCTGGCATTGCGCCAAGGAGCTGATCGAGCCGGGCTCGGATGTGCCGGCCGAGGCCGTGCTGCGCTTTCCCGGCGGCTTGCGCGATTATCTCGCGCGCGAGACCGAGGGCAAGGAGCTGGTCGCCGATCAGCCCTTCGTCGGCAAGGTGCAGCGCGAGGGCGGCCATGGCTCGCTGGAATGGGCCATCGCCTGGTTCGCCAATGAGGACGGCTTCTCGCACTCCTATTGCAACACGATTCCGACGCCGGACGGCGGCACGCATGAGGCGGGCTTTCGCCTCGCTCTGCTGCGCGGCTTGAAGGATCACGCCGAGCGCATCGGCCAAGCCAAGCGCGCCGCCAATGTGACGGCGGATGATCTCATGGGCCAGTCGGCGGCGATGATCTCCGTCTTCATTCGCGAGCCGGAATTTCAGGGCCAGAACAAGACGCGGCTGATGAATGTCGAAGCCTCGCGCCTCGTCGAAGGCGCGGTGCGCGACGCTTTCGACCATTGGCTCGCCGGCGCGCCGTCGCAAGCGACCAAGCTGCTCGATTTCGCGGTGGAGCGCGCCGAGGAGCGCCTGCGCCGCCGCGCCGAGAAGGAGCAGGCGCGCAAGTCTCCGACGCGCAAATTGCGCCTGCCGGGCAAGCTCGCCGATTGCACCAACACGTCGTCGCAGGGCTCGGAGATTTTCATCGTCGAGGGCGATTCCGCCGGCGGCTCCGCCAAGGCGGCGCGCGACCGCGCCAGCCAGGCCGTGCTGCCTCTGCGCGGCAAGATTCTCAATGTGGCATCCGCCGGCCGAGAGAAGCTCGCCGCCAATCAGCAGCTCGCCGATCTCGTGCAGGCGCTCGGCTGCGGAATCGGCTCGCATTATCGCGACGAGGATTTGCGCTACGACAAGATCATCGTGATGACCGACGCCGATGTCGACGGCGCGCATATCGCGTCGCTGCTCATCACTTTCTTCTTTCGGCAAATGCCCAAGCTCATCGACGGCGGCCATCTCTATCTCGCCGTGCCGCCGCTCTACAAGCTGACGCAAGGCGCCAAGACCGTCTATGCGCGCGACGACGCGCATCGCGACGAGCTGGTGAAGAAAGTGCTGACCGGCAAGGGCAAGATCGAGACGAGCCGCTTCAAAGGCCTCGGCGAGATGATGCCGGCGCAGCTCAAGGAAACGACGATGGACGCCAGGAAGCGCACTCTGCTCAAGGTGGTGATCGCCGGCGAGGAGCGCGAGGAGACGGCCGATTGCGTCGAGCGTCTGATGGGCGCCAAGCCCGAGGCGCGCTTCGCCTTTATTCAGGAGCGCGCGGCTTTCGCCACGGAATTGGACGTGTGACGCGGGGAACCGCGGACCGGGCGGCGACGTTTACCGTTTCGTGCAATGGAGCATTGGCGACGCGTGATTTGGAAATGATTTTCTCGCCCGCCGACCGCCATTGGGCTAAGGTCCGCGCCAGTCGAAGCGGGCGGCGGGCGTCGAGAGGTCGAGCTTGACGGACATCGACGGGAGAAGCGAGGCGTCCGCGCCGCAGCGGCGGGACGATCGCGACGAAGCTCTGGCGCTCGAGCGCATGCGCATGGCGCTCGACGCGAGCCTCACCGGAATTTGGGATTGGGATCTCGTCACCGGCGAGGTGCATCTCGACGCGCGCGTGCGCGCGCTGTGGGCGCTGCCGGACGATGCGCCGGGCAGCTTCGAGATTTTCCGCAATGCGATGCCGAAGGACGGCAAGCACAAGGACGACAAGGCGCCGACGAGCGAGGCCGTTCAGGCCGCGCTCGATCCCGGCGCGCTCGGCGATTACGAGGCGGAATATCGCGTCATCGGCCAGACCGACGGCGTCGAGCGCTGGATCGCGGTGCGCGGCCGCACTTTCTTCGAAGGCGGACGCGCTGCGCGCATCATCGGCACGGCGCGCGACATCACCGATCGCAAGCGGCGCGAGGAGCATGTCCATGTGCTGCTGCGCGAGCTGGTGCATCGCTCCAAAAATCTTCTCGCCGTCGTGCAGGCGATGGCGCGGCAGACGGCGGCGGGCGCGCCTTCGCTCGCCGATTTCCAGCGCAAGTTCGCCGCGCGCCTGCAGGCGCTCTCGATGGCCCATGATCTGCTCGTGTCGCAGGACTGGCGCGGCGCGTCCATGGTCGAGCTGGCGCGCGCGCAATTGTCCTATTGCCTCGACGTCGGCTGCGTCGAGGAGCAGACGCGCGCCGGCGGCCCCGATCTGATGCTGAAGCCGGAGGCCGCTCAGAACATCGGCCTCGCATTGCACGAGCTCTCTGTGAATGCGCTGACGCATGGCTCGCTGGCGCAGCCGGACGGACGCATAGAGCTGCATTGGCGCCTCGAGGACGGGCGCTTTGTCGTGGAGTGGCGCGAGTTCGGCGGTCCGGTTGTTTCCGAGGCGCCGTCCGAAGGCTTCGGCCATAAGGTCATCAAGCGCCTCGTCGCGCAGGCGCTCGGCGGCGAGGCGACGATCGGCTTTCCGCCCGACGGCTTCGAATGGACGCTCGCCGTGCCGGCGGCGCAGGCGCTGGCGGAGTGAAGGCGCGCTTCTCCTTCTCCCGCTCGTGGGAGAAGGTGGCCCTCGCGTCAGCGAGGGTCGGATGAGGGCTCGTCCAGCTACGACATGATCTGCAATCTAGAGCGCGGAGGACCGCGGCGGCCCTCATCCGACCCGACTTCGTCGGGCCACCTTCTCCCCCTGCGCGGGAGAAGGGAGCGCGAGCCTATTTCCGAGGGCCGAGAGTCTCAGCGCGCGAAATACGTCTCGATGATGCGCTTGTAGATCGCCGTCAGCCCATCGACATCCGCAACGCAGGCATGCTCGTCCACCGCATGGATCGACTCGTTGAGGAGGCCGAACTCCAGCACCGGACAATCGCGCGTGATGAAGCGCGCGTCCGAGGTTCCGCCGCTGGTCGAAAGACCCGGACGGCGGCCCGTCATCTCCTCGATCGCGCCCGCGACCAACGCGCTGAAGTCGCCCGGCGCGGTGAGGAAGGGCAGCGAATTGCAGGGCAGGAACTCCACCTCCACTTTCGCGCCGGCCGCGGCGGTCTCGATCACGCGGCGGATTTCCGCCTGCAGCGTCTCCAGCGTCCACACATTGTTGAAGCGGATGTTGAAGCGCGCGCGCGCCTCGCCCGGAATGACATTGGCGGCCTGATTGCCGATGTCGATCGACGTCACCTCGAGATTGGAGCGGTCGAAATGTTCCGTCCCTTCGTCGAAGACATGAGTCGATAGAGCGGTGACGATGCGCGCGACGGCGGGCGTCGGATTTTCGGCGCGATGCGGATGGGCGGAATGGCCCTGCTTGCCGCGCACCACGAGACGCCCGTTGAGCGAGCCGCGCCGCCCGATCTTGATCGTGTCGCCGAGCTCTTTGACATTGGTCGGCTCGCCGACGATGCAATGGTCGAAGACCTCGCCATGGGCTTTCGCCCAATCGAGCATCTTCACCGTGCCATTGACGGCGGGTCCTTCCTCGTCGCCGGTGATGAGGAAGGCGATGGCGCCCTTGGGCGCGCCATGCTCCTTCACATAGTCGATGGCGGCGGCGGCGAAGGCGGCGATGCCGCCCTTCATATCGGAGGCGCCGCGGCCGAAAATCTTGCCGTCGGCGATCTCGCCGGAAAAGGGATCGAAGCGCCAGCGCTCGGGATTGCCGCTCGGCACCACATCCGTATGGCCGGCGAAGACGAGATGCGGCCGGCCCTCGCCGATCTTGGCGAAGAGATTGTCGATGTCCGGCGTGCCTTCCTCTTTGAAGACCAGCCGATGCGTGGTGAAGCCCGCTTCCTTCAATCGCTGCTCGAGCACGCCGAGCGCGCCGGCGTCGGCCGGGGTGACGGAGGGGCAGCGAAGGAGATCGCGGGTGATGGAAAGGGCGGGGGAGAGAGTCATGGACGGAAGTTAGGGAAAGCGGCGGACCTCCGCAATAGGCGCGGGGCGCTCTGTTTCATCCCGGCTTTCGGCCGGCGGCGCGCACGGCGATGAAGGAGGGCTCCGTCAGGTTCCAAACGTCGACATTGGCGGGGAAGACCATGTCGCCCGGCGGCAGAATGGCGCAGCGGCCCTCGTAATCGCAGGCCTCGACGATCAGGCCGGCGTCCTCGAAAATGAGGCGCAAGGCGTCGCGGCTGAAACGGAAGAAATCATTGGGATGGGCGTGGATGGGGAAGCACTGATGCGTGCCGATCCAGAACAGGCCGCCCGGCGCGAGCACGCGGGCGATCTCCTTCGCCGCGATCCAGGGCCGCTCCAAATGCTCGAACACGGCGTTGGCGAGGAAGCAGTCGAAGGCGCCGGTCCATTGCGCGGGCAGCGCATGGAGATCGGCGACGACGTCCACGTCATGGCCCTCGCGCACGTCGATCTTCAGATAATTCTCGTCGCGCACCCACGGAAAAAGCACGTGCGAATGAGTCGCGACGCCGGCCACGGATTGCCGCGTGCCCGCCTCCAGCACGCGCGCCGGCCGGCGCTCGCTCCGCAGGCGCTCGAAGACCGCGGCGACGTCCGTCTCCGGCCGATAGGGCGGCGGGCGCTTGATCTCGGCCAGAAGCTCGCGATCCGGCTTGCGCCCTTGGCGCTCGCCGATGCGAATGAAATGCAGCAGCGGGTTCTCGCCGGAGGCGGCGACGTCGGGATAGCGCGCGAGATAGTCGACGGTCGAGAAGGACCAGCTCGGATCGCGGCCTTCTCGCGCGCCGAAGTCGAGATAATGGCGCGCCGGGTCGGCGCCGGTCTTACGGACGTCCGGATTTCGGTAGAGATACCAGCTGGCGTTGAAGAAGCGCGACCTCTTGATCGAGAAAAGCGCCCGTATGCGGCGAAGGCCCTGAAGCTGTGACAGTTTTGTTCCTCTAGCGAATATCCCAGGCGAGAGAGAACTCTACAGGGGCGCGAGGGTGAATCAAGAGCGTTGCTCGGCCCTCTATAGTGGCCCAAAAACTGCTTCCTCGCGGTCACGGAGACAAATGTCCGAAAGGGAACAGGAAATGTCCGAGGAGACCGGGGGCTATTTCATCGATTGGGACGGCAAGATGCGGCCCATCGGCCAGCCGGGCAAAGGGCTGCGCTGCGAGGTGGATCTGAAGGCCAAATATGTGATGGTCTTCAACAAATATGGCGGGCTCGATCACGAGTCGACCTGGTACGCCGACGAGGCCGCCGTCGCCAAGGCGGGCCTCAAGGTCGTTCACGCCGATCTCGATTCGCCGATCAAGATTTCCTCGATCGACTGATTTCGCGAGCTTTCCGCGGGGGCGGAGAGGGGGGACGGGGCGCCTGTGGCTGCGGGCGCCCCGATTTTTTTGTCCGATCCGGCGAATCAGGCGCCCTGCGGATGCGCCAGCGGCGGATGCTCGACATGGCGGGCGTGCAGCCGAAAGGCCAGGATCAGCTCCACAATGCCGAGCGCTATGGCGTAGATGCCGAGCCACCAGGTGAGCACAACAGCGCCGATGACCGGCGTCAGCAGCAGGAACAGGCCGAAGACCACGGCCAGCAGGCCGCCCAGCGCCAGCCACCAGCGGCCGTGATCCTCCTTCAGATCGAGCGCCGAGCCGAAGGTCAGCGCGCCGCCGACGACCTCGCCCGCGCCGAACACGGCCACGAAGATGAGAGCGGTGATGCCCGGCCAGAAGGCCGCGAAGGCGCCGGCGGCGATCTTCACCAGACCGGCGAGGAAGAGAAACAGCCAAGCTTCGCCCTGCCGCGCGGCGCGCACGGCGGCGACGATCGTCGCTATGCCGTCCACGGCGGCGAAGATCGCGAAGACCAGCACCAGCGACAATATGGTCACGCCGGGCTGGAACACGGCGATGAGGCCGAAGATGATCGCCGCGAGGCCGCGCAGGCCGATGGCCCACCAATTATGGGCGAGAATGGCGTTTTTCGCTTCGAGCTTGTTCAGATCGAACGGGCTGCCGCGAAACGGATCGCCGGATACGCTGCTCGTGCTCATGCTTGGCTCCTCGGAATTTCGATGCCGCGAGGCGACGGCTCACCGACGGGGGAGCCGTTCCCCCGCATGACATTGGTCCGTTTCGCATTTCGTCCAGGCCTCCGCCGCGGACGGCGAGCCGCATCGTCACGGCGTAATTATTTTCTCGATTTTAACCAAATCGCCACCGCTCTTGCCTAAGCTTCCGATGCGGCCATTTTTTGATTTGCGGGTGAAGAGCGCCTGAAAGGTCGTTGATCTTGAAGAATAATCTCATCGGAAAACTACATTCTTTGTTCAGCGTTCCGACCGACGACCTGGAGCTCGTCCGCGCGCAGTTTCGCGCATTCGCGCGGCAGATCCCGCTTCTCTATTTCATCCTGGCGACCAATGCGCTCGCTGTGATGTTCATCTTCGCGAAATTTGGTCATCCCTGGCTTTCCGTCTATGCGCCGAGCGCGCTCTGCGGCCTCTGCCTTGTGCGCGGCGTCGCCTGGTGGCGGATCGGGCGCTCTCGAGTGCCGGACGACATCGCCATCCGCCACATGCAGCGCACCAACAGGCTGGCTTTCGTCATCGCCGTGGCCTTCACCGCCTGGGGCCTGTCGCTCTACACCTTCGGCGACGGCGACGCCTATGCGAAGGCCCAGATCGTCTTCTTCCTGGCCTTGACGATGATCAGCTGCAACTTCTGCCTGATGCATCTGCGCTCGGCGGCGCTCAACGTGACCTTGGTCGGCGTCGCGCCTTTCAGCCTGTTCTTCTTCTTCGCGGACGATGGGCATTTTCGCGCGGCGTCGGTCAATCTGGCGCTCGCCGCCGTCGGCATGATCGCGATATTGATGATCTATTACCGCGATTTCGCGCATCTCGTGGCCTCGCGCCGCTCGCTGGCGGAGAAGCAGGCGGAGACGCAGCGGCTCAGCGACGAGAATTCGCGTCTCGCCAATATGGACGCTCTGAGCGGCCTGCCCAATCGCCGCGCGCTGATGACGAGGCTCGACCAGTGCAGCCGTAGCGCTGGCGCGACGCCCACCGCCGTCGTCTATATTGATCTCGACGGCTTCAAGGACGTCAACGACACTTATGGACATTCGACCGGCGATCGGCTGATCGACATAGTGGCCAAGGAGCTCCTCCGCGTTCTGCCGGAGGGCGCGATGCTGGCGCGCGTCGGCGGCGACGAGTTCGCGGCGGTGATCTCGGCCGCCGAGGCCGAGCGCGCGGCGCGCGCCTTCGCCAGCAGCGCGCTCGCGGTTCTGGCGCGGCCGATCCGCATCGGCGATCGCGCGGTGCAGATCGGCGCGAGCGTCGGCGTCTGCTGCACGGAGGCGGATGGCTGCGACGCGCAGGAGCTGTTCCGCCGCGCCGATATCGCAATGTATCACGTCAAGGCCAATGGCAAATCGGGCGTGCGGATCTACACGCCCGATCTCGATCTCGAGCGCCAGCGCCAGCAGGACATAGAGGATCAGCTGCGCCGCGCCCTGCGCGCCGATGAGCTCGAGGTGGTCTATCAGCCCATCGTCGGCGCGATGGAAAATCGCGTCGTCGCCGTCGAGGCTCTGGTGCGCTGGCCGCGGCGGCCGGAGGGCGAGCTCACGCCCGATCAGTTCGTTCCGATCGCCGAGCGCAGCGGGCTCATCAATCAGCTCGGCCTGTTCGTGCTGCGTCGCGCCTGCGAGGATTTTCTCGATGTCGAGGCGATCAAGGTCGCCGTCAATGTCTCGCCCGCGCAGTTCCGCGATCCCGATTTCGAGCGCGCGGTGATGCGGACCTTGCTGGAGACCGGCTTTTCCACCGCGCGTCTCGAGCTCGAGGTGACGGAGGGCTATCTGATCGATCATCCGCAGCGGGCGGCGGCGGTGATCTCCTTCCTGAAGACGCTGGGCGTCGCCGTGGCGCTGGATGATTTCGGCGCCGGCTACACCAGCATCGCCTATCTGCAGAAATACGGCTTCGACCGCATCAAGCTGGACAAATCGCTCGTCGATCGGGTGACGATCTCGAAATCGACCGGCGTGCTCGTCGCCGGCGCCATTCACATGGCCAATGCGCTCGACATGGCGGTGACCGCCGAGGGCGTGGAGACGGAGGAGCAGGCCTATGTGCTCGGCCTCGCCGGCTGCCAGCGCCTGCAGGGCTTTCTGTTCGGCCGGCCGATGCCGCTCGGCGCTTTTCTGGCGATGGCCGCCGCCGCTGCGCCGGCGCCGACGGCGGTCTCGGCCGCTTGACGAAACGGAGGAGCCGCGCGCCTTCGACTTTTATCGGCCGCGCTGGTCCCAGGAGCCGCCCATCGTCTTCACGAGATGAATGTAGTCGAAAAGATCGCTGAGCATGAAATGGCGGTTCTCGATCGTCTTCATATGGGCGACCGTGTGAGCGTCGCCCGCGAGATAGCGGGAGGCCGTGGTTCGAAACTGCTCGGGCAGGCTGAGGTTGAAAGAGGAAGGCTGCGTGAGCATGCGGCAGATCTGGTCGAAGAGCAGCCGGAAGCGCTCGTCCTCCGGGTCCATGTAGACGTCCCCGAAATCCTCCTTGTAGCGGCCGAAAAGAGCGAGATAATCGTCGCTGTCGGGCTTTTGCTGCATCGGGCTCCTCCCTGCCGGCTCGAATCCCTTCGGCATGAAAGAACGGCGCCACATGCGGCGCCATTTGAGCCCGGCCCCGCAAATCCGCTATAGAGAAGCCGCCGCGCCGCCGCGGCCTTTCCCCCGAGGCGTTCCCGATCGTGACCTTTGGCGCTGCTCCCTCCCTCACTTCCGCTTTCACGCCCTTCGACGCCGGCGCGGAGGTCGTCGCCGCCGCCTTTCTCGGCGAGACGCCCGTGCTGGCGCTCGCCGACGGGCGGCTCGCCCTTCTCGAAGGCGATGCGCCTCGTCACGTCGTCGCCCATGCGGACGGCGCCATATTGGTCGCGGCGAGCGACGGGCGGCGGCTGATCACCGGCGGCGACGACGGCCTCGTCATCGCGTCCGACAGCGCCGGCGGGCTCGAGATCATCGCCGATGAGAAGGGCAAATGGATCGACGCCGTCGCCGCGCGCTTCGATGGGACGCTCGCCTGGTCCGCCGGCCGCGAGCTGCGCGCGCGCACGCCAAAGGGCGAGGTCAAGTCGCTGCCGCTGCCGTCGAGCTCGCGCGGGATCGCCTTTTTTCCCAAGGGCTATCGGCTCGCCATCGCCCATTACAATGGCGTCTCGCTGTGGTTCCCCAATGCGGGCGCGCCGGAGTTTCTGGAGTGGAAGGGCTCGCATCTCGACGCCGCCGTCTCGCCGGACGGCAAATTCGTGCTCACCTCCATGCAGGAGAACATGCTGCACGGCTGGCGCGTCTCCGACGGCAAGAATATGCGCATGGCCGGCTATCCGGCGAAGACGCGCTCGCTCTCCTGGTCGCATGACGGCAAATGGCTCGCCACCTCCGGCGCCGACGCCTGCGTCGTCTGGCCCTTCCAAGCCAAGGACGGGCCGATGGGCGAGGCGCCGCGCGAATGCGGCGTGCGGGCGGAGGTGAAGGTGACGCGCGTCGCCTTCCATCCGAGCGCGCTCGCCGTGGCGATCGGCTATGAGGATGGCATGGTGATGCTCTGCCGCCTCACCGACGCCGCCGAGCTGCTGGTGCGCGCGCCGGAACCGGGGGCCCCCACGCGCATTTCGGCTCTGAGCTGGGACGCCAAGGGAACGCGGCTGCTCGTCGGCGCCGAGAATGGCGCGGCCGGCGTGCTGACGCTGCCGAAGAAATAGGGCAAGAAGAAATAGGGCAAAGAGCGGGAGGCGAGATGGCCGCCCAAATTCCCAAGCTTCTGTCGATCGCCGGCTCCGATCCGAGCGGCGGCGCCGGCGTGCAGGGCGATCTCAAGACATTCTCGGCGCTGGGCTGCTACGGCATGGCGGCGATCACGGCGCTGACCGCGCAGAACACGCGCGGCGTCAGCCTAGTTCATGCGGTTCCGGCGCCGGTCGTCGCCGCGCAGATCGACGCGATCTTCGCCGATATAGAGGCGGATGCGGTCAAGATCGGCATGCTGGCCGAGCCCGCCATCGCGCAGGCCGTGGCGGAATCGCTCGCCCGCGCCGGCGCGCGGCGCATAATCCTCGACCCCGTGCTGGTCGCGACGAGCGGGGATTCGCTCTCCGCCGCCGGGCTCATCGAGACGATGATCGCGCGGCTGTTTCCGCTCGCGGCTGTGGTCACGCCCAATCTGCCGGAGGCCGCCGCCCTGCTCGGCGCGAGCGAGGCCGCCACGCCGCAGGAGATGGCCGAGCAGGGTCGGGCGCTGGCGGCGCGCGGCGCGCGCGCCGTGCTGATGAAGGGCGGGCATCTTTCAGGCGAGCCGCTCGACATTCTCGTCGCGGGCGGGCAGGTCCACGCGTTCCACGGCGCGCGCGTGGCGACGCGCAATCTTCACGGCACGGGCTGCGCGCTCTCCTCCGCCATAGCGGCGAATCTCGCGCATGGCGCCGAGCTCGTCCCGGCGATTCGCTCGGCCAAGGATTTTTTGACAGAGGCGCTCGGCGCGGCGGATGCGCTCGCGCTCGGCGGCGGGCGCGGGCCGCCGAACCTTCTCCAATCTCTCTGGAAAAGCTGAAATCAGCGCAGGATTTGCGCCGACCGCCGTCCCCTGCCGCGCAGCGAGGCGATGCTGGTGCGATCGAGGATCAGCGCCATGGCGTCGCGCACGTCCAGCATCAGATCGCGAATCGCGCAGGCGTCCTCGTCCGGGCAGTCGTTGCAGCGCTGATAGGCGGTGCGGCTGGCGCAGGCGATGGGCGCGAGCGGGCCGTCGAGAATGCGGATGATCTGGCCGACGGTGATCTTGTCGGCCGGACGGGCGAGGTGATAGCCGCCGCCCTTGCCCTTCTTGCTGTTGAGAATGCCGGCGTTGCGCAATTCCAGCAGAATCGCGTCGAGGAACTTGCGCGGGATGTTGTTCTGCGTCGCCATGTCGCCGGCGAGGCACTGCCCTTCGGCGCCGGCGAGATGGATCAGCGCCTTGAGCCCGTATTTCGCTTTGTTGGACAGCATCGGTTCGCAATCTCTCCCGTCCGCGCGCCGCAGTGAGCGCGAGCCTCGCCTCCGGCAAGTCGGCAAACCCCATGGGCTCTCTCGCGATCTGCGCCTCGAGCGAGGCGTTTTCATGATGGCGAAACGCGAGGGGAGCGCGCCGAAACCCATGACGACGAAGCGGATAGAATAGATATATCGACTATCACGCAAGAAGGAAAACGCCAGCATCGAATCCGTCGCGGAGCAGAAAATTTCTGCCGCTGAAAGGGTTCCGCCGCCCCGCCCGCGCTTTTTGCGCAGCCAGCGGATCACTAATTCACTAGAATTCTAGAGTGACGCCGGCTGTCCAGACGAAGCTTTCGCGCTTGCCCGGGCGCAGCCGCCCGCGCGCGGGGCGGCGGCCGGGGAAACCGTCGACGCCCATAGGATTTGTCGCCCGCCATTGTGCGGCGCACAGTCCCGCTGGACGGATCGGCGTTTCATCGTTAGGACGTGCGGCTATCCCGGAGAATGTCAATGGCGCGCACGCGCATCTGTCTCGCACGGCACGGCGAAACGAATTGGAATCTCGAGAGGCGCGTTCAGGGGCAGCTGAACATCCCCCTGAATGTGAGAGGGCTGGCGCAGGCCGAGGCGCTGGCGCGCGAGCTCGGCTCCACCCGTTTCGACCGCATCTACAGCAGCGATCTCAAGCGCGCCGTGCAGACCGTCACGCCGCTGGCGCGCCGGCTCGGCCTGCCCATAGAGACGAGCGTCGCGCTGCGCGAGAAAGACGACGGCGAATGGCACGGCATGACCTTCGACGATGTCGACCGCGCCTTTCCGAGCGAGCACGCCAAGCATCGTCAGCGACAGGCGGATTTTCTCATTCCCGGCGGCGAGACGCTCGCCGCTTTCGCCGCGCGCGTCGGCGATGAGCTGACCGCCATAGCGGCGCGGCATCCGGGCGAGACAGTGCTCGTCATCGCCCATGCCGGCGTGCTGGACATAGGCTATCGCCTCGCCACCGGCCTCGGCCTCTCCGAGAAGCGCGATCCGCCGGTGCTGCACGCCGCGCCCAATTGGTTCTTCTATGAGGACGGTCGCTGGACGCTCGAGCGCTGGGCGGAGGAGGGCGCGCGCGAGCGCGTCGTCATGCCCTATGACGGGCGCAAGCTGGAGCGCCGTCCGGCGGCGCGGCTGCTGCCGCTGGACGAGCAGAATCGCGTTCTTCTGTTCCGCTATTCGACGCGCCTGTCGCCGGTGTTCGTCGAGCAGGGACATTCGCATTTCTGGGGCTCGATCGGCGGCGCCCTGGAGCCCGGCGAGACCTTCGACGCCGCGGCCCGCCGCGAGCTCGCCGAGGAGACCGGGCTCACCGACGTCGAGATCGGCGACATCGTCTTCTCGCGCGCGTTTCCGATGCAGCTCGGCGAGGATTGGTTCCAGGCCGACGAGCGCTTCTACGCTATTCGCACGGGCGAGTTCACGCCCGACACCAGCGGCTTCACCGAGATAGAGCGCAGCGACGTGCTCGGCTGGAAATGGTGGAGCGCCGAGGAGATCGCCGCGACGCAGGAGCTGGTGTTCCCCGAGGCGCTGGATTGGCTGCTGGGGAAGATCGTGCGCTGATCTTTGCTCTGCCCTTGGACGAAAAAGCGAGCCTGAAGGCTCGCGGTCCAGGGCGCGCTGTTGGACCGCGAGCCTTCAGGCTCGCGTAGCCTCGTCCTCCCTCCGATTTGCGTCAGTCGAAATCCGCCGCTGCGAACTCCGGCAGGCGCTCCGCCCGCGCCGAAAATTCCGCGAGCGCGGGAAAGTCCGCGGCCGCGAGCCGATCCGCCGCGACGCTGCGCGTGAAGCGCCAAGCGACGGCGGCGGTTATGTCCGCCTGCAGCGGGCGCGCGCCGAACAGAAATCCGTCCGCGGCCGCGGCGATCTCCGCCTCCAGCAGCCGATAGGCGGCCAAAAGCTGGCCTTCGACGCGCTCGACCCAGGGCGCATGCCGCTTCTCGTCGGGCCGCTTCGACTCATAGACGAGCTGCACGGTCTTCTCATTCGCCGCCAGCGCCAGCCCGATGATTCGTTGCGCGCGCAAGAAATGCTCCGGCCGTTCCGGCGTGAGCCTGCGCTCGGCGGGGACGAGACGCTCCAGATATTCGAGGATCAGAGTCGAATCGAGCAGCGTCACGCCTTCATTGGTGACCAGCGTCGGCGCCTTCACGATCGGATTGACTCCGGCGAAGGCGTCGAAATCGCGAAACACCGACAATGGCTCGTGCACGAAAGGCAGGCCGAATGCGTTCAGCGATACGGCGACGCGTCTGACATAGGGCGAATCCAGCATTCCGATGAGACGCATTTTTCAAAATCCTTCTCGCTCGCCCCGGCCCAAAGACGCCATCATTGCGACAAATGCGATAATTCGACGACCATTGCGATTTTCGCGCATAGGGCGAAAATGAGCAATCTCTGCAATGCGCCCGGCGCGGCGTCCCTTTATGCTCGAAATCCATGAAGCAGACGACACGCAATGATTATGCGCGGCGCATCGAGCGCGTCACCGAGGCGATTTTTCGCGATCCCGCGCGATCCCGCTCGCTGGAGGAGTGGGCGTCGCTCGCCAATTTCTCGCCGTTTCATTTTCATCGCATCTATCGCGCCATGCAGGGCGAAAGCGTCGCCGACACAATTCGCCGCGCCCGCCTCACCCTCGCCGCGCGAGCGCTGGCGACGAGCGCGCGCAGCGTCGCCGATATCGCATTGGAGGCGGGCTATGAGAATGCGCAGAGCTTCGCGCGCGCCTTTCGCGGCTTCGTCGCCGTGAGCCCTACGCAGTTTCGCGCGACGCATCGCGCCGCCTCCGATTTCACTCTGCCTTCCCCCGTCGTCGTCACGAGAAAGGACGCAGCCATGAATGTCGAGATCGTCGAGCTGGCGCCGATCCGCGCGCATCTCCTCGAGCACAAGGGGCCGGTGGCCTCGATACCGGAGACATGGGCGGGCCTGTGGCGCTGGCATATGCAGGCGGGCCTCGCCGGGCGGGCGCTCTATCCGATCGGCGTCTGCTATGGCGACCCGGAAGAAGATTGCGGCTTTCGCTATTGCGCCGGCCTGGTTTTTCCTGAGGGCGTCGCCGCTTCGGGCGAGGTGACGATCGTGGATATGGTCGGCGGGCGCTACGCCTCCTATCGGCATGTCGGCCCTTATAGCGGCATCGCCGCCGCCTTTCAGAAGCTCTATGGCGAATGGCTGCCGACGAGCGGTCATGAGCCGGATGATCGCCCCGCGCTCGAGATCTATCGCAACACGCCCTATGACGCGCCGCCGGAAGGGCTCATCACCGATCTGCTCATTCCGGTGCAATGACGATCAGCCTCGTCTCGCACCACCGATCTGCGACGAGCCAGCAGATCGTGGCCGCAGCCAGCGAGGGGATCGCAAATGCGATCCACATTGCGGCTGCTCCTGTGATCCCCATCCTCCCGACGCCCAGTGTCGCGCAATAGGCCGCTACGACGCAGAGGTCTGCGATCAAAGTGCTGAGCCAAGCATCGGCCATTTGGCGGTGGCCGCGAGAAAGGGCCAGAACGGCGAAATTCACCCCCGTGAGAAGCGCGAAGGGGAAGCCGACGGTGAGCCCGACGACTGGGATCAGCAGGGGAACTCGGCGCGTGATCTCGGGTTCCGCAAGGAAGAAAAGCAGCCAGATCGGCGCCGTTCCGGCGAGCGGACCGAGCAATGCGAATATGGCGACGATTTTCGAGAAATTCTTCCAATACATGGCGATAAATCGATAGCTTCGACGCTGGCGCGTAATGCGCGTCAGCGTCGCAAATCGCGCGTGGGAAAGCTAGCGCGAAATGCGAAAGCGCAATATGCGGCTCTCGCCGACGTCGAAAAACTGAATGCGCTTGCCGCCGGCGCGTTCGGCGATCGTCGGCCAGAAGGCGCGGGCGGCGGCGTTGTCGCGGTGGAAGGACAGCTCCCACCAGCCAACGCGCGTGTGAAACGCCTGCATCGCCGCCTCGCCGCCGCAGCCGGCGCGGCGCAGATGCGGCAGCACGTAGAATTCCGCTATCGAGGCGTCGACCGGATAGCCGGAGATAGAGATGGCGTTGACGAGGGTGAAGCCGGCGGAGGCGCCGTCGGCCTCGATCACATAAGGAGAGCGGCTCGGCTCGCGCCAATAGGAATCGAGAAAGGGATAATTGTCCGGCTCGTCATAGCCCCAGGGGCCGAGCTCGACGAGATAGCGCCGCAAGAGCGCGGCGATCTCTCGCTTTTCCTCGAGCGGCGCCAGCCGCAGTCTCACATCCATGGCTCGCTTTCCTCTTGCGCCTCACGGCGCGGGATTGCTGTGCAGCTGATGAATCTCGTCGATGCGCGCTTCGATTTCCGGCGTGATCGTCACCTCGAGCGAATCCAAATCCTCCTGCAATTGCGCCATCGTCGTCGCGCCGATGATGTTGGAGGTCACGAAGGGACGCGAGGTGACGAAGGCGAGGGCGAGCTTCGCCGGCGAGACGCCGATCTCCTTCGCCAGCGCGAGATAGGCGTCGATCGCCTGCATGACGCCGGGCTTCTCATAGCGCTGGCCGCGCTCGAACAAAGTGGTGCGCGCGCCGGCGGGACGCGCGCCATTTTGATATTTGCCGGTGAGATAGCCCTGCGCCAATGGCGAATAAGCGAGCAGGCCGACATCCTCGCGCGTCGCGAATTCAGCGAGGCCGATCTCGAAAGTGCGATTGATGAGGTTGTAGGCGTTCTGGATCGAGACGACGCGCGGCCCATGGCCTTTCTCGGCCGCGCTCAAAAAGCGCGCGACGCCCCAGCTCGTCTCATTGGAGAGCGCGACATGGCGAATCTTGCCGGCTTTCACCAGGTCAGCGAGCGCCTCCAGCGTTTCCTCTATGGGGATTTCGTCGACCTTCGGCGGCGCGCGATAAATGGTTCCGCCGGCGCCGAACAGCGGCAGCGGGCGATCCGGCCAATGCAGCTGATAGAGATCGACATAATCCGTCTGCAGGCGCTTCAGCGATCCGTCGATCGCATATTCTATGTTCTTGCGATCGAGCCTGGTTCCCTCGGCGTCGGGACGCAGATAGGGGCTTTCGCTGCGGCCCGAGACTTTCGTCGCCAATATCACTCTGTCGCGGTTCTTTCGCGCCGCGAGCCAGGAGCCGATGATGCGCTCGGTCGAGCCCTGCGTCTCGGCGCGCGGCGGGATGGAATAGATTTCCGCCGTGTCGATGAAATTGACGCCGCGATCGAGCGCATGGTCGAGCTGCGCATGTCCCTCGGCCTCGGTGTTCTGCTGGCCCCATGTCATTGTGCCGAGCATGATCGCCGACACGCTGAGATCAGTGCGGCCCAATTTGCGATAATCCATTGCGTTGCGACCTTTCGTTTCAGGCGTTCTGCGTCGTCGCATCGCCGACGATGCGGCCGAGGCCGTTGGGAATGCGCGGGCTGGGCAGAACATAACGATTGCGGTCGCGCACCATTGTGGCGACGCCCGCGAAATCGAGCTTGCCGGAGCCGAGCAGCGGCAATTTGTCGACGATCATGAATTCGGCCGGGACCATCAGCTCCGACGCGCCTTTCGATTTGGCGAAGGCGAGGAATTCGGGACGCGTGGCATCCTTTTGCTGAGTCACCAGCACGATGCGCTCGCCCTTGCGCGGATCGAGCTCGCGCGCCGCCGCCGACAGCGAATTGGGCCACAGTTCCGCGGCGAGCGTCTCCACGGCGGCGAGCGAGATCATCTCGCCGCCGATCTTGGCGAAGCGCTTGGCGCGGCCCTGAATTTTTATATAGCCCTGCGCATCGACGGTGACGATGTCTCCGGTGTCGTGCCAGCCCTCGGCCGGCGGCTTCAGCACGCCGGGATCGTCGGCCAGAAGATAGCCGAGCATCACATTGGGGCCGCGCACGAAGAGACGGCCGCCCTCGGCGACGCCGGGAACGGTCTCGAGGCGCAGCTCCATGCCCGGCAGCAGCCGGCCGACGCTGCCGAAGCGGTTGAACATGGGCGTGTTGAGCGCTAGCGCCGGCGCCGTCTCGGTGACGCCATAGCCCTCGAGAATGCGAATGCCGAATTTCTCGAGATAGACCTCGCGCGTTCCCTGCTTCACCGGCTCGGCGCCGGCGATGACATAGCGCAGCGAGCGGAAGTCGTAGGAATGCGCGACGCGCGCATAGCCGTTGAGGAATGTGTCCGTGCCGAGCAGCACTGTGGCGTTGGCGTTGTAGACGAGCTCCGGCACGATCTTATAGTGCAGCGGTGAGGGGTAGAAATAGACCGGCACGCCGGAGACGATCGGCAGGATGAAGCCGACATTGAGGCCGAAGCAATGGAACACCGGCAGCACGCTGAACAATTTGTCGGTGCGGCCGAAGTCGATGCGCGCGGCGGCCTGGGCGGCGTTGGCGAGCAGGTTTTTGTGCGAGAGCACCACG
The DNA here is from genome assembly GCF_056313885.1 of Methylosinus sp. DMC45. Lineage (NCBI taxonomy): Bacteria > Pseudomonadati > Pseudomonadota > Alphaproteobacteria > Hyphomicrobiales > Methylocystaceae > Methylosinus > Methylosinus sp. DMC45. Next base: position 90,685 of record NZ_JBQUZK010000046.1, read on the forward strand.
CCCTTGGGGGCGCCTTCCGAGCCCGAGGTGAAGAGAATGGCCGCCGCATCGTCGGGGCTGCGCTTCTCCAGCGGCCGCTTGTGGCGCAGCAAAGCGGAGAGCTTGTCGGCGCGCGTGATCTCGCCGCGCACATCCTCGAGATAGACGATGCGGAACTCTTTATCGAGCGCGGCGATCAGCGCGTCGAGCTTGCCCTTCTCCACAAAGGCGCGTGAGGTCAGCAGCGTTGTCGCCTGCGCGGATTTGAGGCCGGAGGCGATGTTCGCCGCGCCGGCGGTGAAATTCACCATGGCCGCGACGCGCCCGGCGCCGACGATGGCGAAGATGGTGACGCCGGCGGCGTTGGAATTGGGCAGCATGACGCCGAGCGCCTCGCCCGTCTGCGAGATGCGCTGCAGCTTGCGGCCCAGCGCATGGGCGCCGATCATGATGCGCTTATAGGTGAGCGCGCCGGCGATCGGGTCCTGGATCGCGACGCGGCCGGCGCCATGCTCGCGCGCCGCGTCGACGAGCGCCTGATGCAGCGTGCGGTCGATGGGGCTGGTGCGGAAGACGAGATCGGACATGATCTCGTAGAGCGCCGCGCCGGAGGCGATGCGCCGCGCCTTGCCGCGCAATGCGGGATCGACCTCGAGCCGCGTCGGCTCCAGCACGGTGAGCGTGAATTTGGGGAAGAAGCGGCGGCGCGCCTGCTCGCGGGTCAAGCGCGAGAACATCGTCGCTTCCGGCCCCTCGATGCGCACGGGCACGACCCAGGCGCCGGATTTTTCCGCGATGAGTCCGGCGCCGTCATAGACCTTCATCAGGCTGCCGGTGACGGTGAGCCGTCCCTCCGGGAAGATGACCAGAGGATCGCCGTTGCGAACCGCATTGACCAGCGTGCGCGTGCCGAGCGGACGCGTCGGATCGAGCGGAATGGCGCGCACATAGCGCAGGAAGGGCCGCACCCACCATTTCGTCGCGATGGTCGAGTCGATGGCAAAGACGGGATCGACCGGCAGCACGCAGAGGATCGCCGCGGCGTCGAGGAAGCTCACATGATTGAGCGCGATGATCGGATTCTTGCCCGCCCTGGCGAAATTGGCGAAGCCTTTCACCTCGAGCCGATAGAAGGCGCGGAAGATGATCGACAGGGCGTCACGAAAAGGGGAGACGACGACCGCTTTGTAGATCCATATGGCGGCGAGCGCCATGAGTCCGCCCATGCCGAGAAAGAGATCCGGCACGGAGACGCCCTTGCTCTGCAGCAGCGCGACGGCGAAGGCGCCGCCGGCCATGAAGGCGGCGTTGAGCACATTGACCGCGGCGATGATGCGCGAGCGCTCATGGGCCGGCGCATAGGCCTGCAGCGCGGCGAAGCTCGGCACGATCATCAGCCCGCCGGCGATAGCGAGAGAAGCGAGATCGATGGTCACGCGCCAGGCGCCGGAGAGCTCGAAGAATTCGGCGATCTCGAGCGGCGTCGTCGCCTCCTGCGGCGCGAGCGTCGCGAGAGTCCAGCCGAGATCGAGCGAGGCGCCGGCGATGATCGCCGCGCCGATCGCCGCCGGCAGCAGCACGATGCGTCCCGCCAGCAGGAAGGAGGCGAGGCCGGAGCCCACTGCGATGGCGATGGCGAAGACGGCGAGGAAGAGAGTGACGACCAGCTCCGAGCCATGCATGACATGCGTCACCAGCGGCGCCAGCAGCGACATTGCGATGACGCCGACGAGCCAGAAAATTCCCGTCACCACGCCGACGCGCCACAGCCGCTTGTCCTTCCACAATTCACGCAGCAGCACGGCGGTGGAGCGCAGCACATTGGGGTCGATGCGCAGATCGGGCGCGGCGCGCTCGGTGGGGGGAATGAGCCGCGCGGCGCCCCAGGCGGCCACGGCCGCGGCGGTGACGCCGATGGTGGTGATGATCGGCTCGCCGCCGCCATGCATGGCGAGGCCGCCGGCGATGGTGCCGGTGAGTATGGCGAGGAAGGTCGCGCCTTCCACCAGCGCATTGCCGGCCGGCAATTCCTCCTGGCGCAGGTGATCGGGAAGAATGCCGTATTTCACCGGGCCGAACAGAGCGCCGAGCACGCCGAAGGAAAACAGCGCCGCGAAGAGCACGGGAACGGAAGAGAGCGCGAAGCCGGCGACGGCGATCAGCGCCGCGCCCATCTCGACGAATTTCAAGCGCCGCGCGACCAGCGCCTTGTCGTATTTGTCGGCGATCTGTCCGCCGAGCGCCGAGAGAACGAAATAGGGCGCGATGAAAATGGCGCCGGCCAGCGTGACGAGCGACTCGCCCTCATGTCCGCCGATCTTGAACAATATGAGCAGAACCAGCGCGTTCTTGAGGAAATTATCGTTGAAGGCGGCGAAGAACTGGCACCAGAACAAAGGCGCGAAACGTTTGGTGAGGAGCAGATTGTCGGACATGTGAGAAATTCCGTCGGCGCGCGGCGAGAACATGGAGGTTTCGCCGATTCTGTTTAAGGATGGGTTGGTCGGCGGGCGTTGCGCGCCCGCACATATTACGCCGCGAGAGAGGCCCGCGGCGATGAGATTTTAGGATCGTGCGGCCCCCTCCCTCACCCTCCCCCGCTTTGCGGGAGAGGGAAGGCGGCAAACGTTACGCGAAATCTTCATGACGCGCGCAATCTGCCCCTCTCTCCCGCAGAGCGGGGGAGGGTCTGGGAGGGGGCGCGAGCGCGCTCGCCATTATCGAAAAGGCGGCTTGAACATTCGCGGCCTCCTGCTATGAACATCGTTCAGAAGCGACCATAGCACGATCTGAACAGCGCTCAAGAGAAAAATGAACGACGTTCAAAAAACTGAATCCAGCGCCGCGGAGCGCTCCGCGTCCAAGACCTCCACGCGCCGCGCCGATCTGCGCGCGCGGCTGGTGGCGGCGGGCCGCGCCGCGATCGCCGAGGGCGGGCTGCAGAATTTGAGGGCGCGCGATCTCGCCGCCGCCGCGGGCTGCGCCGTTGGCGCCATCTACAATGTGTTCGACGATCTCGACGATCTGATCCTGCGCATCGGCGCGGACACTCTGGCGCATCTGGAGCAGGGGCTCGCCGCGCCGCCCGGCCCCGCGCCGGAGCCGGCGGAGGAGCTGCTGCGCCTGTCGCGCTTCTATCTCTCCTTCGCCCGCGCCAATAAGGCGCTGTGGCGGGCGCTGTTCGAGCACAGGCTCGCCGGGGGCCGTCCCGCGCCGGCCTGGTATCTTGAGGATCAGGGCCGGCTCTTCGCTTTGGTCGAGGCGCCCTTGGCGCGGCTGCTGCCGGACGAGCCGGCGGCCGCGCGCGCGCTGCTGGCGCGCACCTTGTTCTCCGCCGTGCATGGCGTCGTCTCGCTCGGCCTCGAGGAGAAGCTCGCGCCAATGTCGGAGGCGGCGCTGGAGGGCGAGCTCGAGCGGCTGGTGCGCGCCTTCGCGGGCGGATTGACCATTCGGCGGCCGGGCGAAGACGCCTGGAAAGATTGATTTCGAGCTATGGCTTGCCTTCCAGAGCCCGACCTGAAATATCGGGTTTGGGAAGTTTAGAGCGCTATCCGATCCAATTGGATCGGATAGCGCTCCAAACGTCTCTCACTGGGCGCGAATTCTGATCGATCGAACGATTCCGTTCGATCGGAAAGCGCGCTAAAAGGCGCCTCGACCCATGCTGCTGTTTCTGCTCTTTTTGGTCGCGATGTGGGCGGGCGCGCAAAATGCGCTGGCCGGCGGCGGCTCCTTTCTCACTCTGCCGACGCTCATGCTCACCGGCATGGACGCCCGCGCCGCCAATGTCACCTCCTGCGTCGCGCTGTTTCCCGCGCAGATCGCCACCGGCTGGGCGGGCCGCGATCTCTCGCGCGGGGCGGCGGGCCTCGGCCTGCGCACGCTGTTCATCATCAGCATCGTCGGCGGGGCGGTGGGCGCGGTCATCCTGCTGCTGACGCCGCCGGCCTTCTTCGCCAAGCTCGTTCCCTGGCTGGTGCTGTTCGCGACCGTGGTGTTCGCCTATGGCAGCTTTCTGCGCAAGCCGGGCGAGGCCGATGCGCATCTTTCGACGCGCGGCGCCGGCGTGGCGCAATTTCTCATCTCGGTCTATGGCGGCTATTTCGGCGGCGGCATCGGCTTTCTGATGGTCGCGGCGCTGACCATGGCGGGGCAGAATGTGCGCATCGCCGCCGCGACCAAAAACGTGCTCGCCGCGGTGATGAACGCCTCCGCCGTGGCGATCTTCCTGTTCTCGCCGGATCTGCATCTCGCGCAGGCGCTCGTCACCTCGCTCGGCGCCACCATAGGCGGCGTCGTCGGCGCGCGCATGCTGCATCACATATCGGACAAATGGCTGCGCATTATCGTTGTCATCATCGGCGCGCTCTTGACCTTCGGTCTGTTCCAGCGCGCGCCGTGAGGCGTTTCGCCGCCGCCGATGGCTGCGAGGCATGGCTGGTCGGCGGGCGCGGCCTTCTTATCTAACCGCATCGGCGAAGCGCCGGCGCATAGGCCGCGGCGCGAAAAGTCGATGGAGGCCGAACTGTCCGACAATCGCAATCGAAGCGCCGCCGTGGCGGCCGCGACCCCCGCCGCCGGCGAGGATTATGACAGGCTCGGGCGCGACGCGCTCGTCTCGCTTCTGCGCAGCGTCATCGAGCAGCGCGACGACGTGCTCTCCAAATATGAGGCGATGGCGGTGCAGGTGGACGAGTCGACCCGCGAGATCGACGACGCCCAGCTCGAGGCCAGGCGCAATGCGCAAAAGGCCGACGGCGACGCCCGCAAGGCGCAAGAGGCCGAAAAGCGCGCCGCCGATCTGCAGCGCCAGCTGGACGACGAGCGCCGCGCCAAGGCGTCTCTCGCGGGAGATTTCGCGCGTTATCGCGACAAGGTGACGAGCACGCCCGTGGACGAGCCCTGGAGCCAGCTCTGGCGCGCGATCTCGCAGATCGTCGCGGACGCCGTCGCCTGGGCGCGCGCCAAGATTCCGGCGGACAGCCAATTCCTGCCCTGGTTCGACAAGGGCGTCGATTTCGCCAAGGCCACGGGCCGGCTGCTCGGCGAATGGAGCGTCGCGCTCTATGATTGGGCGCGTCCGCGGGCCATCGAGGGCTATGAATGGGCGAGGCCGCGCGCGATCGATCTGTGGAAAAGGGTGAAAACCGAGATCGAGCGGCGAACCGGCCCGGCAAAATCCTAAAAGGGCGCTGAAAAGCGCCTTTCGGCAAGCGTCGGCACGGCTGGTAAAGCGCGCGCCAATGCGTTAGATTCGCGACATGTACGCCCGTCGCGCCCTCGTCGCCGCCACCCTCTGCGCCACGCTCGGCCTCGCCTCCGCGGCGCAGGCGGCGGCCGCGCGCGGCGCCGTTCTCGCCTGCCGCGATCAAGCGGACATAAAACGCGCCTTTCGCCCGGCCTCGGACAAGGCCGCCAAGGACGACCCCGCCTATTTCCGCGGCAAGCTCCAGGCCGGCCAATGCGTGCAGCTCATGCGCGATCAGAAGGTTGACGTCGATCAGCGCGACGGCCCGCTGTGGTGCGTGCGCCCCTCCGGCGCGCTGGATTGCTTCTGGACGATCGATCGGGCGATCGAGCTCTACCCCGCGCCGCCCCTTCAGCCGGGCGAGCAGCCGTCCAAGAAAAAGGGCTGAATCGGCTTCCTGCGACGCGGCAACGCGCTTCCCTCGAGTTGGTCTGCGGCCTCTCGACTGGTAGAACTGTGCCGGTTACGTAATGATTCTCGCCCCAGGGAGCGACGGAAGCCATGATCCAGCCGACGAAATGGTGGATCGGCCTGCCCGTGCTGGCCGCCTTGTTCACGATCGTCGCGACGTCGGACGTCGAGAAGATCGAAAAAGATTTGGGCGACCGCGTGCGCGCGGCGCTCGACAAATCCCCCGGCGCGATCGAAGGCGCGCGCGTCGATGTGGACGGGCGCGACATTCGCCTGTCCGGCGTCGCCCTCGCGCCCGCCGCCGTCGCCGAGGCCGTCCGCAGCGTCGAATTGCAGGAGGGCGTGCGCTCCGTCGCGGACGCCACGACGCCGCCGCCTCTCGCCAAGCCTTTCGCTTTCGCGCTCGAGCGCAAGGGCAAGACGCTGGCGCTCTCCGGCAATGCGCCCGTTCCCGGCGAGCGCGTCGCGATTCGCGACGCGGCCGCGGGCAGAGGCCTCGAGCTTTCCGACGCCTCCGTCTCGGCGCTGGGCGCGCCCAAGAATTACGCCGCGCTCGCGGCCTATGGCGTCGCTCTGCTGGACGCCATAGGCGATGGCAGAGTGACGGTCAGCGACGCTTCGCTGTCCGTTGCCGGCGCCGCCGCCAGCTTCGATGGCTATGATCGCGCCGAGGCGGCGCTGAAAGCCCCGCCCGAGGGCGTCGCGGTGAAGGCGGAGATCGCGCCGCCGCGCGTCTCGCCCTTCGTCTGGAGCGCCGCCAAGGCCGGCGAGATCGTCTCGCTGTTCGGCTATGCGCCGAGCGAGACGACGCGCGAGGCGCTCTTCACCGAGGCGGCCAGCCTCGGCAAGGCCAGCGATCAGACGCGCGTCGCCGGCGGCGCGCCCGGCGATTTCGCCGCGGCGGCCGGCGCCGCTCTGCGCGAGCTCGCCAAGCTCTCCAGCGGCAAGGCCTCCATCGCCGATGGCGTCGTCTCCATCGAGGGCGCGGGCAAGACCAATGTCGGCGCCTCGGCCGTCGAGGCGAGCCTGCGCGCGGCGCTGCCGAAGAGCTTCGGCCTCGGCAAGGTGAGCGTGGCGGCGGGCGCGGTCTCGCCTTTCGTCTTCACCGCGCGCAAGCAGGAGAGCGGTCTGGCGCTCGCCGGCTTCGCGCCGGACGCCGCGACGCGCGCGCGCATCGCCGAGCAGGCGAAGCGTGATTTCGGCGATGCGGTGGAGGTCGATCTCGCCATAGCCGATGGCGCGCCCAAGGGATTCGCCGAGGCGGCGAGCGTGGCGTTGCGGGCGCTGGCGCGGCTCGACTCGGGCGTCGCGGCGCTGTCCGACCGCAAGCTGGCGCTGGAAGGCGCGGCCTATACCGCCAAGGCGCAATATGACATTCGCGCCCGGCTCTTCCGCGAGCTGCCGGAAGGCTATGAGAACGCCGCGCGGCTCGGCCTCGCGACCAAGGACGAAATTCCGCCGACGCGCCTCTACGCCGCTCTGTCGGAGACGGCGGCTCGAGGGCTCACTTTCGGCGCGGACAATTCGATCGCGGAAACATCCCTCCCGGTCGTCGACGCGCTCGCCTATGTGCTGCTGCGCAGTCCGGGCGCGGCCGTCGATATCGTCGGGCTGTTCGCCGGCGCGGGCTCGAATGCGGAGAATGAGGCCATCGGCCTGCATCGCGCCGAGGCCGTTCGCAATTATCTCATCGAGGCGGGCGTCGAAGCGGCGCGACTCTCCGCCTCGGGCGCTGCGGCGGTCGACGAGAGCGGCCGTCGCATCGAATTCTCGATCCGGTGATCCGGGGCTTTCGAGGGAGAACGCCCATGCTCTATCTGCTCGCCGCCTCCACGCAATGGCTCGCCGCCGCGCTCGCGCTGGGGCTCGTCATCGGCTTTTGGACGACGAAAAAAGAGGCCGGCGCGATATTCGCCGGCCATGGCGTCGTGGTGGCCTCGGCCTTCGCGCTCGCCGGCGGCTTTCTGCTCGCCAATCTGCAGACCATTCCCGGCCGCAATGGCCTGCTCTTCGAATTGGGGCTGCTGCTCGCCACGGCCTATCTGATCGGCCTGCCCTTCGGCGGCGGAGTCAGGCTGCTGTTCGGCGCCGCGGCTCCGGCCGCGCCGGCGAAGCGGAAGCCGCATGCGGATGTCTCCCATGTCGCGCTGCGCGGCGCCGCGGCGACGCTGGCGGAAAATGCGCCGGCTCCCGCTCCCGAGCCGATCGCCGCAGCCGAGCCGCCCGCGCCGGAAACCGCGCTCACCGAGGCGCCGGCTCCGGTCGCCGAGCCGCGCCGTCGCGCCGGAGCGCCGCGTCCCGCCGAGAGCGAGCGCAAGACGCCGGGCCAGCGGCCGGAGGGGCTGCCGGGACCGCGCGGCGGCCGCGCCGACGATCTCGCCAAGATCAAGGGCCTCGGGCCCAAGAGCGTCGAGAAGCTGCACGGGCTCGGCGTCTATCATTTCGATCAGATCGCCGCTTGGTCCTCCGAGAATGTCGCCTGGATCGGCGCGACGCTCGCCGTTCCCGGACGTCCCGAGCGCGGCCGCTGGGTGGCGCAGGCCAAGGAGCTGGCCGCGGCGACGGAACGGGCGCAGGCCGAATGAGAATCGGACTTCTCGGCGCCTCGCTGCTGCTCGGCCTCGTTTCGGCGGAAGCGTCGGCGCAGGACATGCTGCGCAATGTCGATCTCGCCCAGCCCGCCTATTCGCAGTCCGAGTTCACGCGCGCCGACATAGAGGCGCGCCTCGCGGCGACCAAGCCGGGCGAGACGCTCGATCTCTCCATGCGCAGCCTCAACGGGCTCGATCTCTCCGGCCTCGATCTCTCCGGCGTCAATCTGCGCGCCGCGCGGCTGGTGAAGGCGCGGCTCGCCGGGGCCAAGCTCGACGGCGCCATTCTCGATCAGGCCTGGCTGCTCGAGGCCGACCTCTCCGGCGCCAGCCTGCGTGGCGCGCATGTCTTCGCGACGCAGCTGCAGCGCGCCCGCGCCGAGGGGGCGGATTTCTCCAAGAGCCGCCTCGCCGCCGATCTCTCGGGGGCCGATCTGCGCGGCGCGTCCTTCCGCGGCGCGGATATGTCCGCCGATATGAAGAACCAGTCCATGGGGCTGATGCGCGCCGTTCTGCGCTCCGCCAAGCTCGACGGCGCGCATTTCGACGGCGCCGATCTTTCCCGCGCCGACATGCGTTATGCGCGGGCGGCGGGCGCGATCTTCGACAAGGCCTCGCTGAAGGATGTCGACGCCGCCGGCGCGGATTTCACCGGCGCGCGCTTCGAGGGAACGAAGGCCGAGGGCCTGTCGCTCGATTCCGTGCGTATCGACAGAGGCGCGGCCGCGACGCTGAAGGGCGCGGTCGATCTCGATCGCGCCTATCTGCAATAGCTTTGGAAACGCGCCGAGGCGAAAGACCATAGGGGCGGGGGCTGCCCGATCGCGCCGCCGCCATAGATGAACGAAGGGCGATGACAAGAGAACCCTTCCGCATCGGCGTCGATCTCGGCGGCACCAAGACCGAGGCGATCGCCATGGGTCCCATGGGCGAGACGCTGGCGCGCCGGCGCGCGCCGACGCCCGCTCATGATTATGCCGCCGTTCTGGCGACCATCGGCGGCCTCGTGCTCGATCTCGAGCGCGAGATCGGCGGGCGCGGCAGCGTCGGCGTCGGCACGCCGGGCGTCATCTCGCCGCGCACCGGCCTCGTGAAGAACTCCAACACCACAGGGCTCAACGGCAAGCCGCTGGACAAGGACCTCGCGGCGCTGCTCGAGCGTCCGGTGCGGCTCGAGAATGACGCCAATTGCTTCGCCCTTTCGGAGGCAGTCGATGGAGCCGGGGCGGGGGCGCGCGTGGTCTTCGGCGTGATTTTGGGGACGGGCGTCGGCGGCGGCATCGTCGTGGACGGCAAGGTTCTGCAGGGCGTCAACAAGGTGGCGGGCGAATGGGGCCATACGCCTCTGCCCTGGATGACGCCGGACGAATTTCCCGGTCGGCTCTGCTATTGCGGCCACTACGGCTGCGTGGAGACCTATCTCTCCGGCCCGGCGCTCGCCTATGATTACGGCCAGCGCAGCGGCGCCGAGGCGAATGGCGAGGAGATCGCCGCCCGCGCCGCGGCGGGCGAGGCGGCGGCGCGCCATGCGCTGGAAGTCTATCGCGACCGCTTGTCGCGCGCGCTGGCGGCAATCGTCAATCTCATCGATCCGGATGTGATCGTGCTCGGCGGCGGCGTGTCCAATATCGATTTTATTTACGAGGGTCTGCGCGATCTGGTCGAGAAGCAGGCGTTCTCGGACGCCATAGACACGCGCATATTGCGCAATGTGCATGGCGACTCGGGCGGCGTGCGCGGCGCGGCTTGGCTGTGGGGCGGGCCGGACAGCGAGAGCTGAGAGGATGAGCGGCGTTCCGTTTCTCGGGAGCCGTTCATGTCGAATTTGCGAACGATCGAATTGAAGGCCTTCGTGCCGGCGAAGGATTATGAGCTCTCCAAGCGCTTCTATCAGGATTTGGGCTTCACGCTCGCCTCCGACGGCGACGGCGTCGCCTATTTCCATCACGAGACTGCGAGATTTCTGCTGCAGAATTTCTACGTGAAGGAATTCGCCGAGAATCTGATGCTGCATCTGCTCGTCGAGGATGTCGACGCGTGGCGGGCGAAGGTCGACGAGAGCGGGATCGCCGCGCGCTATGGCGCTAAAGTCTCGGATGTGCAGCGCCAGCCATGGCGGATGCGCGATTTCACATTGGTCGATCCGTCAGGCGTGTTGTGGCGGATCGGGCAGAATGTGGAGTGAGGTCGGTTCGCGTTTCAGCGGCTTTTCACATCTGCGAGCGCCTGAGTGATCGTCGTTCCGCGTTCGTCTGGGATGAAATTGAGCGGGACGTCGAATTTGCGCCCGCAGCCCGCCAAGGTCCACGTCTCCCACCATAGGCGAAAGCGCGCATTGGGGCCGGGATCCGCGGTTTTGGGCTCGCTCAGGCCGAAGGCCTCGAAACGCGTATCGATCACTTCGAACTGCTTGCAGTCCTTCGACGCGACAGAAGCGCCGAGTCGCGCATAATTGATCGCATCGCGCTGAAGAATTGGATCGGCCACCGTCCCTCCCGGCATGGCGACGATGGTTTCGATCTTCACTCCGTCGGCGGCGACAATGAAAAAGAAATTGAGCGTCGTATCGAGATCGCATCCCTTGACCGGGAAGGCGCCGCGCCAACCGCCCGAGGACGGAACGCCGTCTGCGCCGAAGGAGATGGATGAGAGGAGAACGACGCTGGACTTTTCGGAGGCGAGCGTCCGACAAGACCGAAAGCTCCCATTCGGCAGGGAATCGAATGCTCGCCGGATGAGCCCCTTGTAGGTGTCGGAGAAGAGAAATTTTTGGAATTTATCCCTGTCGATGGTCGGCGGCCCCGGATTCTGGCGCGCTGATCGCATCAGTTGCAGAAGCGGTGCGAGCGCCGGCTCCATTGCGTCGACGCTCGTCGTCGCGGCGACAGCGATGATCAAGGCTGCGCCGAGAGCACGTAAGGTCGCCATCGGTAATTTCTCGAGCGATGTCTCTGGAACATTTTCGCGAAAGGCGCCGAACCGGTTTGCGGAAAAGGGCATGCGAAATCCAATATTCTTAGCGCGCATTCCGACCTGAACCGTCCGAATGCGCGCTAAAGCTTAGATTCAGCTCATGACAGAGAAATGAACTTGGTTTCGCTGGTGGTTTGTGAAGGATGGCTCACGCCCCCTCCATCGCCTCCAGCTCCGCGATCAGCCCCTCGATCATCTCGAGCCCTATGCCCCAAAAGGCGGGATCGCGCGCGTCGAGACCGAAAGGCGCGAGCAGCTCATTGTAGGGCTTGGCGCCGCCCGCCTCGAGCAGGCCGAAATAGCGCTCGGCGAAACCCGTCTCCGCCTTTTGATAGACGCCATAGAGCGAGTTCACGAGACAATCGCCGAAGGCGTAGGCGTAGACATAGAAGGGCGAATGCACGAAATGCGGAATATAGGCCCAGAAGGACTCATATCCTTCGCCGAGCCGAATGGCCGGGCCGAGACTGTCGCTCTGCACGCTCATCCACAGCTCGCAGAGCTTGTCGGCGGTCAGCTCGCCCTTCTTGCGCTCGGTGTGGACCTTGCGCTCGAAGGAATAGAAAGCGATCTGCCGCACCACAGTGTTGAGCATGTCCTCCACCTTGGAGGCGAGCAGCGCGCGCTTCTTCTCGACGTCGGTCGTCTGCGCCAATAGCGAGCGGAAGGTCAGCATCTCGCCGAAGACGGAGGCAGTCTCGGCGAGCGTCAGCGGCGTCGGCGCCATCAGCGCGCCTTGGCGCGAGGCCAGCACCTGATGCACGCCATGGCCGAGCTCATGGGCCAGCGTCATCACATCGCGCGTCTTGCCCTGGAAATTGACCAGCACATAAGGATGCGCGGACGGCACGGTCGGATGCGCGAAGGCGCCCGGCGCCTTGCCGGGCCGCACCGGCGCGTCGATCCAGCTCTTATCGAAGAAGCGCGCGGCGATCTCCGCCATTTGCGGCGCGAAGCCCGAATAGGCGGTGAGAACGATGTCGCGCGCCTCGTCCCAGCTGTAATTATGCGAGGGGACGGAGGGCAGCGGCGCGTTGCGGTCCCAATAGTCCAGCGCCTCCTTGCCGAACCATTTGGCCTTGAGCTTGTAATAGCGATGCGACAGCTTGGGATGCGCTTTCGTCACGCTCTCCACCAGCGCCGCGACCACCTCCGGCTCGACGCGGTTGGAGAGATGGCGCGAGTCGGCGACATCCTCGAAGCCGCGCCAACGATCGCCGATCTCCTTGTCCTTGGCGAGCGTGTTGGTGATGAGCGCGAAGGTGCGCAGATTGGCCTTCAGCGTCGCGCCGACGGCGAGCGCGGCTTCGCGCCGCACCTCCTCGCGCGTATCCTGCATGAGATTGAGCGCAGGCTCGATCGTCAGCTCCTTGCCGCCGATCGAAAAGCGCAGCGAGGCGATGGTCTCGTCGAAAAGGCGGTTCCAGGCGGCGCGGCCGGTGACGGATTTCTCGTGGAAGAGACGCTCCAGCTCGTCGGAGAGCTCATAGGGCTTCTCCATGCGAATATCTTCGAGCCAGGGCTTCCAATGCGCCAGCGGCGCCTTCGCCGCAGCGGCGTCGAGAATTGCGTCGTCGATACGGTTCAGCTCGAGCTGGAAGAACAGCAGCTGCGTGGAAATTTCGGTGATCTTGTCCTGAATGTCGCCATAGAATTTGGCGCGCGCGGGGTCGGTGGTGTCGCCGGCGTAGACCAGACCCGCATAGGACATGATTCGGCCCAACAGGTCCTGTAGCGCCTCATAGCGCCGCACGGCCTCGCCGAGCGTCTCGCTCGCCGTCGCGCCGCTCGCGATCTCGCTCAGGCGGCCGCGATAGGCGGCCGCGAAGGCCGAGGCCTCCTTCTCCGCCGCCGCAATGTCGGCGGCCAGCGCCGGCGAATCCGGCGCGGCGTAGAGATCGGCGAGATTCCATTCGGGGAGCGCGGGGCCGGGGCCGCCGGCCTGTGCCTCGGAGACGGCGTCGCGAAGAGGGGCTTGGACGCGGGCGTGAAGATGCGGCATGGTTCGAACCGGGAGTTGAGGATGAAGGGCGCTTCGCCGAATATCGGGCACGGGACGGAAAAAATGCAAGTCGCAGGCCGCCTGGTCGCAGGCCGCGCAGGAGCTTTTCTCGTCCCCGGCCTTTGGATTCGTCCCGACGGCGAGGCTCACGTTAACGACGCCTTTACCCTGATCTCCGAGCATGGCCGGAAGGTGGCGTCGTCCACATCCTCTATTGCACGCCGCGGATCGTCGCGATCCGCCCGAGCCCACGCCGCGCAGGCCTAAGAGATTTCAAGAGGATCAATGACTTCTACGATTCTGATCGCCGACGACGATCCGGTCCAGCGCCGCTTGCTCGAGGCTTCGGCGCGGCGCTTCGGCTATGAGGTGGAGACTGTCGAGGGCGGCGAGCAGGCGCTGGCGCGGCTGACGCAGAATGGCGCGACGCCGGTCGATCTGCTGATTCTCGATCTCGTCATGCCCGATCTCGACGGCATGGGCGTGCTGACGCGCCTGCGCGACCTCAAGATCGACGTGCCCGTCATCGTGCAGACGGCGAATGGCTCCATAGAGACGGTGATCTCGGCCATGCGCGCCGGCGCGCATGATTTCGTCGTGAAGCCGGTCGGCGCCGAGCGTCTGCAGGTCTCCATCAAGAATGCGCTGTCGGCCGACGCGCTGGCGGGCGAATTGCGCCGCGTCAATCGCCGCAGGGACGGCGCGCTGACCTTCCGCGATCTGGTTTCGCGCAGCGAGGAGATGGCGCGTGTCATTCGCCTCGGCGAGCGCGCCGCCCATTCCAACATTCCCGTGCTCATCGAGGGCGAGTCGGGCGTCGGCAAGGAGATCGTCGCGCGCGCCATTCAGGGCGGCTCGGATCGCCGCGGCAAGGCCTTCGTCACGGTCAATTGCGGGGCGCTGCCGGCCAATCTCGTCGAATCCATTCTCTTCGGCCATGAGAAGGGAGCCTTCACCGGCGCGACCGAGAAGCATGCGGGCAAATTCCTCGAGGCCAATGGCGGCACGCTCTTCCTCGACGAGATCGGCGAATTGCCGCTGGAGACGCAGGTGAAGCTGCTGCGCGCCCTGCAGGAGGGAGAGATCGATCCCGTCGGCGCCAAGCGTCCGGTGCGGGTCGACATTCGCCTCATCTCGGCGACGAATCAAAATCTGATCGAGCAGGTGAAGCGCGGCCAGTTCCGCGAGGATCTGTTCTACCGGCTCAACGTCTTCCCCATCACCATTCCGCCGCTGCGCGCGCGCCGCGACGATATCGGCGATCTGGCGCGCCGCTTCGCCATCCGCTTCGCGGCGGAGGAGAACAAGCGCCTGCGCGGCATATCGCATGAGGCGACGACGCTGCTGGCCAGCTACGACTGGCCGGGCAATGTCCGCCAGCTCGAGAACGCCGTCTTCCGCGCAGTGGTGCTGGCCGATGGCGACGAGCTGACGGTCAACGAGTTCCCGCAGATCGCAGCCCATGTGGACGGGTTTTCCGCCCGCGTGCCGCCGGCGCCCGCGCCCGTCTCGGCCGGTCCCGCGCCGGAGCGGGAGATCGTGCGCGTCGAGATTCGCGATCCCAATGTGATGGCGCTGCTCGGTCCGCACGGCGACATGCGCCGTCTCGAGGAGCTGGAGGCCGAGGTCATCAAATTCGCCCTCGTCCATTATCGCGGGCAGATGTCGGAGATTGCGCGTCGTCTGGGCATAGGCCGCTCGACGCTCTACCGCAAAATGAAGGAGTACGGGCTCGGCGAGGAGATGGACGAGAATGTCGACGCCGCCTGAAGAGGCGAAGGCGCCGCGAATTTAGGCGTTTCCCGGCTTGCCCAAAAAAGCGCGCGCGGCCATTCTGCCCCCCAGAATGCGCCGCGCGCTCTCGGGCGCCGCGCGAAGAACGGAGACCTTCTCAGTCATGTCCGAGCTCTATGATATCGAAGCGCGCACGATCGACGGCGAAACCGTCAAGATCGGCGACTACGCCGGCAAGGTGATCCTGATCGTCAATGTGGCGAGCCGATGCGGCTTCACGCTGCAATACAATGGCCTCGAGGCCATCTGGAACGAGAACCGCGACAAGGGGTTCGTCATTCTCGGCTTCCCTTGCAACCAGTTCAGCAATCAGGAGCCGGGGACGGACGAGGAGATCAAGACCTTCTGCTCCACCCGCTTCATCGTGACCTTCCCGCTGTTCAGCAAGATCGAGGTGAATGGCGAGAATCAGCACCCGCTCTACAAGCTGCTGAAGGAGAAGGACCCGGGTCCGGCGGAAGACGTGAAGTGGAACTTCACCAAATTCCTCATCGACCGCAAGGGCAATGTGGTGAAGCGCTTCCAGGCCACCAACACGCCGCGCCAGATGGAGCCCGACATTCACGCCCTGCTCGCCGAGGCCTGAGAGACGGAAAGCGCCCGCAATCGGCTCTAGATGCCGGCGGGCGCGGTGACGAAAGCGCGAGTCTGCGCCATATTGGCCGAGTGGCTCCGCCGATCCGCCGTTCAGCGGCGGTTTCGGGGAGCCCCTCGCGCGCCGCGATCGAGGCGAATATGTCCAGAGGTCGCCTCGGCCATGAGCCCTGACTGCGAGAATCGCGTCCATGATTTCGAAGCGCGTCGCCTGAACGGCGAAAGCGCGAGCCTCGCCGATTGGGCCGGCCAGGCGCTGCTGATCGTCAATGTCGCGAGCAAATGCGGCTTCACCCCGCAATATCAGGGGCTCGAGGCGCTGTGGCGCGCCTATCGCGACCGCGGCTTCGCCGTGCTCGGCTTTCCCTGCAACCAGTTCGGCCATCAGGAGCCCGGCGATGAGGCCGCCATCGGCGCCTTCTGCTCGGCGAGCTATGACGTCACCTTTCCGCTCTTCGCCAAGATCGACGTGAATGGCGAAAATGCGCATCCGCTCTATCGTTTCTTGAAGGCGCAGGCGCCCGGAGTTTTCGGCACGCAGGCGATCAAATGGAATTTCACCAAATTTCTCGTCGATCGAAAGGGCCGCGTCGTGAAGCGCTATGCGCCGACCGATCGGCCGCAGGCGATCGCAGCGGATATAGAGACGCTTCTGGCGGAGGCTGCATGACCATCGCGATCGATATTGCGCGCCGCGACAATGGCGCTCCCAATACCCTCACCTTCGATGTCGTGGTGCGCGACGCCGCGAGCAAGTCGCGCCATCGCGTGACCATGTCGCGCGTGCTCGCCGAGCGATTGGGCGGGGGCGTCTCCAGCGCCGAGCAATGTCTCGACGCGGCCTTCCGCTTTCTGCTCGAACGCGAGCCCAAGGAGCAGATTCTCGGGCAATTCGATGTGAGCGTGATCTCGCTGTATTTTCCCGAATTCGAGCGCGAGCTGCCCAAATATTTGGCGTGAGCGGTCAGCGCGCGTCGCGCGGCGCCCTTATCGTCTCGCCGGGCTTCAGCCGCCGCGGATCGAGCCCCGGATTGGCGGCGAGAATCGCCTTCCAGCGCGCGCCGTCGCCATAGAGCTTCACGGCGATGTCGTGCAGCGTGTCGCCCGCGGCGATGCGATAGAGGTCGTCATGCGCGATGGAGCGCGCGCTCGGCCTTTCGCCCGCCGGCGTTTGCGGCGACGGCGTCGTCTCGGCGACGGCCGGAGCGGGCGCGTCCCGCACGTCGAACTCGCCGCGCAGCATGCCCATCCAGCAGCTCCAATGAATGACGCCGGCCGCGCGCGGCGTGAACTCGATCGTCTGCACGCCGGGCTTCACGTCGAATTGGAGATCGAGGCTGGGAACGACGATGCGGCGATTGCAGCTGGTGATCTCTTTTCCGTCGATCACCCAATGCACGGGGACGCCCGCGATGAGCGAGAAGCGATTGGGCGAGAAGCCCGTGGCCACGACATCCATCTCGATCGTCTGATAGGCGCCGCGCGGCTGCGGCGCCGAAGCCTGCGGCCCCACGGCGGGCGCGGCTGCCGGCGCAGGGGAGGGCGCAGGCGCGGGCGAGAGAATCGAGCGCTCGGCCGCGCCGCGCAATGTTCCGATCATGGATTGCAGATCATAGCCCCAGCCGGTGAGGATCATGCCGCGATTGATCATCACCGCGCCGAGCGCGACGACGATCGCGCCCGAGGCCATCAGCAGGCGATGCGTCAGCGAGGCGGAGACGAGAGTCGACAGCGCGCCGAAGCTCAGCATGACGGGCAGCGTGCCGAGCCCGAAGGCGAGCAGCATTTTCGCGCCCTCGAGCGCGCTGCCGGTTCCCGCCGCCATCACATACATCGCCTGCAGCGGCCCGCAGGCGATCATCAGCCCGTTGAAGAGGCCGATGACGAAAGGCCGATGCGAGCCCGCCGCGCGCCGATCGACAGAGCGCTGCAAGGGCGCGGGGAGCGCGAAGCGAAAGCGCCGCAGCGGCGCGAACAGGCCGAGCATGTTGAGGCCGAAGACGATCAGAAAAGCGCCGGCCGCGACGCCGGCGACGCCGCGCAGCATGGGCGTGAAGGCGATGAAGGCGCCGACGAGGCCGAACAAGGCGCCGATCGCCGTGTAGGAGATCGTCTTGCCCGCGCCATAGAGCAGATGCGAGCGATAGGACGGACGCCCCAGGCGCGCGTCATCGGCCGCATAGCTCAGCACCAAGCCGCCGCACATGCCGATGCAATGAAAGCCGGTGAGCAGGCCGAGCAGGAAAATCAGATCGAGGCTCATATGGCGGCCGATGTCCGGCGCGCCGGCCTCGCCGATCCAATGCGTGTCGATGAAGATCAGCAGAGCGACGCCGGCGAGGCCGAGCAGCACGCCGAGAATCTTGCCGAGGCGGCCGCCGCCGGGCTCCTCCATGGGGACAACGCGATAGCCCTGGCGCTCGACCGCCGCGCGGATCGCCTTCGGCGTGACCGCGGCGGGGTCATAGGCCACGCTCACGCGCTCGGTCGGATAATCGGCCTTCGCGTTCGCGACGCCGGGAAGCTCGCCGACGGCGCGCTCGATGGCCCGCTCGCAGCCGTGGCAATGCATCCCGCGCGCGCGAAAGCCGAGTGTCGCAGAGCCGACGCTCGCCTCCTCCATCCGCCGCTCTCCTTTTCAAATCATATCTGTCCGAGCGCAGGCTC
This sequence comes from Methylosinus sp. DMC45, assembly GCF_056313885.1. Taxonomy (NCBI): domain Bacteria; kingdom Pseudomonadati; phylum Pseudomonadota; class Alphaproteobacteria; order Hyphomicrobiales; family Methylocystaceae; genus Methylosinus; species Methylosinus sp. DMC45. Next base: position 108,944 of record NZ_JBQUZK010000046.1, read on the forward strand.
GGGAAAAGGCGCCTGCGACGGAGCGGCGCTGCGACTTTTTGTCTCGGGAGCGGGCGGAGCGGCTGCAGCGAAGGCGTGGCCGGGCCATCGGGCCGCGCTCATGTTTTCTCGCCATGGCGCATGACTGCATTTAATTTGGCGACTTGGGAATGCTGTCGTAAGGTCATAAAAGCGACACGCGCCGTCGACGCGGGAAATGTGTCTCCCGCGGCCGGCTGACGGTCCGTCGGAGGTCGTCGATGAAAGTGAATTACAAGCCCTTCATGATATTCGCGATAGTCGCGCTGCTCGCCGTCGCTCTGGCCATGCTGTTCGATCAGCGCAACCAGCGCAGCGCCGGACGCGACATCAACTTCAGCGAATTGCTGGCGCAGATCGATCTCGGCCGCGTCCATGACGTGACCATCGCCGGCAACGAGATCAGCGGGCATTTCGCGGATAATCGCTCCTTCACCACTTATGCGCCGAATGATCCGTCGCTGGTGCAGCGGCTGACCGCGAAGAATGTCGCCATCAGCGCGCGTCCCGCGAGCGACGGCGGCGGCTGGTGGATGACCTTGTTCTTGAATGCGCTGCCGCTCATCGCCTTTCTCGGCGTGTGGATTTTCCTCGCCCGCCAGATGCAGGGCGGCGCCGGCGGCCGCGCGCTCGGCTTCGGCAAGTCCAAGGCCAAGCTGCTGACGGAAACGCAAGGCCGCGTCACTTTCGAGGATGTCGCCGGCGTCGACGAGGCCAAGGAAGATTTGCAGGAGATCGTCGAGTTTCTGCGCGATCCGCAGAAGTTCCAGCGCCTCGGCGGCCGCATTCCGCGCGGCGTGCTGCTCGTCGGCCCGCCTGGCACGGGCAAGACGCTGCTCGCCCGCGCCATCGCCGGCGAGGCGAACGTCCCCTTCTTCACCATATCGGGCTCGGACTTCGTCGAAATGTTCGTCGGCGTCGGCGCCTCCCGCGTGCGCGACATGTTCGAGCAGGCGAAGAAGAACGCGCCCTGCATCATCTTCGTCGATGAGATCGACGCCGTCGGTCGTCACCGCGGCGCTGGGCTCGGGGGCGGCAATGACGAGCGCGAGCAGACGCTCAACCAGCTTCTCGTCGAGATGGACGGCTTCGAGGCCAATGAGGGCATCATCCTCATCGCCGCGACCAACCGTCCCGACGTGCTCGATCCGGCGCTGATGCGTCCCGGCCGCTTCGATCGTCAGATCAACGTGCCGAACCCGGACTTCATCGGCCGCGAGAAGATCCTCAAGGTTCACGCCCGCAAGGTGCCGCTGGCGCCGGATGTGGACCTCAAGGTCGTCGCGCGCGGCACCCCGGGCTTCTCCGGCGCCGATCTGATGAACTTGGTGAACGAGGCGGCTCTGCTCGCGGCCCGTCGCAGCAAGCGCATCGTCACGCGGCAGGAGTTCGAGGACTCGCGCGACAAGATCATGATGGGCGCCGAGCGTCGCACTCTGGTGATGACGGAGGAGGAGAAGCGCCTCACCGCCTTCCACGAGGGCGGCCATGCGCTGGTGCAGCTCAACATGCCGGGCTCCATCCCGATCCATAAGGCGACGATCATCCCGCGCGGCCGCGCGCTGGGCATGGTGCAGGGCCTGCCGGAGCGCGATCAGATCTCGCAGAGCTATGAGCAGCTCAAAGCCATGCTCGCATTGGCGATGGGCGGACGCGTCGCGGAGGAGCTCGTCTTCGGCCACGATAAGGTGACGTCGGGCGCGGCGAGCGACATTCAGCAATGCACGCGCATCGCGCGGGCGATGGTGACGCAGCTCGGCTTCTCCGACAAGCTCGGCACAGTGGCGTACGCCGAGCCGCAGCAGGAGCAGTTCCTCGGCTATTCCATGGGCCGCACGCAGACGCTCTCCGAGGCGACGCAGCAGACGATCGACGCCGAAGTGCGCCGCCTGGTGCAGGAAGGCTATGACGACGCCAAGCGCATCCTCACCGAGAAGCGTGGCGATCTCGACGTTCTGGCCAATGGCCTGCTCGAGTTCGAGACGCTGACCGGCGACGAGCTGATCGGCCTGCTGCAAGGCAAGACGCCCGTGCGCGAGGATGTGCCGCCGGCGGCGCCGCCCGCGCGTCCCTCGCCCGTGCCGACGGCCGGCGCGCGTCCCTCGCCAGAGCCGGACGCCGACGGTCTGGAGCCGCATCCGGTGTGATGGGTGTCCTCGAAAGCAAAAAAGAAAGCCCGGCGCGAGCCGGGCTTTCTTTTTTGCGCCTCTCGACGGGGCTCTCGCGTCAGCGTCCCGCCGCGCGCAGCCCGGCGATGCAGCGCGCGAGATTGACGCGCGCGATCGCGTCCCATGCGGCGCGCGTCTCCGCGCGGCGAAACACCGGCCTGTCGCCTTGCGCCAGTCCCTCCAGCATCTTCGCTTGATTGGCGGCGAATTCGGCCTCCTCGACGCCGATGGATTCCGAGCGAATTTTCTGCGTGTTGGCGGCGAAGATTTCCCAAGGCGCGGCGAGCGGGCTGAGATCGAGATCGACGAAGAGATCGAGATCGCCGGAGAAGCCCGCGTAATGCTCCGTCGTCGCGCGCGCGCCGGCGTGATCGGAGGTCGCCATCACCAGATCTTCGACGGCCTGCGCCTCGCTTCCCGCGAGAATTGTGTGGCGGCGGAAGGCGGCGACGCTGTCGCGCACATTCTGCCGGTCCAGCCGCGTCTTGCCATCCGGGTCGCGCGCCAGATGCACGGCGTCGTGCCAGAAGATGGCGGCGGCGATGAGATCGGGCCGCGTGGCGAGCGAATCGAAACGCTCGAGCCCTGTGAGCAGCTCGTCTATATGCGCCCAGCTGTGATAGGCGCGATGCGGCTGGCGATAGGCGTCGTCGAGCGCCTGATAGGCGCCCGGCTCATGCGCTTCCGCGATTCGCCGCCAATAGCGCAGCCTGCGCGCTTCATCTGCATTTTCCACTGTCGCGCCCGTCATTTGCTGTCCATCTTCCAAATGGGCGCGCCTCCAGTCCTCGCCGGCGGAGCCGCCTCGAAAGCCGCAAATCGCTGTTCCATAGCCATATAGCAACCACCCCAATGCGGCTCGACCGACGCTCTCAAATCCGCCGCTGCGACGCGGGCGCGGGCGAAGTCCCATTCGGCATGATAGCGCATCATCGTCACATGTTCGTCACGCCATGCGGCGAAAGCGGCGCTCGCCGCAAAGCTCTCGTCTCCGACGAGCGCATAGATGCGCGTCGGCGTCGAGCGTCCGACGACTTGCGCCGCGCCGAGATCGAGCCAGGCGAAGTCAGCGGCGGCGTCGCGCAAATCGCCGGAAGCGAGAATATCCACGCGGAACCATTTACACAGTCCTTCCAGCCGCGATGTGAGATTCACCACGTCGCCGAGAATCGAATAGTCGAAGCGGCGCGCCGAGCCCATGTTGCCGACGCTGCAAGGCCCCAGATTGAGGCCTATGCCCATCGCCGCCTTGCGATAGTCGCGCCCTTCGCGATTGGCCTCGGCGGCGCGCTCGCCGTTGAAGCGCGCGAGCGCGGCGCGCATGTCGAGCGCGGCGTGAACGGCCTTGCGCGGATGATCGGCGACATCGAGCGGCGCATTCCAGAACGCCATGACGGCGTCGCCGATATATTTGTCGACCGTGCCCTCGCGATCGAGAATGGCGTCCGTCATCGGCGTCAGATAGGCGTTCATGAAATGTGTGAGCTCTTGCGCGCTCAGCCCCTCGGAGATGGTCGAGAAATCGCGCAGATCGGAGAACAATACGGTGAGCTCGCGCGTCTCGCCGCCCAGCACCAGCCGCTCGGGATGCTCGACGAGGCCCTCGACCACGGCGGGCGCGATGAATTTGCCGAAAGCCATATGCACATGGCGCCGCGCGGCCTGGTCCTGGCGCCATAGCGCGACGGCGCCGACGCCATAGGCGAGCGCGGCCGAGAGGCTGGGGAAAGCCGCGTCGACGAGCAGGCCGTAGCGATCGAAAGCGAGGAAAGACGCAGCGAAGAGCGCGCCGATCAAGCCGGTCGCGGCGAGCGCCGAGACCAATGGCGCGACCAGCGGCAGCAGCGCGGCGATGAGGAGGAAGGCGGCGCCGGCGACGACGAGCTCGAGGCCATTGGCCCAGTCGGGCCGCGACAGCAGCGCGCCCGAGAGCAGCGATTCGAGAATTTGCGCGTGAATCTCGACGCCCGGAATGGTCGGCTGCAGCGGCGTCGCGCGAATATCGCCGAGCCCGACGGCTGTGGTGCCGATGAAGACGATGCGCCCGTCTATCTCCTCGCGCGGGACGCGATCCTCGAGAAGGGCGGCCGCGGAGACGAGACGCTGCGGCGCCGCGGCGCCATAGCGCGGGCGAATGTCCGCTGCGGCGCCGGCGGCGATCTCGAAGGCGCCGACCTTGACCGCATTGACGCCGGTCTGGCGTCCGAAGGCGGTTTCGCCGCTGGCGTTGGAGGAGCGGATGATGATCGTCGAGGCGCCCTGGGCGACGCGCAGCGCCTCGAGAGCGAGGGAGGGCGTGACGCCGCCGGGGCCGAGCGCGAGCAGCGGAATGCGGCGCACCACGCCGTCGCGATCGGGCGCCCAATTGGTCGCGCCGAGACCGCGCGCCGCCTCCGCCAGCTCCGCGATCGGCGCGATGGCGGCGGGGAAGGCGGCGAGGAAGGCGGAAGGATCGTCGCCGGCCATGGCGACGCCCGCCTTTTGCGGCGGCGCGCGCTTCGGTCCGGCGCCGGAGAGGGTGAGGCCGAGCGCCGTCGGCGCGGCGGCGATGGATTGCGCGAAGATTTGATCGTTGGGAACGGCGCCGGCGGCGATGGCGGCGATCTGCGTCTTGGCGGGCCCCTCCGGCAGGCGTCGCGCATAATGATCGAGGCTCGTCTGATCCGCCTCGGCGAAGACGATATCGAAAGCGACGGCCGCCGCGCCCGCCTCGACGAGCTTGTCGAGCAGAGCGGCGAGGCGGGTGCGCGGCCAGGGCCATTGGCCGAAGGCGGCGAGGCTGTCCTCGTCCACCGCGATCACGCGCACGGGAAGGCCCGGATCGTAAGGGCGCGGGGCGAGGCGCTGATAGGAGTCGAAGACGAAATTGCGCAGATCGTCCAGCGCCGGCGGCTGCAGCCGGCCGAGGGCGACGACGCCGAGCGCCGCGGCGGCCGTCGCGAGAAAATAGGCGGGCCTGCGTCGCCGCGACCGCTTCAATCGCGCCTCCCTTGTGCGTCCGTCGCGGGCGCGAGATGTTCGCCGAAGGCGCGGGTCACGCTGACTCGAAACGCCTCGGGACGCAAGCCGAGCCGGGGCGCGCGGAGACACAGTTCGGCGGTCGCCGACGGTCCCCGAACCGCGAGAGACGCGACGAGTCGGACGCGGGACGCATCGTCGCCAGCCTGTCGATGACGCCGAGGGCGGCGTCGAGCGCCATCCCGTCCGGCGGCGCGGCCCGGAAGCGCGGCGCGCCGCGCGGAACCGAGAGGAAGCGGCGCAGCACCAGCAGCAATTCGGCGGCGAGGCGGGTCGCGCCTAAGTCGAGCGCCCGCCGCAGATCGGAGACGATGAGATCGCGCACGAAATCCGCGCCGCGATCGCAGAGCATCAGATAGCTCTCATAGAGGGATTGATGAAAGGGCGAGGGCGCGGCGCCGGCGATCATCTCATGGGGAGCGAGCCCGCAGAGCTCGGCGCAACGCGAAAGAGGGATGAGGGCGAAGGACATTGCGGGCTCGTCTGGCGGGTTGGGCGCTCCTGTCGAGCGCGTATCGCCATATTAGGCCGGCGCGCGGCCGCGTATATGTGCGAGAGCGCACAAAGACGCGCTCAGCCGGCCTGCTCGAGGCAGGCGGTCAGACGCTGCTCCAGAGTCGAGGGGCGCAGCAGCACCAGCCCGCCGCGGATCTTCTCGGCGAGGCCCTCGTGGATCATCGCCTGCACCTCGCGATTGACCTGCTCGCGCCGGCAGCCGATGCGCGCGGCGAGATCATGCTGCAGCGGCGGCGGCGAGATGATCGACTGGCCCTCGTGGCCCTTGCGCGGCAGGGCCAGCCGCAGCAGCTCGGCATAGAGCCGGTGGCGCAGATCGAGCACGGAGCGCTCGAACAGCCGCGAGTTGAGATCGCGAATGCGCTTCGTCAGCAGGCGCAGCACTTTCTCGCAGACGGCCGGCTGGCTGAACAGCACGGTCTTGAACACGCTCGACGGCATGATGCACAGCTCGGATTTGGTCAGAGCCGAGACATTGGCGGAGCGCTCGGCCCCGTCGATCGCCGCCATCTCCCCGAAAATCTGGCCGGGATGGAGGTCGCAGAGAATGACCTCCTTGCCCGCCGGCGTGCGGATGAGCACGCGCAGATCGCCGGAGACGATGAAATAGACGTCGGTCGAGCGGTCGTCGTAATCGACGACCAGCTCGCGCTCGTCCACGCGCCGCCAAACGCATTTGCGGGCGATCCGCTCCGCCTCGGCGGGGTCGAGCCCCTCGAAATAAGCAATGCGCAACAAAGAATTCGACACGGTATCGCCCCGCCCAGAGCCACCATCGCAATTTGATGAGTATTTCGTCTCGCGTCGAGGGGCAAGCGCTCAATGTTCGTGGACATAGTTTCCGGGCGCGGCGCAGAGCGGCGGAAAGCCGCGCGTCGCGGCTCCCATGGACGGCGGCGAAACGCGCTCCGCCGAGCCGCGGGCGGCGAGCCATTCCGCCCAGAGCGGCCACCAGGAGCCTTCCTCCCGCCGCGCCGCGGCCAGCCATTTGTCGGCCGAGACATAATGGTCCCCGGCGCGGCGCAAGGCGACATGAAAGGCGCGGCCGCGATGGCCGGGCTCCGAGACGACGCCGGCGTTATGGCCGCCGGAGGTGAGCGCGAAGGTCAGCTCATTGTCGGTGAAGAGATGGACCTTGTACACCGAGCGCCAGGGCGCGATATGGTCGGTCTCCGTGCCGATGACGAACATCGGCGCGGAAATATCCTTCAGCGCCACCACCTCGCCGTCCACGGCGTAGCGGCCGGCGGTGAGGCGGTTCTCCAGGAACAGCCCGCGCAAATATTGCGAATGCATGCGATAGGGCATGCGCGTCTGATCGGCGCTCCAGGCCATCAGATCATTGGGCTTCTGCCGCTCGCCGAGCAGATATTCGCGCACCGCCTTGGCCCAGACCAGCTCATTGGAGCGCAGCGCCGCGAAGGCGCCGGCCATCTGCCGCGTGTCGAGCACGCCCTGGTCCCACATCATGTCTTCCAGAAAAGCGACCTGGGCGGCGTCGACGAACAGCATCAGCTCGCCCGGCTCGCTGAAATCGGTCTGCGCGGCGAGCAGAGTGATGCTGGCGAGGCGCTCGTCGTGATCGCGCGCCATGGCCGCCGCCGTGATGGAGAGCAGCGTGCCGCCGAGGCAATAGCCGCAGCCATGGACCTTGCGGCCGGGCAGCACGGCGTCGATCGCGTTCAGCGCGGCGAGCACGCCGGAGACGCGGTAATCGTCGAAGGAGAGATCGCGATCTTCCGGCGTCGGATTGCGCCAAGAAATCATGAAGACGGTAAAGCCCTGCGCGACGAAATAGCGCGCCAGCGAATTCTGCGGCCGCAGATCGAGCACGTAATATTTCATGATCCAGGCCGGGACGATAAATATCGGCTCGGCGTGGACGGTCTCTGTCGAGGGGCCATATTGAATGAGCTCGATCAGCTCATTGCGGAAGATCACCTCGCCCGGCGTCGCCGCGACATCGATTCCGACGCGAAAGCCATTGCCGCCATTGGGCGTGTTCAGAAGCGCGCGCGTATAGTCCTCGATGAAGTTTTCCGCGCCGCGCAGGAGATTGGCGCCGCCCTCCTTCATCGTGCGGTCGATGACCGTGGGATTGAGCCAGAAGGCGTTGGAGGGCGAGAACAGCGCCAGCCATTGCTGCGCCATGAAGGCGACGCGGGCGGCGTCATTGGGCGTCATGCCGCGCGCCTCGCGCGTCGCCTGCCGCCACCAATGCTCGCTCGCGAGAAAGCCCTGCTTCCAAAAGGCGAAAGGCGGCGCGTCCCAGGCGGGATCATCGAAGCGCTTGTCGAAAGGCGCGGGCGCGAAAGGCCCCGCGACGGCCTCGCCGCGCGCCGCATGAGCGACGAATTGGGCGTATCGGGCGGCGTCCTGCATGGCGGCGAGCGAGAGCTCGATTTGCCGGCCGGGCGCGCGGGAGAGATGCGTCGCCCAATCGAGCCAGGCCGACATTTGCGCGAGCGGAGAGACGCCTTGCGTGAAGCGCGCCGCAAAGGCGCGGGCCGCGCGATCCAGCGTGTCGAAGGAGGGGATGTCGCCGCTATGGTCGATCTCCCGCGGCGTCGCATCTGCGAGCGGCGGCGTGACGACGGCGGGGGAGACGATGTTCATCGCGGTCGCTCCTGTGGCGGTGAGGGCTAATGTCGACGCGAAATTCATGAAATGATCGTGACGGCGCGCGGCCCCGTCCTGAAACGACGATGCTATGAGCTGCAACTGTGAAATCTATACCGCGAGCCGGCGCCGCGCTATGCGCGATCTGCCGCGGCTGTTATTTCATCGATGAAGGTTCAGAAAGCGTGCGTCTCGGGATGAGGGCCGTTACGATTTCCGGGATCGAGAAAGCCCCCTACGGCGCCCGCAGCTCGTGCACGCTGAACAGCGCCTCCGCATCGGTCCACACGCGGCCGGGCGCCCAGCCGGCGTCGCTCGCCGTGACGCGGAACTCGTCCACGCCATATTTGTAGCAGTCTTCCGTATGGATCGTCTCGCCGCGCGAGAAGGCGAAGTCGCGGCCGCCGATCTTCGCCGTCTGGCGTCGGCGGCTGACGAGGCGCATTTCTATGCGGCCGGCGCGCGCGTCATAGATCGCCTGATGGCAAAAGCCGGAGAGATCGAAGCCGCCGCCGAGCTCGCGATTTATGCGCGCGAGGAGATTGAGGTTGAAGGCCGCCGTCACGCCATGCGCGTCATTGTAGGCGGCGATGAGGCGTGACGGGTCTTTCTTCAGATCGACGCCGACGATGAGCCGCCCGCCCGGCCCGAGCAATACGCGCATGGCCAGCAGCAATGCGCGCGCTTCGTCCGGCGTGAAATTGCCGATCGTCGAGCCGGGAAAGAAGCCGATGCGGCGGCGATCGGCGAGCGCCGCGGGCAGCGGCGCCGGCCGCGAGAAATCGGCGACGATGGGGCAGACTCGCAAATGCGGGAAACGTGCGGAAAGACGTGCGCGCGCTTTCTCCAGCGCGCTGGAGCAGACGTCGATCGGCGCATAGAGCGCGAGGCGCGGCGCGCGCTCGAGCAATAGTTCGGTCTTGCGGCTGGAGCCGGAGCCGAACTCGACCAGCGCCGAGTCCTCATCGGCGCCGTCGAGCATCTCCTCGCCATGCGCGGCGAGAATGTCCGTCTCCACGCGCGTCGGATAATAATCCGGCAGTCGCGTGATCTCGTCGAACAGCTCGCTGCCCGCCGCATCGTAGAAATAGAGGCAGGAGAGGCGCTTCTCTGCGCGCGAGAGCCCGTCGAGCACATCCGCCGCGAAGCCGTGGCCCTTCGGCTCCGAAGGCGTCGCGCGATCGATATCATTGGTCATCGGCCGACATCCCTGGCGAGGCGCAGGCCGGCGAACAGCCAGCGCTGGCGCGCATGGAGGAAGTTGCGATAGCTGGCGCGAATATGGCTCTGCGGCGTCGCGCAGCCGCCGCCGCGCAGCACATGCTGGTCGCACATGAATTTGGCGTTGTATTCGCCTATGGCGCCGGCCGGCCGACGATAGCCGGGGTAGGGGAGATATGCGCCGCCCGTCCACTCCCACACATCGCCGAAGAGCTGGCGCGCATGGCCCTGGAATGTCTCCGCCGGCGGCAGCGGACGTAGCGCGCCGTCCTCGAGCAGATTGCCGGCGATCGGCTCCTGCTGCGCCACCGTCTCCCATTCGAATTCGGTGGGCAGGCGCGCGCCGGCCCAGCGGGCGAAAGCGTCGGCCTCGTAGAAGCTCACATGGACGACAGGGGCGGCGGGCTCCAGCGGCCGCAAGCCCTCGAGCGTCATGGCGAGCCAGAGGTCGCCGCGCCGCTCCCAATAGGCCGGCGCCTCCCAGCCCTCGCGCTGGATCGTCTCCCAGCCGTCGAAGAGCCAGAAGGCGGGATCGCCATAGCCGCCGTCCTCGATGAATTCCAGCCATTCGGCGTTGGTCACGGGCCGATCGGCGATCTCGAAAGGGTGGATCAGCGCGTCATGGCGCGGCGTCTCATTATCGAAGGCGAAACCTTGGTCGAAGGCGAAATGCTCATCATCCGCGTCGCTTCCGATGCGCACGATTCCGCCCGCGTAGCCGATCCAGCGCAGCGGCTCCGGCGCGCCGCAAAGGCCGCGCGTCGGCGCGGCGCGATAGGCCGGCCGCAGCGGATTGGCGGCGAAGAGCGCGAGAATGTCGCTGAGGATCAGCTCCTGATGCTGCTGCTCATGCTGCAGGCCGAGCTCCAGCAGCCGGGCGGCCTCGCTCTGCGGCGCGAGGCCGAGATCGAAAAGCCGCTCCAGCGCCGCCTCGACATGGCGGCGATAGGCCATGACGCGCTCGAGCGTAGGCTGGCTCAGCAGGCCGCGCTGCGGCCGCGGCTGCCGGGAGCCGGCGCCCTCGTAATAGGAGTTGAAGCAATAGGCGAAGGCGGGATCGAAGAGGCGATAGCCGGGCAGAAAGCGCGTCAGCACGAAGCTCTCGAAAAACCAGCTCGTATGGGCGAGATGCCATTTCGTGGGGCTCGCCTCCTCTATCGCCTGCGCCGCCATATCCTCGGGGCCGAGCGGCGCGGCGAGCGCCAGAGTGCGCGCGCGCGTCGCCGCGAGCCGGGCGCGAAATGTTTCGAGGGGAGGCTCGCCATGGGGCGGCGAAGCGAAATCCGTTCGCGCCATCGGCCGCGTCGCCATCGGCTCTCATCCTGGGCAAAGGTCGCGCCGCTGCGGCGCCTCGAGCAGCCGGCATATAGGCCGCGCCGCCGCCCCGGCAATCCGCGCCGCCTCCACGCTCGCGGCGAGGCTCGTGCGAAGGCGCACAGCCGCGCGGGATGGCGCCTCCTATGCTCCTTTCACGCTCGACGAGAGCGCGAAGCGAGGGGATGGGGCCATGAAGACCGAAATCATGAACAGCGAAACGTCGATCGAGATCATCCGCCGCGCCATGGAGGCCAAGGGCGGTCTGCCGGTCGCCGTGGCGAGCCTTTCCGCCGAGGCCGATCTCTACGCCGGCGGGCTCTCGCCCTTCTGCGCCGTTCAGGTGATGCTGTGGCTCGAGGCGGAGCTCGGCGTGGAGTTTCCGAAGTCCATGCTGCAGCGCCGCAGCATGGCGACCATGGCGACGATCGCCGCGCTCATCGGCGATCTGCTGCAGGCCGAGGCTCACCTGCGGGCGGCGTGATCACCGCACCACGACGCGGGCGCCTTTGGCGACGCGCTTGTAGAGATCGATCACATCCGCATTGAGCATGCGGATGCAGCCGGAAGAGACCGCGCGGCCAATGCTCTCCGGCTCATTGGTTCCGTGAATGCGGAACAAAGTGTCCTTCTGCCCCTGGAACAGATAAAGCGCCCGCGCGCCGAGCGGATTTCTCAAGCCCCCGTCCATATGCTCGGGCAGATCGGGGCGGCGCTCCAGCATTTCCGGCGGCGGCGTCCAGCCCGGCCAGAAAGCTTTGCGGCCGATCTTCGCTTCGCCCTTCCAGGCGAAGCCCGTGCGGCCGACGCCGATCGCATATTCCACCGCCTTGCCGTCCTCGAGCGAGAGATAGAGACGCCGCGCGCGCGTGTCGATCGTCAGCGTGCCGGGCTCCTCGGCGGTGGGGTCGCCGATAAAACGCCGCCGCGTCTGCCGCATGTCGACATCGTCGTCATAGTCGATCGGCGTCGAATAATTCGGGTCGGCGTCGGGCGGCAGGGCGGCGAGGCGCTCCCGGTCGCGATCGTCACGCTCGTGATTTTCCCTGGCGCGCGCTCGCTGCGCGTCGCGGCGCTCTTCGTCGAACGGCCAATTGGCGCGCGCGCGCTGGCGGCGCGGCTGCGCCTCGTAGTCGGGGTCGGCCGCCGCGCCATTCTGCGTCGACTCCGGCCAGAAATAATATTGCGCGGTCGCCGCGCTCGCATTGGCCAGCAGAGCGGCGACGCCGAGGACGAGACGCAGATGAAGCGACATGACGGTCTTTCCGATCGATTCCGACGCTCTTTGTCGAAGACGAAAAAGGCGAAAAGCGGAACGGCGCCGCGACGATGGCGCATCCCCGCCCATGAGCCATATGGAGCGCCGGCGCGGGCGTGACAGGGCCGGCCGACTCGTCGTCGATCATCGCAGAGCCGGGGACCAAAAGCCACGCTCGCGCCGAAAATGAAAGGACGCGGAAACGAAAAAAGCCCGGCGGCTCGCCGGGCTCTCTCGTCTCGCGGAAAGTTGGGCGAGGCGCGCTACTTCGGCTGCGGCACGATGCGGAGATAGGGCTTGGGCGCCTTCCAGCCCTCGGGATAGATCGTCTTCGCCTCATCGTCGGAGACCGAGCCGGCGATGATGACGTCGTCGCCCTGCTTCCAATTCACCGGCGTCGCGACGCGATGCTTGGCGGTCAGCTGGATCGAATCCAGCACGCGGATCACCTCGTCGAAATTGCGGCCCGTCGTCATGGGATAGGCGATGACGAGCTTGATCTTCTTGTCCGGCCCGATGATGAACACATTGCGCACGGTCAGATTGTCGGCCGGCGTGCGCGTCGCGGAATCGCCGGAGGCGGCCGCCGGCAGCATGCCATAGAGCTTGGAGACATTGAGGTCGGCGTCGCCGATGACGGGATAATTCGGCGCCGCGCCTTGGGTTTCTTCTATGTCCTTGGCCCAGGCGGCGTGATTGTCGACCTTGTCGACGCTGAGCCCGATGACCTTGGTTCCGCGCTTGTCGAATTCGGCTTTCACCTTGGCGAGATAGCCGAGCTCTGTCGTGCAGACGGGGGTGAAGTCCTTGGGATGCGAGAACAGGACGACATAAGAATCGCCGATCCAATCATGGAACTTGATGCGTCCCTCGGTCGTGTCGGCTTCGAAATCCGGCGCTGCTTCGCCAATTTGGAGCGGCATATGCGGTACTCCTCGCTCGATGTTCGAACCCTCTTCGAGTCGTCGCTGTCGAGATTTGCGGCGGCTGCGCGATCGTGTGCAGAAATCATACCGAAGGAGAAACGGCCTTCAATGCGAATTTTGTCGGCAATTGTACTATGCTGAAACCTTCTCTTTTTCATGACAGCTGCGACATGAGCTGCCGACATGGCGTCGAGACGGAGAATGGTTCTGTCTCGTATCGATGAAGAGAAAGAATTTCTTTCTTCCCGCCTCGGCTTTCGTCTTGTCGCATCTGCGACAGAGGGCGCGGCGATTGTCAGGGTTCCGCATCCGCCTGACGCGACGGCTCGGCCGCGGCGAAGGCGGGATGGGCGAGGCAATGCGCCTCCACGGCGAGAAGCTTCGGCAGCGTCTCGAGCGGCGTCGAGAAGCGCCGCGCCGCGAAGAGCTGCGGCACGAGGCAGACGTCGGCGAGCGTCGGCTGCGCGCCGAAGCAGAAGGGGCCGGGCTCGACGAGCCGTTCCACCGCCTCGAGCCCGCCCTGCAGAGCCCAATGATGGACCCAGGCGTCGACGCCGGAGTCGTCCTGCCCCAGCCGCTCGCGCAAATAGTCCAGCACACGGCGATTGTTCAGCGGATGAATGTCGCAGGCGATGGCGAGCGCGACGCCGCGCACCTTGGCCGCGAGCAGCGGATCTTTCGGCGTCAGCAGCGGCTGCGGCGCGAGCGCGTCGAGATAATCGATGATCGCCAATGATTGGGTGAGGATCGTCCCATCGTCCAGCTCGAGCGCCGGCGCGAGGCCTTGCGGATTCTTTGCGAGATAATCGGCTCCGCGCTGCTCGCCGCGCGCGAGATGCACGGGGATTCGCTCGACGTCCAAGTCTTTCAGCTCGATCGCGATGCGCACGCGATAGGCGGCCGAGGAGCGGAAATAATCATAGAGCTTCATTGCCGTCGTCTCCGCCGTCCGCTCTGGAATCGCAGGTCGCGCGCAATATGTTGAAGGAGTGCGCCATTCGCAAGGAGGCCGCAATGTCGCCTTCGCCGGAAAATCCGATGGGAACGGATGGTTTCGAATTCGTCGAGTTCGCCCATCCCGAGCCGGCGAAGCTCGCGGCTCTGCTCGAGCAGATGGGCTTCGTCGCCGTCGCGCGTCATCGCTCCAAGGATGTGACGCTCTATCGCCAGGGCGACGTGAATTATGTGCTCAACGCCGAGCCGGACAGCTTCGCCGCGGATTTCGCCCGCGCGCATGGGCCTTGCGCCTGTGCCATGGGCTTTCGCGTGGCGGATGCGCGCGTCGCCTATGAGCGCGCGCTCGCCTTGGGCGCGAGCGCGGCGGAGACGAAGATCGGGCCGATGGAATTGAAGATTCCGGCGCTCGTCGGCGTCGGCGGCGCATTGATCTATCTCGTCGATCGCTATGGCGAGCGCGGCTCGATCTTCGACGTCGATTTTCGCTGGACCGGCGCGCGCGATCCGCATCCCGAAGGCGTCGGCCTCACGGTCATCGATCACCTCACCCATAATGTCTATCGCGGCCATATGGACGAATGGGCCGGGTGGTACGAGCGCTTCTTCTCCTTTCGGCAGATTCGCTATTTCGACATAGAGGGCGAGCTCACCGGCCTGCATTCGCGCGCCATGACCAGCCCCTGCGGGAAGATACGAATTCCGATCAACGAGAGCGTCGACGACAAGAGTCAGATCGAGGAATATCTCGTCGCTTATCGGGGAGAAGGCATTCAGCATGTCGCCTGCGCCTGCGACGACATTTATCGCACGGTGACGGCGCTGCGGGCGCGCGGGCTGCAATTCATGCCGGCGCCGCCGGATTCTTATTACGCTCGCGTCGAGGAGCGGCTTCCCGGCCATGGCGAGCCGCTGGAGCGCTTGCGCGAGCTGGGCATTCTCATCGACGGCGAGGGACGCAGGCTGCTGTTGCAGATTTTCTCGAAGACGGTGATCGGGCCGATCTTCTTCGAGTTCATCGAGCGCAAGGGCGACGAGGGATTCGGCGAGGGAAATTTCCGCGCTCTGTTCCAGTCGATCGAGGACGATCAGGTGAACCGCGGCGTGCTGCGCGCGGGAGGGTGAGGGATGAATTCGACGCGACGCAGAACCCACCTCCCCCTCGAGGGGGGAGGTCGACCGCCGAAGGCGGGCGGGAGGGGGTGACGCCCGCATCTCGGGAGCGACCCCACCCCGGATCGCTTCGCGGTCCGACCCTCCCCCTGAAGGGGAGGGTGGGGCGCGCGCCGCCATTCGGAGATTGAGCCATGACTCTCCGCTACATGTCCGGCTTCGGCAATGAGTTCGCCAGCGAGGCGCTGCCGGGCGCTCTGCCGATCGGGCAGAACTCTCCGCAGCATTGCCCCTATAAGCTCTATGCAGAGCAATTGTCGGGCTCGCCCTTCACCGCGCCGCGCGGCGCCAACACGCGCAGCTGGCTCTATCGCATTCGCCCGTCGGTGCAGCATTTCGGGCGTTTCGAGCGGCTCGAGCTTCCCTTCTGGACGAGCGCGCCTTCGCGCGAGGAGCATGATCTGCCGCTCGGCCGCTATCGCTGGGGGCCGCCGCCCATGCCCGATGGCGCGGTCACTTTTCTCGCCGGCGTGCGCATGATGACGACGGCCGGCGACGTCGATGCGCAGAGCGGCATGGCGGCGGGGCTCTATTTCGTCACGCGCTCGATGACCGATGATTATTTCTACGACGCCGACGGCGAATTGCTGCTGCTGCCGCAGGAGGGCGCGTTGCGCCTCGTCACCGAATTCGGCGTGATGGAGATCGCGCCCGGCGAGATCGGCGTCGTTCCGCGCGGCGTGAAATTCAAGGCGGAGCCGATCGCCGGGCCGGCGCGCGGCTATCTGTGCGAAAATTACGGCGCGCCTTTCACTCTGCCGAATCGCGGGCCGATCGGCGCCAATTGCCTCGCCAACGCCCGCGATTTCGAGACGCCCGTCGCGGCTTTCGAGGATGTCGAGCGGCCATGCCGGCTCACGGTGAAATGGGGCGGCAAATTCTTCATCTGCGGGCTCGATCATTCGCCGCTGGATGTCGTCGCCTGGCATGGCGATTACGCGCCCTACAAATATGATCTTCGGCGCTTCGCGCCGGTCGGCGCTCTGCTCTTCGACCATCCCGATCCGTCGATCTTCTGCGTGCTGACGGCGCCCTCGGAGCGGGAGGGGACGGCCAATATCGATTTTCTGATCTTCCCCGAGCGGTGGCTCGTCGCCGAGCATACGTTTCGTCCGCCCTGGTTCCATATGAATGTGATGAGCGAATTCATGGGGCTGATCTATGGGCGCTATGACGCCAAGGCGGAGGGGTTCGCGCCCGGCGGCGTCTCGCTGCACAACAGCATGCTGCCGCATGGGCCGGATGCGCAGAGCTTCGCGCAGGCGAGCGCGGAGGCGCTGGTCCCGCAAAAGCTCGAGGGGACGCTCGCCTTCATGCTGGAGACGCGGCTGCCGCAGCATGTGACGCGCTACGCCGCGCGGCTCGAGACATATCAGAATGATTATGCCGATTGCTGGGCGGGGCTCGCGCGCCGCTTCGACGGAACGCCGTGAGGACAAGCGATGAAGCTCGCTTCTTTGAAAGCCGGACGCGACGGCAGGCTCGTCGTCGTCTCGCGGGATTTGACGCGCGCCACGCAGGCGGCGGCGGTCGCGCCCACTCTGCAGGCGGCGCTGGATGATTGGCCGCGCGCCGCGCCGCGGCTCGCCGAGATCGCCGAGCGGCTGGAGGCGGGGCTGATCCCCTCCTTTCGCTTTCGCGAGCATGAGTGCGCGTCGCCGCTGCCGCGCGCCTATCAATGGGCCGACGGCTCGGCCTATGTGAATCACGTCGCTCTGGTGCGCAAGGCGCGCGGCGTGGAGATGCCCCCCTCCTTTTGGAGCGATCCGCTGATCTATCAGGGCGGCTCGGACGGCTTTCTCGGCCCGCGCGATCCCATCCCTTTTCTCGATGAGAAATTCGGCCTCGATCTCGAGGCGGAGGTCGCCGTCGTCGCCGACGATGTTCCGCTCGGCGTGGACGCCCGGTCGGCGCGCGCCCATATCGCGCTCGTCATGCTGGCCAATGACGTGACCTTGCGCGGCCTCACCGCCGGCGAGCTGGCCAAGGGCTTCGGCTTTTTCCAATCCAAGCCCGCCTCCGCTTTTTCTCCCGTCGCCGTGACGCCGGACGAGCTCGGCGCGGCATGGGACGGCGGGCGGCTCTCCGCGCCGCTGCTGTCCTTCGTCAATGGCGCGCCGCTCGGCCGGCCCGACGCCGGCGTCGACATGACCTTCGATTTCGGCGGCCTCATCGCCCATGCGGCGCGCACCCGCGGGCTCTGCGCCGGCGCCATCATCGGCTCCGGCACTGTGTCGAATCGCGCCGCCGACGGCGGGCCGGGCCTGCCGATCGCCGATGGAGGGGTGGGCTATTCCTGCCTCGCCGAGCAGCGCGTCGTCGAGAGTCTCCTCGGCGGCGCGGCGCGCACGCGATTTCTGCTGCCGGGCGACCGCATCCGCATAGAGATGCGCGACGTCGCGGGTCACTCGATCTTCGGCGCGATCGAGCAGGAGGTGGTCGCGGCCAGCGAGATTTAGGGAGACATTGGGGGATGGTTCGCCCAAGGGCGGCGCTCCCTCCGGGGGAGAAGGGAGCGCCGCGCAGTGGCGGCCGACAAG
Organism: Methylosinus sp. DMC45; assembly: GCF_056313885.1. NCBI lineage: Bacteria > Pseudomonadati > Pseudomonadota > Alphaproteobacteria > Hyphomicrobiales > Methylocystaceae > Methylosinus > Methylosinus sp. DMC45. The sequence continues at coordinate 126,669 of NZ_JBQUZK010000046.1, forward strand.
AGAAGCGAGGCGGCATGGACCGCATTTGGTCCGCTCGGCGCTCGCTCGGAAGGCGCAGCTCGTCGGAGGGAGGTCCGATCTCCGCCTTTTTCGAGTCGGTCGACAGATTCCGCGAGCCTCACCGGCCCTGAACCGCTTTTCCGTCGCATGTCCCGCCTCGCATCGGGGGGAGATTTCGCGCCTCGGGGAAAGGCGCGTCGAGGATGAGACATTGGGCGACGCAATTGCGGGGTCCGCCATCCGGGACGGCGAGCGCTCGCGGAAGTCCGCTCGAATTGTCGCCGCTCCCGGGAGAAGAGCGCGACAATTCGTGTTTCTTGTTCCTGTGGCCTACGTGACGCCCGCGCGTTCAGACGCGAGAGAAACGAGGAACGAAGCTTAGGAGACAAGCCGGACGCAGCGCGTCCGGGAGGGCCGCATCGACATCAGACGAAGGCAGGCGGCGCTCGCGAGCGGAGATTGTCCGGGCTCTCATCGAGGTCCCGACCGAGGCGAGAGGCGAAATCGAAACGCGTGGAAATCTCGAAACGATAAACGATATGCGTGATGGTCGCCGGCAAGGTCGGCGCCGCGCTGGCGACGCAGGCGTCGCAGCAGACGACGAAGGGCGTCTTGGGCGCGCCATGGGACTTTTGGAAATCCTGGCAGAAAGCGGCGCGATCCTCGAAGACGCTGACGCCCGCTCCCCCATGGCCGCGATGCGACGCGAAGCCCAGCGCGCCGACGATGATCGTCAGCGTATAGAGCCCCAGCGCCAGTCGCCGGAAAAAGGTCGAGCGTAATCTATCGGCCATGGTCAACGAGACTTGCATTCATCTTTGTCAGAGTCAAGGAGAGCGCGAGCGGCGCTTCACCAAGAAAAGCCGCGCAGCTCGAAGGATCGGGCGATGGAGAGGCCGGCGGTGAATTGATTGCGGGAGCCGATCTCATTGGGAATCGGGCTCGCGCCGACGCTGCCGGTCAGCCGCTGCAGGCCGCCGTAAATGGTGGCGTTGGTGTCCTTGGTGAAATCATAGCGGAAGGTGGCGAGCCCGCCGGCGGCGGTGAATCCGCCATTGGCCTCATAGGGCTCGATGCGGCCATTGGCCAGAGATTCGAAAGGCGTCACCGAGAAATAGGCGTTGGCGTATCGATTGTCGCCGAGGCTGAGGCGCGGTCCGAAGGAGAGCGTCGCGCGGCCGTCGCCGCCATAGACATCGGCCCCCAGCGAGGCGACGAAGCCCTTGTGCCCGTCTATGCCCTGCCGCAGCTCGGCGCGCGTGCGGAAATGCTCGCCCTGATATTCGGCGAAGCCGCCGATCTCATGAGTGAGCTCGACAGTGTGCACGCCAGTGAGCCCGTCGCGCTGTCCGCGCTTGAACACGAAATTGGCCACGGGACCAGCGCGAAAGCCGTTGTAGTCGAGAATGGCGAAGCCGAATCCATCGTCGGGCGTCGAGAACAGCTCCGGCTCGCCGATGCGTCGGAAGCTGATCGAGGGAAACGGATACGGGCGCAGCGTGCCAGAGCCCGGAAAGCTCGGCGTCAGCGCGCCCATGACGCCCACCGTCACGATCCAACCCTGATCCGCCGCGGCGAATATGGGGGCAGGGGGCTCCTGCGCGCGCAGATCTCCAGTGCGCAAATCCCCGGTGCGCAGGTCTTGCGCGCGCACGTCTTGCGCACGGACGTCTTGCGCGCGCGGCTCCTCGGCACGCGCAAAAGGGGCTGCGCCGGCAAGGCCGACACAGGCGAGAAGGCCGATCATCGCGGCGCGGGCGCGAGGCATGGCGGAACCCTCCTTGCAGCGTAACCAATTCGTCATCATTATCAGCCGCCGGCCGAAGCTGCCAAGTCCGTGGAGACGCGGCCTCTTTTTCGCCGCTATGCATCCACCGGGCGCGATCGGAGCGGAGCGATGGAAAAGGACAGGCTGGCCGCTTTCAGCGACGGCGTCGTCGCGATCATCGTCACCATAATGGTGCTGGAGCTGAAGGCGCCGCATAGCGCGGATTGGTCCGCGCTCATTCCGCTGGCTCCGACTTTCGCCAGCTATGCGCTCAGCTTCGTCTATGTCGCCATCTATTGGAACAATCACCATCATCTGCTCTACGCCGTCTCGCGGGTGGATGGCCGCGTGCTGTGGGCCAACATGCATCTGCTGTTCTGGCTGTCGCTCATCCCCTTCGCCACCGCCTGGATGGCGGACAATGATTTCGCCCGCGCGCCCACCATTCTCTACGGGCTCACGCTGCTGCTGCCGGCGATCGCTTATTATCTGCTGACATTGGCGATATTGCGGGCGGACGGCCCGGCCTCGCCGCTCGCCGGCGCGCTCGGCCGCGATGTGAAGACCAAAGCGTCGATCGCACTGTATTTTTGCGCCGTCGCCGGGGGATATTTCGCTTCTCCGCTGCTGGCGCTCGCCATCTATGTGGGGGTCGCGATCATGTGGTTCGCGCCCGATCCGCGCATAGAGAGGACCGTCGCCGGCTCACGAGATCAGCGATAGATCCAGGCGTTGCGGGACAGCACGCCCTCGCCGCCCATAATCCGCACCGCCGCGTCGCGCACCAGCGCCATCGGCCCGGAGAAATGGCAATTGGCGCCTTGCTCGCGCGAGGCGCGCTGAACGCGGGTCGCCCGCGCGATTCGCGCCGATTGATAGGCCGCGAGCGCCGTCTCCACTTCCGCGCGTGCATCGGTGAAGGCGTGGCCGAGCGCTGCGGCGTCCTCTATCGCCTGCGCCGCGCCCTGGGCGAGGAAGGGCACCATGGGATGCGCGGCGTCGCCGAGCAGCGCCACGCGGCCGCGGCCCCAGCGCGTGAGCTCCGGGCGGGCGTAGAGCGGCCAACGTCGCCAAGCGTCGCCGGCTTCCAGCAGCGCGCGCAGATCGCGGCTCCAGCGCGAAAAGCCCATCGCCTGGACCAGTTCCTCGCCGGAGCGCGTCTCGGCGATGGGGCCGCGATCGGCGCGATCCTCGATAATGGCGACGGCGCTGACGATGCTGGCGTCGCGCAGCGGATAATGGACGACATGTCCGCCCGGCCCGAGCCAAATGTGAGTTTCGCGCTCGCGCAGGGCCGCGGGCGCCGAATCGATCGGCATCAGCGTCCGCCAGGCGGTGAGCCGCGCCGAACGGGGCGCGTCGTCTGCGAGGAGGCCGAGCGCATCGCGAATCGTCGAGCGCAGCCCATCGGCGCCGATCAGCGCCGCCGCCTCCAGCGTCGCCTCGCCGATCGCCGGCCGCACGCAATCCGCATCCTGCGTGAAGCCCGCGCAGCGCGCGGCGATGCGCGTCTCGACGCCGAGGCGCTGCGCCTCGTCGAGCAGCGCTTTCTGCAGATCGGCGCGATGGAAGACGCGGAAGGGCGCGCCCCAGCGGTCGCGCGCCTCGGCGAGCGGCAGTCGCGCCAGAACGGCGCCGTCGGCGGCGCGGCGAATATTGAGGGCGCGCGGCTCGAGGGCGACGGCGTCCAGCGCCGGGCGCATGCCGAAGCCCTGTAGAATTCGCCCGGCGTTGGGCGAGATTTGCAGGCCGGCGCCCACTTCCTCAATGCGCTCGGCCTGCTCGAGGACGAGCGTCCTTTTGCCGGCGCGCGCCAGGGCGATCGCCGCCGCGAGCCCGCCTATGCCGGCGCCGACGACGATGAAGGGAGCGCCCATTCGCGCGGCGTCAGGCGGTCGGGTCGAGGACGGTCTCGGAATGATAGACGCATTCGGCCGGATCGGCCGCGCCATGGCCGAGGGCGGCGTCGAACACATAATGCGTCGAGCAATAGGGGCAGACCGCCTCGTCCGCCGCGCCCATGTCGATGAAGACATGCGGATGGTCGAAGGGCGGCAGCGCGCCGATGCACATGAATTCCTTGGAGCCGACCGTGATCTTGGCGACGCCCGGCTGATTGTGGAAGTGCGGTGTGGAATCGTGCGACATGGCGGGGAATCCCTCGAGCGGTCGGTTGGCTGCGCGCAGCTATATTGGAGCCGCGCGGTTTTGGGTAGGGGGAGGAAGGTCGCGGGGAGCGCGGAAGCCGTTGATCGAACCAATCTGGTTCACATATAATCTGTATGAACCAACGAGGGCATCGCCCATGACTGCCTTTACCGTCCGTGTGGCCGACGCCACCGCCGCCAAGCTCGAGAAGCTCGCCAAGAAGCTCGACCGTTCGCGTTCATTCGTCGCGGCGCAGGCGATCGAGGATTTCGTGGAGCGCGAGGGGTGGCAGCTCGCCGAGATCGACGCCGGATTGGCCGACGCCGAGCGCGGAGATTTCGCCTCCGAGGCTGAGCTGGCCGAGGTCGTCCAGAAATATGTGAAGCCCGCCCGTAAGGCATGAGCCGCCGCACGATCCGTTGGACCAAGCGAGCCCTGCGTCGGCTCGACCAGATCGGCGCCCATATCGCGAAGGACAATCCACCCACCGCCGGGCGCGTTGTCGCGCGGATCGTCTCGGCGGTGGATGCTCTCTCGGAACATCCGGCGATCGGCCGCACGGGACGCTTCGCGGGCATGCGTGAGCTGGCGTTGGCCGATATTCCCTATGTCATCCCCTATCGCGTCACATTGAGTGAAGTCGAGATTTTGACTGTCATGCACGCGGCTCAAAAATGGCCGGAGGAATTATGAGCGCGGATCCCGAAAGGGGAGGGAGCGCGCTCTGATATCGCGAGGCGTTCGCCCCCTCACCCCCGCACCCGCACATACTCCCCCGGCGCGTCGCAGAGCGGCTTCAGCTTCCCGCCGCCGGGGATGCGCGCCGGCACGCGCTGCGGCGCTTGCGCGGTGATCCAGGCGAGCCAGTCGCCCCACCAGGAACCCTTGTTCTCATGGGCGGTCTTCGCCCAATCCTCATAGAGGCCCACGGGCGGGCCGCCGGTCCAATATTGATATTTGTTCTTGGCCGGCGGATTGACGACGCCCGCTATATGGCCGGCGCCGGCGAGCACATAGCGCACCTCGCCGCCGAAATATTTCGCGCCGGTGAAGACGGAGCGCGCCGGCGCGATGTGATCTTCCTTGGCGGCGAGCTCATAGATCGGAATTTTCACCTTGCGCAGATTGAGCGTGACGCCGTCTATGACCATGCGGCCCTGCGACAGCGCATTCTCTATGTAGCAATAGCGCAGATAGAAGAGATGGTTCGCGCGCGGGATGCGCGTGCAATCGGAGTTCCAGGTGAGGAGATCGAAAGCCGCCGGCTCGACGCCCTTCATGTAATTGTTGACGAAATAGGTCCAGAACAATTCATTCGGACGCAGAAGATTGAAGGTCGTCGCCATTTTGACGCCTTCGAGATAGCCGGTGCGCGACATGGCCTCGTCGAGCGCGGCGAGGCGCGCCTCGTCGATGAAGACCTGCATGTCGCCGGCGTCGGTGAAATCCACCTGCGTCGCCAGAAAGGTCACGCTGTCGATGCGATCGTCGCCCTTCTCGGCCATATAGGCGAGCGTGGCGGCGAGCATTGTGCCGCCGACGCAATAGCCGGCCGCCGCCACATGTTTCGCGCCTGTCGCCTGCTGCACCGCGTCCAGCGCGGCGAGCACGCCTTCCTTCATATAGGCGTCGAAGCCTTTCTCCGCCTGGCTCTCGTCGGGATTGACCCAGGAGATGACGAAGACGGTGAGGCCCTGCGCCGTCGCCCAGCGCACGAAGCTCTTCTCGCGATTGAGATCGAGCACATAGAATTTGTTGATCCAGGGCGGCACGATCAGCAGCGGGCGCTCATAGACCGTCTCTGTCGACGGCGCATATTGGATGAGCTCCATCACCGGCGTGCGATAGACGACCTTGCCGGGCGTGGTCGCCATATCGACGCCGAGCTCGAATTTGCTCTCGTCGCTCTGACGCAGCTTCAGCATGCCATGGCCGGCGGAGAGATCCTCGGTCAGCATCTTCATGCCGCGCACGAGATTCTCGCCGCGCGCGTCGAGCGTGGCGCGCAGCAGCTCGGGATTTGTGGCGACGAAATTGGAGGGCGACAGCGCGCTGGCGACGAGCCGCGTGTAGAAGGCCGCCTTGGCCTTCACCTGCGGGTCGAGCCCTTCTGTGCGCTCCACTGCGTCGCCGGCCCAGCGCGTCGTCAGCGCATAGGATTGGCGCAGCCAGTCGAAGAAGGGATTGTCGTTCCACTCCGGCGCTGCGAAGCGCTTGTCATTGGGGTCCGGCGGCACGATCGGCGGCGTGTCCTCGCCGGAGAAGCGGCGCAGCGTCTGGCTCCAAATATCGGTGAGGCCGGCGACGAGCGTCGCCTGGGCGGCGTAGGCCTGATCCGGCTTGGCCATCCAGCGCTCGGCGACGACGCCCAGCGTCTTGACGGCGTCGGCGACATTGCTGGCCAGCTCGCTGCGCGTGTCGCCCGGCTCCATCCCGCCTATGGCGGCGGCCAGCGCCTTGCGGCCCTGATCGACGAGCCGAGCGAGATTTTCCGCAAAAATCTCGAAATCATGCGCGTTCGGCGCGGCCGTGGTCAGAGCCGGCGGCTTTTGCCGCGCGGCGGCCGGCGCGGGCTGGGGCTCGGGCTCCGGCGCCCGGCGCGCCAGCCGGTCGACCAGCAGGCGACGCTGCTCCTCGGACAATTCCTCCACGGCGCTGGCCAGCAGCGCGGCCGCGGCCTCGAGCGCGGCGTGACGATCGGCCTCTGCATCCTTTGCGACGGCGTGGCGGGGCGCCGGCGCGGCTATGGCCGGGGCCGGCTTTTTCAACTTTGCTTTCGCCGCCGGTTTCGCCGGCGCCGCTGCCACGGGCTTTTTCACCGCGCCGTCGCCTTTGGGCGCGCGGCCCTCCAGCGTGAGCGTCGACGTTCGCTCGCCTGCCGCGGCGCGCCCCTTCGGCGCCGCTGGCGCAGCTCGGGGCTCGACCCGGGGCTCGGCCTCGGGCTCGGCCGCGGCGTGAAGCGGCGGCCGCCGTTTGGCTCCGGCTGGCGAACGTCTTTGTGCGGTCATGGGCTGTCCTGTCCTCGGCGGCTTCGCGCCGCCGGCCTCGTCTCTTCCTTAGAGCATATCCCGCGAAGGTTCGGAAACCGTCTCTCACGGAGAAAAGCGCTTCCTCCAATACTTAAGCGCGGCGATGCGTCGCGGAAGGGCGGGAGCCCCCATATCGGCGCCCCCTTATCAAAGCCGCATTGTCGCACTATGACGGAGGCCAGCCTCTGGAGAAGCCGATGATTTGCCGTCTCGCGATCTGCCTCGCCCTGTTCGCCGTCGCCGCGGGCGGCGCGCGCGCGCAGGAAGCGGGGTCCGAGACCGCGGGCGAGTCGATCGGCAAATTCTTCGAGGGAATGGAGATGCGGCGTCCGCCGCCGGCCCCGGCCGATTTCGTCGAGCGCTCGCGCAATGGGGCGACCGGCTACACGCCCTTCGCCGCGCCGACGCCGGCGGCCGACGTCAAGAAAGACGTCAAGAAGAGCGCCGCCCGCGCCGCCGAGCTCGAGAAAGAGCTCATCGCCGCCGCGGCCGCCAATCGCGCCCGCGGCGCCCGCGTCAAAATTCCCGACGCGCCGAAAGAGCGGCGCGCCGAGACGAAACAGCGCCAGAGCGCGCAATAGCGCGCTAGATTCTTTCGTCGGACGCGAATTCTGGTCGTTTCGAACATCCCGTTCGAGCGGACAGCGCTCTAGCTCTTTCGAAAGGGTTTCGCGCCATACTCGTCCGCCGCGCCTCGAAACGAGGTCGGCGGAGCTTTCAACGGAAATAGGCGATGTCGGACTTCTATCGCATCAAGCGGCTTCCCCCTTATGTTTTCGAGCAGGTCAATCGGCTCAAGGCCAAGGCGCGCGCCGGCGGCGCCGATATCATCGATCTCGGCATGGGCAATCCCGATCTGCCCGCGCCGCGCCATGTGATCGAGAAGCTGGTCGAGACGGCCGGCCGTCCGCGCACCGATCGCTATTCGGCCTCCAAGGGCATCGCCGGTCTGCGCCGCGCCCAGGCCGGCTATTACGAGCGCCGCTTCGGCGTGAAGCTCGATCCCGAGACGCAGGTGGTGGCGACGCTCGGCTCCAAGGAAGGCTTCGCCAATATGGCGCAGGCGATCACCGCGCCCGGCGATGTGATCCTCGCGCCCAATCCGTCCTATCCCATTCACGCCTTCGGCTTTCTGATGGCCGGCGGCGTCATCCGCTCCGTGCCGGCCGATCCGACGCCGCAGCTCTTCCATGCGCTGGAAAAGGCGGTCGCCCATTCCATTCCCAAGCCCATCGCCATCGTCGTCTGCTATCCGGCCAATCCGACGGCGACGGTCGCCTCGCTGGATTTCTACAAGGATCTCGTCGCCTTCGCGAAGCGGCACGACATATTCGTGCTCTCCGACATCGCCTATGCCGAGGTCTATTTCGACGATAATCCGCCGCCGTCGATCCTGCAGGTCAATGGCGCGATCGACATAGCCGTCGAATTCTCGTCTCTGTCGAAGACCTTCTCCATGGCCGGCTGGCGCATCGGCTTCGCGGTCGGCAATGAGCGTTTGTGCGCCGCGCTGGCGCGGGTGAAGAGCTATCTCGACTATGGCGCCTTCACGCCGGTGCAGGTGGCGGCGACCGCGGCGCTCAACGGCCCGGACGATTGCATCAAGGAGATGCGCGCCATCTATAAGAAGCGCCGCGACGTGATGGTGGAGAGCTTCGCGCAGGCGGGCTGGCCGATCCCGGCGCCTTCCGCGTCGATGTTCGTCTGGGCGCCGATCCCGGAGCGCTTTTCCGGCATGACCAGCCTCGAATTTTCCAAGCTCCTCATCGAGAAGGCGGATGTCGCCGTCGCGCCGGGCGTCGGCTTCGGCGAGCATGGCGAAGGCTATCTGCGTCTCGCTCTGGTCGAGAATGAGCAGCGCATTCGCCAGGCGGCGCGCAATCTGCGCCGCTTCTTCGAGGGCGCGGAGACGACGCTGCACAATGTCGTGCCGCTGCAGGCGCGCGGCTGACGCAGCGAGCGAAGGGGAGGGCGGCATGGTTCGCATTTTCGTGGCGATAGCCGCCATTCTCGCCGCCGGCGCGGCTCTCGCGCTGGACGAGCCGCAAGACAAGCGGCAGGACACGCAGCACACGCAGATCGAGCGCGGCCGCGCCATCGCCAAGGCCAATTGCAGCCGCTGTCATGCGACCGGAACGCGAGGCAAGAGCCCCAATCCGGCCTCGCCGCCCTTCCGCACGCTGACGAAGAAATATCCGCTCGAAAATCTCGAGGAGGCGCTGGCCGAAGGCATCGTCGTCGGCCATGGCGGGCTGGACATGCCGCGCTTCGAATTCTCGCCGGCGCAAATCGAGGCGCTGCTCGACTACATTGCGTCGATCCAGCGCAAGTGACGCCCGTGGCGCGAGGCGCATGCGCGCCGGCGCATTGCATGATTTCTTAATGCCTGCTGCGTAATTTCGTCGCATGGAGGATCGAGCGCATGCGGCGGGCATGCGCCCGAAGGCATGACGCCGTTTCTTCATTCCGGCGCCGATCCGGCTGTGCTCGATCGCGGAAGATCTCCGCGAGCCGTCTCTCTCCCATCCGACATTCGCCGCCAGGACATTCATCGTCTCCGAGCGGCTCTTCTCCCGGAGGCACTTCATGCGCCTGTCGATTTCTCGCGCCGCGAGCCTGCTCGCCGCCGTCGCTTTTCTCGCTTTCCTCGCAACCGCCGGCGCCGGGCGCTATATTCTCGACGAGCTGCGCATCGGCGGACACGCCTATCAGACGATCGCCGCGGGCAAGGATCTCGTCGCGGATGCGCTGCCGCCTCCGTTCTCCCTTTTGGAAGCCTATCTCGACGTCGAGCTCGCCGCGACCTACAGGATCGACGCGCGCGAGGCGAAGACGCGCCTCGCTTCCTTGCGCAAGGAATATGAGGAGCGTCGCGCCTTCTGGTCCAAGTCGAAGCTGCTGCCGGCCGAGCTGTTGACGCTCGCCAAAGGGCCGGCGACAGAGACGGCCGACGCCTTCTGGCGTGAGATCGACGCGTTTCTTCCGGCGCTCGAGCGCGGCGACGGCGCCGGCGTGGCCGCCTCCATGGATCGACTCGACGCAGGCTTCAGCGCCTATCGCGCATTCGAGACGCGCCAGGTCGAAGCGGCGAACGCTTTCGCCGCTTCGACGGAGAAGGACGCCGCTCTGCTCGGCGATCGCTCCGACATTGCGAGCCTCGCGGCCACGATCGCTATTTTGTGCCTTCTCGCCGGCGCGGGCCTGATCGCCCATCGCCATGTCGTGAGGCCGATCGTCACGCTCGCCAATTACACGTCCAGGCTCGCGCGCGGCCAGACATTGGACAAGCCGCCCGTGATGAGCCGCAGCGACGAGATCGGCGAAATGCGAGATGCGATCGCCATATTCCGCGACAAGCTCGAGGAGGTGCGTCTCGCCGAGACGCGCGCCGCCGAGCAGAACGCCGCCGCCGCCGCCAAGCTGGAAGAAAAGGCCGCCGGCGCGAAATGGTATATCGAGAACCGCGACTTCTTCTTCGCCGAATACACCGCCGCCATGGAGCGTCTCGCCGAGGGCGATCTCGAGGTGCGGCTCGAGAAGGAGTTCATCAAGGATTACGAGAAGCTCCGCGCGCGCTTCAATACCGCCGTGGAGCGCATGCAGCACACGCTGCGCGGCATTGTGACGACGAGCGGCGCGATCGGCTCCAGCACGCGCGAGATCGCCCGCGCGGCCGAGGATTTGTCGCAGCGCAATGAGCAGCAGGCGGCGACGCTGGCGCAGACGGCCGCGGCCGTCGGCCAGATCACCGACACGGTGCGCAAGGCCGCCGGGAGCGCCGTCGAGGCGCGCGAGATCGTCGGCGACGCCAAGACCGACGCGGTCAAGGGCGAGAAGATCGTCGGCGACGCGATAGAGGCGATGAGCGGCATAGAGAAATCCTCCGAGCAGATCGGCCAGATCATCGGCGTCATCGACGAGATCGCCTTCCAGACCAATCTGCTGGCGCTCAACGCCGGCGTCGAGGCGGCGCGCGCGGGCGAGGCCGGCCGCGGCTTCGCCGTGGTGGCGACGGAAGTGCGCTCGCTCGCCCAGCGCTCGGCGGAGGCCGCCAAGGAGATCAAGGATCTCATCGCCGCCTCCAACACGCGCGTGCAGGACGGCGTCGCGCTGGTGGCCGAGACCGGCGCCTCGCTGCATCGCATCGTCGAGCAGGTCAATCGCATCGATGTCGTCGTCACCGGCATAGCGTCGAGTGCGGAGGCGCAATCGACCGGCCTGCGCGAGGTGAACACGGCGGTGCAGGAGATCGATCAGGTCACGCAGAAGAACGCCGCAATGTCCGAGGAGACCAATGCGGCGACCCGTTCGCTCGCCGAGGACAGCGCCGAGCTGGTGCAGCTCGTCGCGCGCTTCAAAATCGGCGAGGTCGAGACGCGCGCGCCCTCGCGGCCCATGCTGAAGCGTGTCGCGACCTCGCGCTCCGGCTCCGCCGTGCGCAAGGAGGCGCCGCAGGAGGAAGAGTGGGCCGAGTTCTGAGGCTCACGAAACTTTACATCACACGCGGAATCTACCCCCTCTCCCGCATAGCGGGGGAGGGTCGGGGAGGGGGCTTCGTCACCCCCGACTCAGCGCCCGAAGCCGCCGCCTCCGCCCCCGCCGCCGAATCCGCCCCCGCCATAGCCGCCGCCGAAACCGCCGCCGCTCCTGCCGGGGAAGCCGCCGCCCGCGTTCGGCGACGGCGATTGCGGCGCGGCGCTCGGCCCCTGCGCCCGCGCCAGCTCTTCCTGGAAGACGCGGCAGCTCTTCTTGCGGTCATAGCGCGCGAAGAAAGGGCTCGGAAAGGCGAGGAATTCCGCGCGGGTGACGCGGCCTTTTCCGGCCATGTCGAAATAGTCGAAGGTCGCCGCGTGAAACACCGGGCTCAACCGCGGAATGACCTCGAAATCCTGCGCGTCGATGAAGCCGCGCTTGCGCTTGTCGGCGAGGCGGAACATGCGCTCGAGATATTGCTTCCACTGCTCGCAAGTATAGACGCCGCCGGCGCCGCCCCATTCGCTCGACGTGGCGAGCACATCGTCCGGCCCGCCGCCTCCGCCCGCGCGGGGCGCGTCTGCGGGAACGCCGCGCGACCGATGCTGCGCGAGCGCCGCGCTCGAAACCAAGGCCAATAGTCCGACCGTCGCGAGCCGGATCGCCGCATGCCGCATGAGATGACCTCCAAGCCTGGCGCCGTCCCGCCCGCGGCGAGAGCCGGCGGTTCTGCAATAGCACGGCCTTTGCGCGGGCGGCGCGGTTTTCCGCGGCAGACGAAAGCGCCGCGCCGCGCTATAGACGCCTTCCCCGCAGGGACGGAGCCGCCGCGCCATGCCGAGAATCCTCACGCTTTTTCTGCCGCTCATTCTCTTCTGCGACTTGCTCCTCTGCGCCTTGCCGGCGCGCGCCCAGGAGCGCGCCATGGAGCGCTCCATCGTTTCGCTGAATGTGGTCCATGGCGCCGATGACGGCGGCCGCGCCTATGTCACCATGCGCTTCGGCAATGTGATGGGGCCGATGCGGCTGGACACGGCCGCCTCCACCAGCCGCATCAGGCTCGCGCCCTGGAACGCCGGCTTTCCGGCGCTGGGCGCCAGCGTGTCCACCAGCGCCTCGGGCGTTGCTTCCCGCTGCGAGGATGTGGAGGCCGCCAATGTCGAGCTGAAGGCGGCGCAGGGCAATAATATCGGCCGGGCCAAATATCGCGTCACCCGCTGCGCGACCTCGGACGGAGACGATCTGCTCGGCCTAGATTTCTTCCAAGGCGCGCGCTTCTCGCTCGATCTTACGGGCGGCGAGATGGTCTTTTTTCCCGAGAGCGACGGCGCCGATTGGCGGCCCTTCCGCAGGCTGTGGCCGGATCAGAAGCTCGTCGGCCTCGAGGCGCGCCTCGGCAAGACGGAGGCGGTCGGGCTCTTCGACACGGGGGCCGAAATCTCCGCCGTCGATCGCCGCTTTCTGGAGCGGCACAAGGGGCTGTTCGTCCCGGTGAAGAAAAAGGCCAAGGTGAGCGAGGCCTCCGGCAAGAAGATCGACGCGAAGGTCTATAAGGTCAAGGAGATAGACATAGGCGCGGGACGCGTGCTGAAGGACGTCGTCTTCGTCTCCTATGATTTCGGCCCGTTGCGCGAGGCGCTCGGCGGCGAGGCGGCGATCATCCTCGGCTTCGATGTGCTGAGCCGGTTTCGATGGGAGCTGGATTTCGGGGCGGAGGGACCGCGGTGGAAGGCGGTGGGGAGGTAGCTTCTTTCTTCGAGAGCGCTTTTCTTCGCTCGACTTTCCTATTTGGATGCTGCATCGGGATCGCAAAGCGTCGCGTCGGGCGGCGTAGATAGTTGCATTTTCACGAGAATTTTGCATTATTTCTGTAATGTGTCGCTCGTGAGAGCGTTTCTCGGCCGTGTCGTCGACGCATTTTTCAAATATTTCGACGGCGACTTCAAAAAGAGATAGTCGATGAGCGTTTCGAGTTCGGATCGAAAAACTGTGTTGATCATCGGCGCCTCCTCGGGCATCGGAAAATGCTGCGCGGAACGGCTGGCGGCTTCGGGCTGGCGCGTTTTTGGCGCATCGCGGTCGGCGCCGCCGGCGGAGGCTTATGAAACGCTGCGCATCGACATAGACGACGACGACTCCGTCCGCGACGGCGTGGCGCTCATTCTCGAGAAAAGCGGTCGCATCGACGCTGTCATCAATAGCGGGGGCGTCAGCACGCGCGGATCGGTCGAGGATGTTCCTATGGCGGAAGCCCGGCAAATCATGGAGACGAACCTGTTCGGCGTGCTGAGGGTGTGCCAGGCGACGCTGCCCGCCATTCGCGCCAGCAAGGGCGTCATCGTCAACATCAGCTCCTTCGGCGGATCGATCGGCACGCAGTTCGGAGGCCATTACGCCGCCTCCAAATTCGCTGTTCGCGGCTTGACGGAAAGCCTGCGTCGGGAGCTGGCCCCCTCGGGCGTCCGGGTGGTCGATGTGTCGCCGGGCCTGTTCAAGACGCGGATGACGGAGAATGTCGTCATCTCGGAGGGGACGCTGCATGGCGCCTATGCCGGAGATTTCGCCAAGTTTCTGAAAGGCAAAGACAAGTTCATGAAGAACATGTCGACGCCGGAGCCCGTCGCCGCGCTGATCGATGAGATTCTGTCCGGCGATCATCCGAAAGGCTATTATTTCGTGGGGCCGTTTTTCCAGCGCATCGTGCTGGTTTTGAAGAAAATTCTGCCTCAGAGCGCGTTCGACGCGCTGATCGCCAGAGCGCTCGGGTGAGGGTTCGTCCCGCCGCGATCCTCGCGCCCTGGCCGCCCTTTGCGCCGGCCGCGGCTTTTCGCTAATAGACTGACGGAGCCGTCAGAGGAAAGAAATGTCCCAAATTCCCGACTTCAGCAAAATCGCCTTCGCTCCCGTCGCCGCGACCCCGAAGGAGGCCGCCGCGCCGCGCCGCTGGCTGACGCCCGAGGGCATAGAAGTCAAGAATTCCTATGGGCCGCAGGACATAGACGGCCTCTCTTTCATCGACGGCTATCCCGGCGTCGCGCCTTACGTGCGCGGGCCCTATCCGACCATGTATGTCGCCCAGCCCTGGACCATCCGCCAATATGCGGGCTTCTCCACGGCCGAGGATTCCAACGCCTTCTACCGTCGCAATCTCGCGGCGGGGCAGAAGGGCCTCTCCATCGCCTTCGATCTCGCCACCCATCGCGGCTATGACAGCGATCATCCGCGCGTCTCCGGCGATGTCGGCATGGCGGGCGTCGCCATCGATTCCATCTATGACATGCGCACTTTGTTCGACGGCATTCCGCTAGAGCAGATGAGCGTGTCGATGACGATGAACGGCGCCGTTCTTCCGGTGCTCGCTCTGTTCATCGTGGCGGGCGAGGAGCAGGGCGTGCCGCCGGCGCAGCTCACCGGCACGATCCAGAACGACATTCTCAAAGAATTCATGGTGCGCAACACCTATATCTACCCGCCGTTTCCGTCGATGCGCATCGTCTCGGACATATTCGCCTACACCAGCAAGAATATGCCGAAGTTCAACTCCATTTCGATCTCCGGCTATCACATGCAGGAGGCGGGCGCCTCGGCCGATCTGGAATTGGGCTACACGCTCGCCGATGGCGTCGAATATGTGCGCGCCGGCGTCGCCGCGGGGCTCGATATCGACGCTTTCGCGCCGCGGCTCTCCTTCTTCTTCGCCATCGGCATGAATTTCTTCATGGAGGTGGCGAAGCTCCGCGCCGCGCGCCTGTTGTGGGCGCGGCTGATGAAGGATCTCGGCGCCAAGACCGAGAAGAGCATGACTCTGCGCACCCATTGCCAGACGTCGGGCTGGTCGCTCACCGCGCAGGACGTGTACGTCAACGCCATCCGCACCAGCGTCGAGGCGATGGCGGCGACGCAAGGCCATACGCAATCGCTGCACACAAATGCGCTGGACGAGGCGCTGGCGCTGCCGACCGACTTCTCCGCGCGCATCGCCCGCAACACCCAAATTGTCTTGCAGGAGGAGAGCGGGACCACGCGCATCATCGATCCTTGGGGCGGCTCCTTCTATGTGGAGAAGCTGACCGCCGAGCTGGCCGAGGCGGCGTGGAAGCATATCGAGGAGATCGAGAGCCTCGGCGGCATGGCCAAGGCGATCGCCGCCGGCCTGCCGAAGCAGCGCATCGAGGAAGTCGCCGCCAAGACGCAGGCGCGCATCGACACGGGACAGCAGGTCGTCGTCGGCGTGAATAAGTTCCGCCCCGACAATGACGTCGCGCCGGATGTGCTGAAGGTCGACAATTCCGCCGTGCGCGCCGCGCAGATCGCCAAGCTCCAGCGCCTGCGCGCCGAGCGTGACGAGGCCAAGACGCAAGCCGCGCTCGACGCGCTGACGGAAGGCGCTAAGGGCGACGGCAATCTGCTGGCGCTGGCCATAGAGGCCGCGCGCGCCAAGGCCAGCGTCGGCGAAATCTCCTATGCGCTCGAGAAAGTCTTCGACCGCCATAAGCCCAAGGCCAATGTGATCTCCGGCGTCTATGCGCGCGAGGCCGGCGCCGATTGCGACAAGGTCGCGCGCGTGCGCGGCATGACGGCGGCCTTCGCCGAGAATGAAAAGCGCAAGCCGAAGATCCTCGTCGCCAAGCTCGGCCAGGACGGCCATGATCGCGGCCAGAAGGTCATCGCCTCCGCCTTCACGGATTTGGGCTTCGAGGTGGTGATCGGCGATCTCTTCGCGACGCCGGAAGAAGTGGCCAAGCGCGCCGCGGAAGAGAAGGTGCATATCGTCGGCGTGAACACGATGACCGCCGGCCATCTCGCTCTGACGCCGGAATTGCGCGACGCGCTGAAGGCGGCCGGACGCGAGGAGGTGATGATGGTCGTCGGCGGCGTCATTCCCGAGCAGGATTTCCAGGCGCTCTATGACGCCGGCGCCGCCGCGATCTTCCCGCCCGGCACCAATATTCCAGAGGCCGCCGAGAAAGTGCTGCAAGAGCTGAACGTCCGCCTCGGCTATGCGCAGCGGGAGACAGTTCGGCAATAGGTTCATCGAGCGAGCCTGAAGGCTCGCGGTCCAGGGAGCGCTTTGGACCGCGAGCCTTCAGGCTCGCATCAATTTCTACACTCTGAATTTTGTCAGCCCGAGGCCGCCTCTGCGGCCGGATCGCCGGGCTCGGTCTCCCAAGCGACGCCGGGAATGGCGACGATGCGCCAGCCGCGCTGGTCGAGACGGCAGACGATCGCTTGCCGCTCCTCCATATAGGCGAGCAGCCGCCGCGCCCGCCCCGGCGAACGCGTGCCATAGGCGCTGGCGACATCGGCGTCGGAAGGGCAGGGGCGGCGGTCGAAGGCCGCGCGCGCCAGCGACAGAAAAACGCCCTGCATATCCTCCGGCAGCGCGCCGGCCATTGCGAGAACCTCGGCCCAGGGCGAATCCTCGGATTCGGCTTCGGCGAGCTCTATGCCGGCATGGGCCACGGCGAGGCGACGGCGGAAGGCGGGCAGGCTCAAGGGCTCGCCGCCGATGCGGCGAATCCGGCAGCGCACCAGAAAATCCTGATAGAGCACCGCAATGGTGCGGAAATTGGCGTCGCTGTCGCTCAAAATCTCGCGCAGCGCCGAATCGATCGCGGCCTGTCGCTGCTCGGGTGAAATGCTCGGCGGCGGCTCGGCGGCGGGCGGCGCCGGCGGCGCGCTGCGGGCGAGCCGCGCCAGCACATCGGCGGTCGGCGCGGGCGGCGGCGGCCGGCGCGGCGTCTCGAAACGCGCTTCATTGGCGCCGGGCGTGAAAATGAGATGCGCGTCGTCGGCGCCGGCCTCCGGCAGCGGCAGCAGCCGCGGGCTGACATTGCGCGCGGAAGTCTCCACCGGGCCGATGCGCACGGGCAGCGGGCGGCGCGCCATGGCCGGGCCGAGCGCGACGAAATTGCCGCTCTGCAAATCGCGGAACATTTCCGCCTGCCGCCGCTCCATGCCGAGCAGATCGGCGGCGCGCGCCATGTCTATGTCGAGAAAGGTGCGTCCCATGAGAAAATTGGACGCTTCCGCCGCGACATTCTTGGCGAGCTTGGCGAGCCGCTGCGTGGCGATGACGCCGGCGAGACCGCGCTTGCGGCCGCGGCACATCAGATTGGTCATGGCGCCGAGCGAGGCCTTGCGCGCCTCGTCCGACACTTCGCCGGCGACGGCGGGCGCGAAGAGCTGCGCCTCGTCGACCACGACGAGCAGCGGATACCATTGGTCGCGCTCGGCGTCGAAGAGCCCGCCGAGAAAAGCGGCGGCGGCGTGCATCTGCTGCTCGGCGTCCAGCCCCTCGAGATCGAGCACGACAGAGACGCGGTGCTGGCGCGCCCGCGCGGCGATGCGCGTGAGATCGGCGATGCCGCAGCGGGCGTCCACCACCACATGGCCGTAGCGCTCGGCCAGCGTGACGAAATCGCCCTCGGGATCGATGATCGCCTGCTGCACCCAGGGCGCGCTCTGCTCCAGCAGGCGGCGCAGCAGATGCGATTTGCCGGAGCCGGAATTGCCCTGCACCAGAAGGCGGGTCGCCAGCAGCTCCTCGAGATCGAGCGTCGCGACGCCGCCATCGGCGCG
Source organism: Methylosinus sp. DMC45 (assembly GCF_056313885.1). NCBI lineage: Bacteria > Pseudomonadati > Pseudomonadota > Alphaproteobacteria > Hyphomicrobiales > Methylocystaceae > Methylosinus > Methylosinus sp. DMC45. The sequence continues at coordinate 144,669 of NZ_JBQUZK010000046.1, forward strand.
GGTCCCGAGATCGATGGAAACCTTGGCGGGCGCCGTCATCTCGGCGCCGCTCCGGCCGTGAAGGAGGGAAGGATCATGGCGCGGACTTAAACATCGATTCGCGCCGCGCGTTCAACCGCGCCGCTGCGCCTGTGGACAAGAGCGCGCCCGGCGAGGTTTCTCTCCGCCTCGCGCTTTGTGATCGGCTGCGTCGGCGCTTGACACGGCCCAAAGTGTTCCGTATGTGTTCTCTTGTTCGTCAAATGTTCCTAGCGTGCGTAAACAAGTCCCCTAGAGTTGTAAGTAGCTGCGTCGCATCGAGGCTCGCGGTCGCGAGGCGCCCCAGTGTCGCGCATGGGCGTCTCGCGCCGCGAGCCGAAGCGAGACCGGCGAGACGCCGGCCGCAGAGCCGGCAAGGAGATCATCGCCATGGCGAGCTCGGCCAAACGTCTGATCGAGAAATCGGAGAAGAGCGACTGGCGCCGGGCGGCGCAGCTGAGCCGCGAGGCGATCGGCGCGGTCGTGAATTTTTCCAGCGAGGAGCGTCCGATCGTCGATCCGGCGCGGCGGCGCGGACGCGGCGCGCTCTCCAATGAGAGCGGGCGTTTCGAGCGCGAGCGGCGCGTCGAGACCGACGACGGATGGAATGGGCTGGAAGAGCTCGCCGAGTTTCACACCAATGTCCATGCCGAGCGGGCGAAGACGATCATCACGCGCAACGACTCGCCGGATATTTCCTTCGATCGCTCCATCAATCCCTATCGCGGCTGCGAGCATGGCTGCGTCTATTGCTATGCGCGTCCCAGCCACGCCTATATGGGCCTTTCGCCGGGCCTCGACTTCGAGACGGAGATTTTCGTCAAGGAAGGCGCGGCGCAATTGCTCGAGCGCGAATTGTCGGCGCGCAATTATTCGCCCAAGACCATCGCCATCGGCGCCAACACCGATCCCTATCAGCCGCTCGAGAAGCGCTATCGCGTCACCCGCGGCCTGCTCGAGGTGGCGAGCCGCGCCGATCATCCGATCGGCATAGTGACGAAATCCTCTCTGGTCGTTCGCGACATCGACATTCTCGCGCCCATGGCGCGCAAGGGGCTGGTCAAGGTCGCGATCTCGATGACGACGCTCGATCCGGCCTTGGCGCGGGCGATGGAGCCGCGCGCCGCCTCGCCGGAGCGGCGGCTCGCCACGATCGAGCGGCTGGCCGAGGCGGGAATTCCGGTCGCCGTTCTGGTCGCGCCGATCATTCCGGCGATCAATGACGCCGAGATCGAGACCATATTGACGCGCGCCCATGCCGCCGGCGCGCGCGAGGCCGGCTATGTGATGCTGCGGCTGCCGCTCGAGCTGCGCGAATTGTTCAGCGAATGGCTCGTCACCCATTTTCCGGCCAAGGCCCGGCATGTGCTCTCGCTGGTGCGCTCGGCGCGCGACGGCAAGCTCTACGATCCTTCCTTCGACAAGCGCATGAGCGGCGACGGCCCTTACGCCTGGATGATCGGCCGTCGTTTCGAGCTGGCGGCGCAGCGTCTCGGCTTCTCCCGCACGCGGCTGCGCGCCGATCTGTTCCGGCCGCCGCGCAGCGACGCCGAGCAGCTGAGCCTTTTTTAAAAAAAGGCGCGCCGGGGCTGATTGCTCCGGCTCCGCCGCTGTGTTTGTTTCAGCCGCCCTTTTTCGACGAGCCGAGCGAGCATGCCTCCCCATTTTTTCACCGAGACGCGCGTCCTGCGCGGCGGCGCTCGACCCATCGCCGGCGTCGACGAGGTCGGGCGCGGGCCGTTGGCCGGCCCGGTCGCGGCCGCGGCCGTGATTCTCGATCCAGATCGGCTGCCGGATGGCGTCGACGATTCGAAAGCTCTGTCCGCCAAGGCGCGGGACGCCGCCTTCGAGCGAATCGTCTCCAGCGCGCTGGCCATCGGCGTCGCTTTCGCCAGCGTCGAGGAGATCGATCGGCTGAACATTCGCCGCGCCGCGCTGCTGGCCATGGCGCGCGCCGTCGCCGCGCTTCATATCGCGCCGGGCTTCGTGCTGGTCGACGGCCGCGACCTGCCCGAGCTCGCCTGTCCGGGCGAGGCGATCGTGAAAGGAGACGCGCTCTCTCTTTCTATCGCCGCCGCGTCGATTGTCGCCAAGGTCGCCCGCGACAGCCAGATGCGCCGCCTCGCCCGGCTCTATCCCCATTACGGATTCGAGACCAACGCCGGCTATGGCACGCGCGAGCATCTCGCCGCCCTCGAAGCCCATGGGCCGACGCCCTTTCACCGCATGAGCTTCGCGCCGCTGCGGGAGCCGCGCGCGCCGCGCCGCGAGGCCGCCGCCCTCTGACCGCCTGTCATGAGCGTTCGTAAATATCTGGTGAAAATGGAATTTCTTAACGAAGGCGTGCGGAAAAGAGACAGCCGCGCACGGGCTTTCTAAACCCGGCTTTTACCGCGATCGGGCATTGTTCGCATCGTTGGTTGCGTAGCCGGTGATTGTTCATGAGTAGCGCGCGCGTCGGGGCGGCCCGCCCCAAGTCCCAGATAAAGGTCTCGCGTACTGGGACGTCGAATTACGGGTCGCCTCGCGCGATGTCGCGTAACGAGGTCGTCGTCGGCGACAGCGTCGAGGTCATGCTCGGCCTGCCGGAGGCGAGCGTCGATCTCGTTTTCGCCGACCCTCCTTACAATCTCCAGCTCGCCAATCGGCTCACCCGGCCGGATCAGAGCGTCGTCGACGCGGTCGACGATGACTGGGACAAATTCGCCGATTTCGCCGCTTATGACGCCTTCACCCGCGACTGGCTGGCGGCGGCCCGGCGGGCCATGAAGCCCAACGCCACTATTTTCGTCATCGGCTCCTATCACAATATATTCCGCGTCGGCGCGATCATGCAGGACCTCGGGTTCTGGATCCTGAACGACATCGTGTGGCGGAAGAACAATCCGATGCCGAATTTCCGCGGCCGTCGCTTCACCAATGCGCATGAGACGCTGATCTGGGCGGCGCGCGACGCTTCGGCGCGCAATTACACATTCCATTACGAGGCGCTGAAGGCCGGCAATGAGGATTGCCAGATGCGCTCGGACTGGCTGCTGCCGATCTGCTCGGGCGGCGAGCGTCTCAAGGATTCGAGCGGCCGCAAGACGCATCCGACGCAAAAACCCGAGGCGCTGCTCGCCCGCATCATGCTCGCCGCCACCAATCCCGGCGATTTGGTGCTCGATCCTTTCTTCGGCTCCGGCACCACGGGCGCGGCGGCGCGCCTGCTCGGCCGCGACTATCTCGGCATAGAGCGCGAGCCGGTCTACGCCGCCGCGGCGCGCGCGCGCATAGCGGCGATCTCGCCGCTGCCGGCCGAGGCCGTGGCGCCCGCGCCGTCCAAGCGCAATGAGCCGCGCATCGCTTTCGCCAGCGTCGTCGAGGCCGGCCTCGTCGCCCCCGGCGCGACGCTCACCGACGCCAAAGGACGCCACAAGGCGGTCGTGCGGGCCGATGGCGCTTTGTCGATCGGCCCCATCGTCGGCTCCATTCACAAGACAGGCGCCTTGGTGCAGGGCCTTCCCGCCTGCAATGGCTGGACCTTCTGGCATTTCGAATCGGGCGAGGGCCTCGCGCCGATCGATGATTTGCGCGCGGTCGCCCGCGCGCGTCTGCGCGACGCCGCGGAATAGTCGCGAGAGCGACGCCCCGCGGCGCGGCGCGAGCCGCGGGAAGACGCATGCGACTGAAAAATATTTTCGTCGATCTGCCGGAAAAGGCGGAGGAGGAGCAGTTTCTGCCGCTGCTCGCCGCTCCGAACATGCGCGTCGAGCGCATCGTCTCCTTCGGCCAGGCGAGCCCGCCCGGATTTTGGCACGATCAGGACGAGGCGGAATGGGTGATCCTGCTCGCCGGCTCGGCGGGGCTGCGCTTCGAGGGGCGTGACGAGGTGCTGACGCTCGCCCCCGGCGATTATCTCGAGATCGCGGCGCATCGCCGACATCGCGTCGAATGGACGGATGAGAGCTTGCCGACCGTCTGGCTCGCTGTCCATTTTCGCGCCGAGGGCGCCTGACGCTGCGACAAAAGGCTGAAAACCGTCACTGTTATATACGTGACAATATAGGTGCGCTTCCCGCCCGCCGTGTCGGAAAATTCCATAGAGCGTTGAAATAAAATCGGAAAATAAATGCCATAGCGCTGGCGCGCGGCTTGCTATCCCCTGGCGAGATCAGGAGTGAGCGATGCGCCCTCGACACGAATTCGAGACGCCGCGGCGAAAACGGCCGCTGGCTGTCATATTGGGAACGAATGAGATCGCCTCGGCGGTCGCCGTGCATATGAATCGGATCGGCTGGGCCTGCGTGCTGAGCCACGACGCCTTCCCGCCCGTCATCCGTCGTCAGATGGCCTTTCACGATTGCCTCTATGGCGAGCGCATCACGCTCGACGGGGTCGAGGCCGAGCGCGCCGATTCGACGATGGAGCTGGTGGAGATACTCGACTACACGACCAAGGTCGCGGTGACGCCGCTGCAGTTTCACGATCTCGCGGCGGTTCGCACGGCCCATGCGCTGGTCGATGCGCGCATGCAGAAATATCGCGCGACGCCGGATCTGCGGCATCTCGCCAAAGTCGCGGTGGGCCTCGGGCCGAACTTCGCCGTGGGCCGCAATTGCGACGTGGCGATCGAGACCAAGCCGTCGCAGGCCGGCCTCATCGTTCACGAGGGCGCGACCGAGCCGGCCGACCATGTGCCGAACCGCCTCGGCGATGTCGGCGAGGAGCGCTTCGTCTATTCGAGCAAGCCCGGCCTGTGGCATTCGGCGATCGATATCGGCGTCCGCGTGTTCAAGGATTTCGTCGTCGGCCATTTGGATGGCGAGCCGGTGACGGCGCCGCTGGATGGCGTGCTGCGCGGCGTCGTCCGCGACGGCCTCCAGATTCCGGCCGGGTGCAAGCTGCTGGAAATCGATCCGCGCGGCCGCTCGGCGAAATGGACCGGCATAGACGAGCGATCCGGGCTGGTCGCGAGCGCCGTGGGCCGCGCGATCCGCATCGAGCTCGCCAAGCGCGATGCGACGCCGGTCGAGGGGCCCTTCGTCGCCCACTGACAATCCTGTTGCCAATGTGACAGGATCGTCGTCTTTCAGCTATATTTTGTTCGATACAGATCGCGGCGTCGTGGAGGCGCGGAACGATGCGAACAGAAGTGGATGCGCCGCAGGTCGGCGTTATTTTGAAGCTGCCCAATGGCGGAGTTCTCGCTCCGGCCGATCTCGAGCTGATCGACGCGCTGCGCAAGGAACGCTCGATCATCGGCGCGAGCCGGGCGCTCGGCCTATCCTATCGCAAGTGCTGGCTGTCGGTGGATGCGCTCAATCGGACCTTCGAAAGTCCGGTGGTGGCGACCTTCCCCGGCCGGCGCGAGGGCGGGGCGGAGATCACGCCTTTCGGCGAGCGGCTGGTGGGCGTCTACCGTTCGATCGAGCGTCACGCGGCCAATTCGGCCAAGCGAACGCTGGACGAGATCATCGGCGCGCTCGACTGGTCCTATCAGAAGTCGGCCACTGACGCGGAAGCGGAGCCTCGTCGGGATCGAGCGTCCGGCCGCTGACGGCGACCGTCTTGATCATCGCCCAGGCCGAGAGTCCCTCGACCAGAGCGAGCCGCTCGACCGATTCATGCGTGATCAGCGCGTCCACATGGGCTCCGCCGAGCGAAAGCCGCGCGCGCGTGAAGGGCGGCGGCAGAAAATCCAGCTCGACAATGGCGCCGGGAAGGCGATTGAGTATGGAGACATCCATCGGCCGCGAGAGGGCGATGGAGACGTCGCGCGCGTCGATCTCCACCTCTATCGCGGTTCCCACGACGGCGTCGACCAGAGGCACGCGCAATTCCCCGCCGGCGAAAAGCAGCGTGGAGAGGCCGATGTCCGGGTCGTGCCGCAGCACGCGCGCCGGGAAAATCGAGACGTAATGGTGGGTCTGCGCAAAGAGCGGCGATGTCTTGTCCAGCATGATCGCCGAACTAGCGAGAAATGCGCCAATCTCACATTTTAGTGAGAAAAGCGGCCGTTTTGGCGCTGGAAAGGCGTTTTTGCGCGCTTTTTTGCTCTAGGGGCGGACGCCGCTCGGCGGCGCCCGCTTCGAAGGATCAGTTCGGGTTGCGAGCGGCGATCGCCTCATATTCCGCGCGGGTCAGGCGGAAATAGCCGCGGCCGCCGGCGCGCGTCTCGAACTTGGAGCCCGCGCGCTTGCACAGCAGCGTGAACCAGGCCTGCTTGTCGAGATGAGCGGGAAGGCCGTTGATTTCCCAGACAGTCGTATCGGGGCGGAAGCGCACCATGATGATGACGGCGTCGCCGACCGCGGTCGCGACGCTGGCGTCCTTTTCCACCGGCTCGACAGCCGCGGGAATATTCGCGACAACATGGCCGGCTTCGGTCGTGACGTCTGAAGAAACATTCGGTTGCACATCGTCCTCCATATTCGCCGGCTCGCGGCGTTCTCCGACTTGTCGGGCCGGCGACGGGCCGGCCGAGCCGGCGTCTCCGCCCGAGACGTTTCGTCCTATGCGAGCCGTATACCAAACTATATTGCAAAAGTTCCAGACTGGCGGTCCGCCCCTGCGGCATTCGGGCGCAGCGCGCCGAGGCGGCGCGCCTCGGTCCGGCTGGCGCCGATTTCGCGACAAAGGCCAGATTCTTGCTAGGGTCCACAATCCCTCTTCACCTCAGCCGAAGTGAGCCCGTCATGTCAGAGAGACATTCCTGCGTTCTCGTTCTCGGCATCGGCGAAACCGCATCCGCCATAGCGCGCGAGCTGTTCCTCGCCGATCATATCGTCGCCGTCCACGAGGCCGCTCCGCCGCCCGATCTCCGCCGCAAGATGACGTTTTCGGACGCTTGGTTCGACGGCTCCTGCGTTCTGGAGGGCGTGGAGGCGCGCCGCGCCGATCTCGTCGCCGAATTCATGCTCGGCCTGCGCAGCCGCATGTTCGTGCCGGTGCTGACGCATCCGCTCAACGAAATTCTCGAGCGCTGGCCCTGGGAGGTCGTCGTCGATGCGGAGATGAATCCGCGCAAGGACCCGTTCTCCGTCAAAAATCTCGCCGGCCTCACCATTGGCGTCGCGCCGGGCTCGATCCCCGGCGAGAGCTGCGATCTCGCCATAGACGCCTATGGCAAGGATCCGGGCGCGATAAGGCGTCCCGGCGAAGGCCCCGGCCCGAGCTGCGAGGCGGATCCGCCGGAGGCGGAGCCCGTGCGCGCGCCTGTCGCCGGACTCTTCAAGATGTACAAGGACATAGGCAATATCGTCGAGGCGGGAGAGGCGTTCGGCGAGATCGACGGCGCTCCCGTGCCGGCTCCCTATGGCGGCCGCATTCGCGGCATCATCAAGCAGGGCAGGGCGGTCGCCAAAGGCACGCCGCTCGCCGACATCGCCGCCTCGACCGGCGCTCAGGTCGCCGGCATGACCGCGCGCAACCGACTCATCGCGCGGGGCGTCTCCTTCGCGATCGAGATGCAGGCGGAAGGCTGGACGCCCTTTTCCTGGGACGCGTTTCTGGAGGGCGGCGGCGGCCTCTCGATCTGAGGGGCCGCCCTATCACTTCAGTGCGGGGGCAGGCGCGAGGGCTTGCCATCCGCGCCAGTGAAGGGAAACAGCCCGCCTTGGAAGCATTGTGACATATGTGTCGCTTTGGCGATGGCCTCCTCGGCCTGAGCCGAGGGGAGATTCTCGCGGGCCGATTGCATGAACAGCTCCACCCAGCGGGCGAAATGCTCCGGCTCGACGGGCAGGTTGATGTGAACGGCGAAAGGATGGCCCTGGTAGCGATCTGTGCCGAGCAGCGACTTGGACCAGAAATTCGCGATGATATCGAGATGCTGGTCGAGCTCTGGGATCGCGCTGAAGATCGGCCCCAGCAGCGGATCGGCCAGGCCTTTGTCGTAGAAGGCGCGCACGCAGGTCGTGATCGCGGCCTCGAGCGTCGTCGGCTCGGCGGTCGCCTCGGTGGAAGCTGACATTGTCTCTCCTCCTATTCCTTTGGCGATACAGCAATGCGGGCGCCAGCGCGCGCTCCGCCAGAGTCTTTGTTTTTGACGCGTTTCCAACGCCGAACCGGCGTCCGCTTCGGCTGGCGACGCTCTAATCCGCGTTGAAGCGCACGGCGCCCGATTGCGAGATGTCATAGCCGCCGAGCCGCGCGGCGCGTTCCTGAAACGCCTCGCTCGCGCAAAACCGCATGAGCGTCTGCCAGGGCGGATCGAAATAGGCTTTGCGCCAGACCACGAGATCGAAGCGCTCGACGATTTGCGGCGCGAAATCGAGGCCGAACTGGCGCGCGCAGGCCTCGAGGCCGAGGCCGACGTCGGCGCCGCCGGCGGCGATGGCGGAGGCGAGATCGGTCTCCGAGCGCTCCACGGCGGGAACGAGGCGCAAATGCTCGCGCTTCATCCCCGCCCGCGCGAGCAGCTGGGTGAGCACGAGCTCGCTGCCGGCCTCGGGCTGGCGGGATTGGAAGGCGAGGTCGCGCACATCGGCGAGCCCGTCGATTCGGCGGGGGAGGCCCTTGCGAAACATCAGCCCGCGGCGGCGCTTGGCCCATTCCATGACGACGATCGGCTCGCCCGCGAGCCGTCTCTGCACCGTTTCGACGTTCCAGCCGTCCTCCGGCTCTGGAATATGCAGCCCGGCGGCGATGCAGCCGCCCATGGCCGCGCGCTCCAGCCCGTCCAGCGCGCCGTCGAGCAGCGCCGCGACGCCGCAGCGCGATTCGCGCAGCGCCCATTCGAGCAGCGGATCATGGCCGCCGGCGACGACGAGCGGGCGCGCAGCCGCGCCTTCGCCGCGCGGCGCTCGGCCGCTCGCGCCCGCGGCCAGCCACTCCTCGATCTCGAGGCGCGGAAACAGCAGCTTTCCAGTGACGCGGCGCACCGGCAGCGCGCCTTCCGCGGCGAGATCATAGACCTTGCGTTCCTTGACGCGCAGCAGCGCGGCGAGCTCCCGCGTGGTGAGAAATTCAGACATTGTGCGTTTTTTCCGAGACGCGGAAAATTAACATAGCCGACCTTCGTCGACAATCGCCCGCTCATCCCTGTCATTGCCCAGGGGGCGCGCTCCGGCGCTGGGCGCGGTCTGTTATTCTTATGTGAAATTATGTGAAAGACTCACAAATAGGCAGAATATATGCATAAGTAAGACAAGGCTCACCTGTCGGGGCCGATCATCGGAGCAGTTCTCATGGTCAAAATGGCAAGTCTGGCGTTCGTCGCCGCTTTTCTCTCGCTGAATTTCACGCCCGCCTTCGCAGAGGCTCCTGCGGCCGATAAGGCGACCGGCGCCAAGACCGTGACCGTGTTCGCCGCGGCGAGCCTGAAAAATGCGCTGGACGAGGCCGCCGCCGCCTTCAAGAAAAAGGCGGGCGTCGAGGTCACCATCAGCTATGCGGCCTCCCTGCCGCTCGCCAAGCAGATCGAATCGGGCGCGCCGGCGGATATTTTCATTTCGGCCGACGCCGCTTCCGCCGATTATCTCTCCTCCCGTGGGCTGCTGAAGGAGGGCTCGCGCGTCGATCTGCTCGGCAACAGCCTCGTCGTCATCGCGCCCAAGGTCGCCAACACGAAGAAGATCACGCTGGACAAGGCCTCGCTGCTCGGCGCGCTCGGCGACAGCGGCCGCATCGCCACCGGCGATCCGGCCTCGGTGCCTGTGGGCAAATACGCCAAGGCGGCGCTGCAGAAGCTCGGCCTGTGGGAAGATTTGGAATCGCGTTTCGCCTTCGCCGAGAATGTGCGCGCCGCGCTTCTCTTCGTCGCGCGCGACGAGGCGCCGCTCGGCATCGTCTATCTGACCGACGCGTATTCGGATCCCAAGGTCTCGGTCGTCGCGACCTTCCCGGCCTCCTCGCATCCGCCGATCGTCTATCCCATCGCGCTGACCGCCTCTTCGACCAGCGACTCGGCGGCGAAATTCTTCGCCTTTCTGAAGGGACCGGAGGCCGCCGGCTTCTACAAGAAGCAGGGCTTCGCCGTTCTTCGCTGAATCGGCTTTCCCTCGCCGCCGCTCCCAGTCTATCCTTCGGCGGCGAGGGAACCATGACCGTAGCGCATAATCCCAAAGAGCTTTCGCGGACGGCCGCGCCGTTTCGTCTCGATCGCAACCTTCTCGCCGAGCTGGCGGAGACGGCGTTGGCCGCAGCGCGCCGCGCCGGCGCGAGCTACGCCGACATACGCCTCGGCGAGACGCGCCGCCAATTCATCCAGGCGAAGGAAGAGCGGCTCGACGAATTTTTCGAGAGCGTCAGCCCCGGCTTCGGCCTGCGCGTGCTCGTCGACGGCTGCTGGGGCTTTTATGGCGCGCGCTCGCTGGAGCGAGGCGCCCTGGCCGCGGCGGTGGAGCGCGCCATTCACAACGCCCGCGCCGTCGCGCCGATCCGCGCCACGCCCGTGCGGCTCGAGGAGACCGAGCCGCATGTCGCCGAATGGATCATGCCGCTCGGCGTCGATCCTTTCGCGGTCGATGCGCCCGCCAAGGTCGAGCGCCTCGTGGCGGTCAACGCCGCGGCGCTGGCGGCGGGCGCGGATTATTGCGTCTCCTCCTTCGCCTTCGCCACAGAGGAGCGGCTCTTCGCCGACAGCCGCGGCAGCCGCATCTTTCAGTCGCGCACGCGCACGCAGCCCTCTTTCGAGGTCACGCTGCTCGACAAGGCCTCTGGCCGTTTCGCAACGCGCGAGAGCCTCGCGCCGGCGCGCGCCGCCGGCTGGGATTATGCGCTCTCCTGCGATCTCCTCGGCGAGGCGCGTCAGGCGGTCGAGGATGCGCGCCAAAAGCTGGGCGCCAAGCCCGTCGAGGCGGGCGTGACGGATGTGGTCATCGATCCCACCAATCTCTGGCTCACCATTCACGAGACGGTCGGCCACTCCACAGAGCTCGATCGCGCGCTCGGCTGGGAGGCGAATTTCGCCGGCACCTCCTTCGTCAAGCCGCATATGCTGAACAATCTGCGCTTCGGCAGCGAGCTGATGACGATCAAGGCGGATCGCTCGCAGGAGGGCGGTCTCGCCAGCATCGCCTTCGACGACGATGGCGCGCCGCGCGCGCGCGCGGAATTCGAGATCGTCTCCAAAGGCGTGTTTCGCAATTATCAGATGGCGATGGGACAGGCGCATCTCATCGGCGCCGAGCGCTCCAATGGCTGCGCCTATGCGGACGACCCGACCGCTTTCCCCATTCAGCGCATGCCCAATATCTCGCTCGCGCCCAATCCTGAAGCCTGCGCGCTGAAAGAGCTGATCGGCGGCGTCGAGAAGGGGCTCTATATCGTCGGCGCGGGAAGCTGGAGCATCGATCAGCAGCGCGACAATTTCCAATTCGGCGGGCAGATGTTCTACGAGATCCGCGACGGCGAGCTCGGCGAGCCGGTGCGCGACGCCGCCTATCAGGGCCGCACCATTCCGTTTTGGAATTCGCTCGACGGACTGGGCGACGCCTCCACCTACCGGCTCTGCGGCACCTTCACTTGCGGCAAGGCGGAGCCGATGCAGCTCGCGCCGGTCTCGCATGGCGCGCCGGCGGCGCGCTTCCGCGGCGTGACGGTGCTGAACACAGCGCGCGACTGAATTTCCTCGCGCCGAGAGCCCCCTCCCTCACCCTCCCCCGCTTCGCGGGAGAGGGAAGGCGGTGACGTTTCGCGAACCATCGATGAAGCGCGCGATCTGCTCCCTCTCCCGCGTAGCGGGGGAGGGCTGGGGAGGGGGCTCGAGCGCATTCGCTTTCGTTGACGCGCGGTAGCGAATAGTCATTTTGCTACTCGCTACTCGCTACTCGCTACTCGCTACTCGCTACTCGCTACTCGCCTTTCACCGCCGGCTCAGAATTTGAGCTTCACCCCTCCGATGAAAGCGCGCGGCGAGCCGGCGATGATCGACGCGCCGGTCGAATTGGCGAGCAATATCGCCGGCGTCTGCACGGCGGTTCCCGTCATCAGCGTGTTGGTCAGCACATTGGCGCCGGCGACATAGGTGCGGTCGAAGAGATTCTTCACATCGAAATAGACCTCTATGTTCTTCACATAGCTGTCCGCGATGGCGCGGCTGTAATGCACATTGAGATTGACGAGCCCATAGCCCGGGACCGACGTCAGATTGGCGTTGTCGATCGTGTAGGAGCTCTTGAACACATATTCGACGAAAGCGCCGAGCCCTTTGAGATCGCCGTCCGCAATGTCATAGCCGGCGCGGCTCGTCAGAGTATGCGTCGGCACATTGGGGATGCGATTTCCGGCGCGATTATAGGAGACGGTGGATGAGAGATTGTCCCAGAAATTGGTGAAATACTGGTCGTTATAGGCATAGGCCGCGATGAGGCGCCAACCGTCGAAGGGCCGCCAATCGACGCTCGCCTCGACGCCGCGATGGATCGAGGAGGGCGCATTGAGCTGATAGCTGACGAGGCCGTTCGCCTGAGTGAGAATCTCGTTGCGGAACCATTCGTGATAGAGCGTGACGCTCGCCGTCAGATTTTTCGCCGGCGTCCAATCGACGCCGAGATCGACGCCCATATTGGTCTGCGCCTTGAGCGACGTATTATTGCCCGCGCCGGTCGGCGTATTGGTGAGATACATGAAGTTCGGCGTTCCATAGCCCGTCGCATAGCGCGCGCGGAACTGCCATTCCGGGCTGTAGCGATAAGTGAGCGAAGCCTCCGGCGCCGTGTTCCAATAGTCATTGTCGACGCCGATCTGCGTCGGCCGCGTCATGGCTCCATTATTGGCGTAATTATAGACGGTGTAGACGCCGGAGATTCTGTTCCAATTGGAGCTGAAGCCGATCGCCGCGGTGAGCTGCGGCGTCAGCGCGATCTCTTCCCGCGCGCGAATGCCGATATTGGAGTGATTGGATTCGATATTGCCGACCGCGCCGCCGATCGCGCCGTAATTCCACACATTGGGAATCTGCGAATAGAGCGGATTGTCGCTCTTCAGAGCGTCATAGAAGAAGCCGAGATAATGCGTCGCCGGCAGGCCGAAGATCGCGCCATGATTGGTGATGTCGGTGGAGGCGCTGACGCCATAGGACGGGCCGCGGATCGCGACCGGCCCGCCGAGACCGCCGAAAATGGCGGGGCCGACTTTCGGCGGCGGCCAGGTGCTATTGATGTAATCGAGATAATCATAGGTGAATTGCGTGCGCCATGTGGTGGCGTTGTCGAAGTCGTGCTCATAGCGCAGGCCGACAATGTCGCGCATTACATGCCAATGCGTGCCGAGCTGCCAGACGCTCTGATTGACGAGCCCCGAGGAGCCGCTGGTGAAGGCGCCATTCGCGGGCGCATAGAGATTGTTGCAGAAGGGCAGATTGGCGGGCGTCGCGATGCGGCAATCGACAGTCTTGCCATAGGGATTTTTGTAGAATTGCGTCAGCGAGCTGCGGTTCATGAATTCCGCGAAGGAGCTGCTGGCGAGAAATTTGAACGTCAGCCGATCGGTCGGAACCGGCGTCCATGTCGCCAGAACCTTGCCCTGGTCGAACTCATGCGCGCCGCGGGCGAGATAGCCGTCGCCGCGCGTGTCTGAGCCGAAGATCGCAAGGTCGAAATCGCCGAGATCGCGATCCGTGATCTTTTTTCCGGCGCGCAGATAATTGTTGAAATAGCCGAAGCTGCCGAATTCCGATCCGGTCTCGACGCCGTCGATCTCCTTGCCGGTCAGGCTGCGGAAATTGATCGCGCCGCCATAGGCGTAATTGCCGAACATAGCGGAAGAGGGGCCGCGATAGACATCGACGCCGGAGAAGGAATGCGGGTCCAGCATGTCGGTGCGGCCATTGCCGTCCGCGGTGACGATGGGGAATCCGTCCTCATAGAGCATGATGTTGCGGACGGTGAAAGGATAGGTCATGCCCAGCCGATTGCCGGAGCCGCGGATCGACGGCATCAGCTCGCGCGGCATCGTCCCTTGCGAGATGGAGACGCCGGGACCGTATTGCAGCATGTCCTGCACAGTCTGCATCGGCGTCGTTTCGAGGAATTTGTGATCGACGGTCGTCACCGTCTGCCCGGGCGGATCGCGATAGATCGGCTGCTGCGCGCGCTCGGCGTCGAAGCCCGGCGCATTGGAGGCGCCGCTCGCGCGCTTCTGCTCGGCGCCGACGTCGATCGGCGGCAGCTCCTCGCCGTTGGCGTCGGTCATGGTTCCGCGCGCGGCCTGCGCGAGAATGATGGAGACGGAGCGGCCATTCTCCGACAGGCGATAGGAGAGGCCGGTTCCCGAGAGCAGCCGGTCGAGTCCTTCGCGCACCGAATAGGCGCCGACGACGCCGCGCGTTCGCATCGCCTCTGTGAGGCCGACGTCGAAGACGATATGCAGGCCGCTGCGGTCGGCGAAAGCGTTGAGCGCCGTCTCCATGGCGCCGGCGGGAATGCGATAGTCGCGCAGCGCGCCGTCGCGCTCCTGCGGCGAGATGGAGGCCTGCGCGCTCGTCACCGGAGCCTCTGCGCCGAGCGTCATCGCGCTCAGCGCCAAGGCGATCGCCGTCGAACTCATATTCACGCCCTCGCCTGCCGACTTCTTCCTCGCCATGGCCATTTCGTCCCGCCGTCGCAACGCCCGCCATAGAGTTCGGGCTCTCGGGAACAGGACGCGGCAGGCGGAAAAAGCGGAACCTCCGTCGCGCGAAAAAATTCGCGCGCCGATGAGGCGTTTAAATTCAATACAGCAGGATCAGATAGCTGGTGACATGGATGGCGCGCAGGCCGAGCGAGGCCTCGATCTCCGCCAAGGATTGCAGCGCGTCCTCCTCTGCGCCGAAGACGCCGGAGATGCGCCGCGCGCAGATCGCGCGATCGACGCAATAAATATAGCCGCGATGATAGCGGCCGAGCGCGGTGAGCACATCGCCGAGCGGCTGGCGATTGACGATGAGCTTGCCGCGCCGCCAAGCGGTCGCAATGTCGATATCGACGCTCATCGGCGCATGCGCCGGCGCATCGCGCTCGAATGTGGTCTGCTGGCCTTTCTCGACGATGGTGGTCTTGCCGCCGCTGGCGACGCCGACGCGATGTTCCGTCACAGTGACGCGCGCGCCGCCTCTTTCCAGCGCGATGTCGAAGGCGGTGCCGAGCGCTGTCACGCGGCCCGCGCCGGCCTCGACGACAAAGGGGCGCGAGGCGTCGGGCGCGACGTCGAACCAGGCTTCGCCGGAAAGGAGCCGGAGCCGCCGCTCGCCCGCCGAATAGCGCAAAGCGATGGCGGAGCGCGAGTCGAGCAATGCATGCGAGCCGTCGTCCAGCGTCACCAGACGCTTCTCGCCGACGCCGGTGATGTGATCGGCCTCGAGCCGCAGGGCGATCTCGTCATAAGAGGCGAAGATCGCGACCGCCGCCGCCGCGGCGAAGGCGAGGGCCGCGGCTCTCATCCCGCGCGCGGCGCGCGGCGCCGGCCGCATGCGGCGGGCAGGGCTCATGCCGGCGAGATGGCCGTACATATGCAGCACCTCGTCGAAGGCGGCGGCGTTGGCCGGCTCGGCGCGCCACGCCTCGAAGGCGGCCGTCTCCTCCGCAGACAGCCGTCCCTCGCGCTGGCGCACGAACCATTCGATCGCGGCGTCCCCGGCTTCGTCCGGCGCGGGTTCTGTCGCCTTGTCTGCGGTCATCTCTCCATCCGTCCTCGCGGCGCCGCGCGGCCCGATGCTATAGATGACGCGGCGCCGGCGCGAGACGGAACCTCGAAGCGGGAAAAAATCACTCGGCCTCGCTCCGCAGCGCGGCGCGGCAGGCGCGCAGCGCGACGCTGACATGCTTGCGCGCCATGCGGTCGGATATGTCCATCCGCCGCGCCACCTCGGCGAGCGGAACGTCATGATAGATGTGCAGCTCGAAGGCCTCGCGGCAGCGCGGCGGCAATGTCGCCATGGCCGCTTTCAGCAGCGCCGAGCGCCGCTCATAGTCGAGCCGCTCCTCGATCGGCGTTTCCGGCGCCGGCGGGTCGATCACATAATCGCCGAATTGGAGACGACCCTCCTCGGTCTTGCGGCGGCGGGCGAAGTCGCGGGCCAGATTGACCGCGATCTGCTTGAGAAAGGCCGGCGGGTCCTCGATGGTCTCGGGCCGATCATGGCGGACCATGCGCAGGAAGGTCTCCTGCAGCAGATCCGGCGCGTCGACGGCGCCGACCTTGCGCACGAGAAAGCCGAAGAGATCGCGCTTATGGGCGAGAAACAGCTCGCGGAGCCGCCACGGTTTGGCGTCCGCAGGCCGATCGCCGCGCGACGAGATCGATCGAGACAAAGTGGAACGCCCTGGCTGGCGCGCGAGCGCGATTGATCCGAAAGGTCGAGGCCGGCCGCTCGCCCGAGGGGGCGGCGGCATTCGATTTTCAGACCGATGGCGGCGCGCGCGAGGACCAGGAGCTCGCCCAGCCGAGCGGAGGCGCGCGCGGCGACAGCCCCCGCGCGCCTATGCTGGCGACGCCGTTCGGCGGCGGCAGGAGAGGCGCGGCCGTCGGCGCGATGGCGGGCGGCTCGGCGCCTCGATCCGAGCACAGGACGCAATGATGCTCGCCGGCTTGATGGGCGAGGGGCGCTCCATCGCCGTCGCGGGCCGCTGCGCAGAGCGCGTCGGCCGAGAGAGCGGGGGAGAGGCCGATGGCCCCATGCGCCCGCGCTGTCGAGCCGAGGAGGGCGACGGCCTGCAGCAGGGCGAGAATCACCGTTGCGCAGGCGAGGAGCCGGCGCGCCGGGCGGCGCATGGAGGAGATTGTCCTCATCGGCGGCAAAAATAGGTCCGCTGGAATTCCCGGGTCAATGATCGGGCGCCGGCGGGGCCGAATATCGGAGCCGCTGTTGCGCGGCGGCCACAGTCGCGGCCGCGCCGGACGCTTTCGAATGGAGGACAACCATCTTATCATGCGACCGCCGGCCGCCGCCGGACCCGTCGAATGAGAAAGGCCGGCCATGTTCCTGACGCGAGACGACGCCCTCGCCCTCGCCGATCGTCTGCGGTCCCTGTCCGCGGCGGACTCCTGCGTGATCCATATCGAGGGCGAGGAGGCGCAGAGCCTGCGCTTCGCCGGCGGCGGCGTCACCACCAATGTCGCGACGGCGCATGTGAAAACTCGCATCGAGTCGCATGTCGGCGGGCGCGTCGGCTCGGTCTCGGTCGGCGGGCTGGATCGGGAGGCGCTCGCCCGCGCCGTGGCGCGCTCGGAGGAGATCGCGCGCCTGTTGCCGGCGGACCCTGAATTTCTGTCGCCGCTCGGCGCGCAGGTCTATTCTGAGAGCGCCCGCTATGACGAGGCGACCGGAGCGCTCGATCTCGCCTTTCTCGCCGAGGCGAGCGCGCGCGTCGTCGCCGAGGGGACGGCGCGGGGCGTGAACATGTTCGGCTGCGCGGCAGGGGGCCGCCGCTTCTCGGCGCTGGCCTCGAGCGCCGGACTCTTCGCCTATGATCGCGAGAGCTTCGTCGATCTCTCGACCACCGCGCGCCACAAGAGCGACGGCTGGTCCGGCTGGGCAGGCGCGCGGCATTTTTCGGTCGCGCAGCTCGATCCCGCCGACATCGGCCGCCGCGCCGCGCTGAAAGCGGCGCGCGACGAGGAGCCGCTCGATCTCGAGCCCGGCCGCTATACGGTGATATTGGAGCCGACGGCGGTGGGCGAGCTGGCGCAATGGCTGATGTGGATGCTGCGCGCCCGCCCGGCCGACGAGGGCCGCAGCTTCTTTTCCCGCGCCGGCGGCGGAACCAAGCTCGGCGAGGCTCTGTTCAGCGCCGATTTCTCGCTGCGCTCCGATCCGTGCGACCCGATCGCGCCAGAGGCGCCCTTCGGCGAGGAGGGCCTCGCGCAAGAGGCGCGGCTGTGGGTGGACAAGGGCGTGCTGAAGACGCTCGCGCGTCCGCGCTATTGGGCGCAGAAATCCGGCGCCGAGGCCATTCCCGCGGCGCATAATTTTACCGTCGCCGGCGGCGCGACGAGCCTCGAGGAGATGATCCGCGGCGTGCGGCGCGGCATATTGGTGACGCGCTTCTGGTATACCAATATGGTCGAGCCGCGCAGCCTGCTGCTCACCGGGCTGACGCGCGACGGCAATTTCCTCATCGAGAATGGCGCGGTCGTCGCGCCCGTGCGCAACATGCGCTTCAACGAGAATCTCCACGGCGCCTTCTCGCGCATAGCGGCGATCGGCGCGAGCGAGCGCGTGAAGACCGAGATGGGCGGCGCCGCGATCTCGGCCCCGCCCATGCTGATCGAAGGTTTCGAGTTCTCGTCGAAGTCGAGCGGCATCTGACCAGTCGTCAGCGAAAGCTCACGAGGCGCGCGGCGCCTCGTCATAGGATTTCTCTTCCACGATCAGAGAGCCGCAGGCGAGGTTGATGCGCTTCTTCAGCGCCGCGCGATGGTCGTTGCGCTGATAGACGCTGCGCGCCAGCGCGATGAATTGCGGGCCGAAATCGCTGCGCTTCTCGCAATTGCGAATATCGTCCTCTATGTTCCACAGCGCGAGATTGGTCTCCTCCAGCTCGCGCGCCAGCGCGTCCAATGCGCCGCCGACGAAGCCGCGCTCGTTGCGCAGTCCTTGCAGCAGAGCCAGCTCGCGCGCGACATTGGCGCGCTTTTCGGCGTCGGCGATCTTGCGCGCCTTTATCTCGAGGATGGTGATGCGATCGATCAGCTCGCCGACCGAGCCGGGAATGAGAATGGCGTCCGCCTCGGCCGGCCGCGCCTGCGGCGCCGCGAGGGCTTCCAGCTCGCGCGCGATGCGCGTGAAGACGTCGCTCCAATCGCCGCGCTTCTCCTGACGGAACAGCCGCGCGCTGTGATACCAGGGACTGTCCTCGCGCTCCAATTGCCAGCGCCATTCCGGCGCATGCTTGATCGCGATCCACACCGGCTTGCCGAGCGCGCCGGCGAGATGAGCGATGGATGTGTCGATCGTCACGACGAGATCGAGATTGGCGATCACCGCCGCCGTATCGACGAAAGCGTCGGCGCCGGCGTCGAAATCCTCGCCGAAGGACATGACGCGCATGGGCGCGTCGCGCAATTGATCGGCGCCGAAATTCTTCTGCAGGCTGTAGAGCCGCACGCCGGGAATAGCGCCGAGCGGCGCGAAAGCCGAGAGCGGCGCGGCGCGCGCATGGTCGGAGCGCGAATGCGCGCTGCCTTGCCAGGCGATTCCGACCTTCAATCCTTCGCCCGAGAGGCGCTCGCGCCACAGCGCCACGCGTTCCGGCTCCGCAGAAAGATAGGAGCCGCCCGGTATCGTCTCCGCGCGCGTGCCGAAGGCGTGCGGCAGGCTGCATAGGGTGACGCAATAATCATAGGCCGCATCCTGCGCCGGAGCGGCGACGATCTCGACGCTGTCGCCGAGGCCGCGCATCAGGCGCTGCAGCGCGGGGCGGCAATGATAGGCGACCTTCGCGCCCGCCTTCGCCAGCAAGGGCGCATAGCGGATGAATTGCAGCGCGTCGCCGAGGCCCGCCTCGTCGAGAATGAGGATGGATTTGCCGGCCAGCGGCTCGCCGCGCCATTCCGGCCAGCGATAGGCGATCTCGGTCTTGGGGCGGTCGTCGAGCACCCAGCGATGCTCGAACAGATCGAGGCCTTCCGCGAACTCGCCGCGCAGCAGCAGCAGCGTGCCCTTATTGGCTTTCGTCTCCGCATGGCGCGGATCGATCTCGAGCGCGCGGTCGAATTCGACTCGCGCCTCGTCGAAGCGGCCGAGCTCCTTCAGCACGATGCCGCGGCCGCAATGCACGTCCGGCTCATTGTCGGCGAGGCGCAGCGCCGTGTCGAAAGAGCCGAGGGCGTTGTCGAGATCGGAACGCCGCATCTCCACCATGCCGCGGCAGCGCCAGGCGAGCGCGAATGTCGGATCGGCGGCGATGGCGGCGAGCGCGCAAGCCTGCGCCTCCTCGAGCCGGCCGAGCTCGAACAGGCACATGCCGCGATTGGTGAGCAGCTTGGGGTCCTGCGGCGCGCGCGCGAGGGCTTCGTCGAATATTGCGAGCGCGGCGGCGTAGCGCTTGGTTTCGTGCAGCGCATTGGCCTTGGTCAGCAGCGCCGGAACATGGCCGGGCGCAAGGCTCAGCACAGTGTCGCAGAAGGAGACGGCCTCCTCGAAGAGTCGCAGAGCGACGAGCGCCGCGAGCGCGCCATCGGCGGCGTCGAGACAGGTGGGATCGAGCGCGAAGGCGCGCGCGAAGCAATCGAGCGCGTCCTCATGCCGCGCGAGCCGCGCGAGCGAAACGGCCTTGTTGCGCAGCGGCGCGGGATCGGCGGGCAGAAGCGCGATGGCGCGATCGTAATCGTCGATCGCGCGCGCATCCTCGCCGATCGCATGCAGCGACAGGCCGCGATTGGCGAAGCCCTGCGCATGATTGGGCGCGCGCGCCAGCAATTGCCCATAGGCTTCGACAGCCTCGCCGCTGCGTCCCGCCATTTGCAGCGCGACGCCGTAATTCAGCCAGCCCTCGACATTGCCGGGATCGAGCTGCAGCGATCGCGCGTGATCGGCGATCGCGGCTTCCGGCCGTCCAGACTTTTGCAACGCCACCGCCCGGCCATAGAGCGCCTGCGCATGATCGGGCTCGACTGCGATCGCCTTGCCGAAATGATCGATCGCCGCTTCATGCTGTCCGACCGAGACGCGGACGAGCCCGGCGAGATAGCTCGCGAAAGCATTTCGGTCGACCAGCGCGCGGGATGCGTCGATTTTTCGCAGCGCGGTCGTGAGGTCGTCCGCGCGCAGGCTCGCCATGAGATCGGCGAGCAATTCGCTCGCATCCGCGGGCCGCGGCGTCGCGGCCAGATGTCGTTTCTGCTGTTTCGATTTCAATGAGCTGGCCTCGACGCAGAGGGGCGAAGCTTTCGACTAGCGAGGCGAGCTTGTCTCGGACTGACGTCCAATATTTTATAGACGTTATAATGTTGCGTGCGACAACACAGTGCGATGCAGCGATGAAATTGTGACGCGTTAGTAATGCCTAAACTTCCCGGATAGCTTAATCGTTACCGATCAGGATTCGCGAATCGATTCGCCTTGTCGGGGACGAGTCGTATTCGGCGTTTAACGAATTGCGGGAGCAAAAGATGGCCGAGCCTTCCAAGAGCAGCGCGTCTCTGAACGACAGTCTGGCGTTCATGGAGATGAACGAGGCGGCTCGCGGCGCCTTGCGCCAGGCCAAGCCGGTCATCTCGAAGGCTCTCGGCCCGGCTCTCGACGCATTTTACGACAAGGTTCGCGGCGACGCGAAGCTGCGCGGCTTCTTCTCCGACGAGCGCCATATGGCGGCGGCGAAAGCCGCGCAGATGCGTCATTGGTCGCAGATCACGGAGGCCGAGTTCGGCGTGGAATATGTGCGCATGGTGACGGCCGTCGGCCAGGCGCACGCCCGCATCGGCTTGGAGCCGAGCTTCTATATCTCCGCTTATGCGCTCATCACCGAGCGTCTGATTCAGGCCATTGTCGAGGATAATCTCTCGGGCTCCATGCTCGCCGGCAAGACGCGCGTCGATCGCACCTCCCGCTGCGTCGCCGCGCTCGCCAAGGCCGTCTTCCTCGACATGAATCTCTCCGTGTCCGTCTATCTCGACGTTCTGCGCGAGGAGCGCCGCGTCGCCGAGGCGCAGCGCGCCGACGCCGAGGCGCATCAGCGCCACGCGCTCGATGTGATGGCGAATGCGCTCGAGGAGCTCGCGCGCGGCGATCTGCAGCGGCGCGTCGTCGACAAGCTCGACGGCGGCTTCGACAAGATCAAGGAAGACTTCAACAACGCGGCCGCCAAGCTCGCCACCGCCTTCGCCGATGTGGGCGCCTCGGCGAGCGCGATCCGCTCCTCCAGCGTCGAGATCGCCAAGGCGTCCGACAATCTCGCGCGCCGCACCGAGGCGCAGGCCGCCAATCTCGAGCAGACGGCCGCCGCGCTCGAGGAGATCACCGCGACGGTGAACAAGACCGCCGACAGCACGCGCCATGCGAGCGAGGTCTTCGACGTGACGCGCTCCGACGCCGAAAAGGGCGGCGCCATTGTGCGCGACGCCGTGGAGGCGATGCGGCGCATCGAGAATTCGACGCGCGACATCGGCAAGATCATCGGCGTCATCGACGAGATCGCCTTTCAGACCAATCTTCTCGCGCTCAACGCCGGCGTCGAGGCGGCGCGCGCGGGCGAGGCGGGACGCGGCTTCGCCGTCGTCGCCTCGGAAGTGCGCGCGCTGGCGCAGCGCTCGGCGGAGGCGGCCAAGGAGATCAAGGCGCTGATCGCCGCCTCGACCTCGCAGGTGGAGAATGGCGTGGTGCTGGTGACGGAGACGGGCGCGGCGCTGGAGCGCATCGTCTCGCAGGTCGGCGAGGTGAGCCGCGTTGTCACCGATATCGCCGCCGGCTCGCGCGAGCAGGCGACTGGCCTCACCGAGGTCAATCGCGCCGTCGGCCAGCTCGACAGCATGACGCAGCAGAACGCCACAATGGTCGAGGAGACGACGGCGGCGAGCCACAGCCTCAGTCATGAGGCGGAAGAGCTCGCGAGCCTCATTTCCGTTTTCCGCATCGAGCGCGGCGATGGCGCGCGTCCGGCGTCCGCTCCGCGCGCGAGCGAGCGGCGTGCCGAGGCGGCTCCGGCTCCGGCGCGGCGGCGCGCCGCTTCCGCCGGCGGCCGCGGCGCCTCGGCTCCGGCCGCGGACGAGGGCTGGGAAGAGTTCTGATCGTTCGAATGCAGACAAAATATAGGCCGCTTCTTTCACAATATGCGCCAGAGGATTGATCTGGCGCATATTTTTTTGCGCCGCCGGCATAGTAGAACAAAAGAGCGCGCTAAGTAGTTTCCACAGGAAGCCTGCCGGCCGCGCCTGTCTTACAAGCCACCGAATCCCTAAGCGAGGCGCGAGCTCTCGCCTCTTAATGCGCGTCGCCGACGGCTCGAACGCGACGTCCGCAAATCGCGCGGTCCGCAGCCGCGCCGTGGTGGGAAAGACCTTCCCGGCTCGGGCGCCTCATGACGCCCGCGTCTTGGAAGGGGAGAGGAAGTCGGTGGACGAGCAAGGCGACCAGCTTCAGGATATCGAGGATCTGCGTCGGCTTCTTCTCGAGGCCGGGCAGAGCCGCGAGCGTCTCGGAGCGCGAACGGCGCCGGCTGCGTCCTCGGCGCCCAGCGAGGGCGCCGAGCATTTCTGCCGTCGTCTGCTCGAGCAGATGCGCGAGGGCTCGATCGAGCTTTCGCCCGACGGCGTGATCCTGCATTGCAATCGCCAGTTTCGCGAGATGATCGGCCGCCCGGCGGCGCAGCTCATCGGCGACAACATGCTCGATCACATCGCGCCCGATCAGGCCGAGCGTTTCGCCGCCTTTTTCGCGGCGCCGGAGGCGGCGAGCCGCGAGTTCGAGATTCGCCGCGCCGACGGCTCGCTGCTGTCGGCGAGCGTCGAGCTAGGCGCGCCGGCGGAGGATGCGCGGCCGCGCCTCGCCATCGTCACCGATCTCACCCAGATGAAATGGATGGAGCGCTCCTTCGCCGCCAATGAGGCGTTGCGCGAGCGCGAGAAATGGTCGCGGCTCGCCGTGGCCGCCGGCGGCGTCGGCATTTTCGACGTGGATCTTCTCACCGGGACGAGCCGCTTCTCCGTCACCATGCACGAGATTTTGGGATTGGCGCCGGATCAGACGCTCTGCTTCGCAGAGGCGGACGCTATGCTGGTCGAGGCGGACAAAGGCGATTTCGAGCGCAAGTTTCTCGAGGCCTGCGCGGGCGCCAAGAATGGCGAGTGGAGCCATGAGATGCGCATCAGGCGCATGGACGGCGCCTTGCGCTGGATCGCTCTCGCCGGACAATTCGAGTTCCGCCGCACCTCGCGCGGCGTCGTCGCGACGCGCGCGATCGGCGCCGCGATCGATGTGACCGACCGCCGCGAGATCGAGGATTCTCTGCGGCGCAGCAATGAGCGCCTGCGCCTCGCGCTCGCGGCCGGCGCGATCGGCAGCTGGGAATACGACGTCGCTGCGGACGTCACCGAGGCCGATCAGAAATATCGCGAGATCTATGGCTTTCCTGCAGATCAGCCGCTCTCGCCGGATGTGGTCTTCGCCATAGTGCATGAGGATGACGTCGCGTCGGTGCGCCAGTCGGTGCGCTCGGCGCTCGATCCGCATGGCGAGGGGCGCTATCAGGCGGAGTTTCGCATTCACAGAAAGAGCGATGGCGCTCTGCGCTGGATCGCATGTCGCGCCGAGGCCTCGGTCGAGAATGGCCGCGCCGTGCGGCTCATCGGCGTCGTCAGCGACATCACCGAGAAAAAGGCGATCGAGGCCGAATTGCGCGAGAAGGCGCGGCTCGCCGATCAGCTCGCCGGCGTCGCCGCCTCCGTGCCCGGCCTCATCGCTTCTTATCGGCTCGGCCCCGACGGCAAGGCCTCGATGCCATATACCTCGCCCAATGTAGAAGACATTTACGGCATGGACGCCGAGACATTGCGGCAGGGCGTCGACGACAAGTTCGCGCGCGTTCATCCCGACGATCTTCCGCATGTTCTCGCCAGCATCGCCGAATCGGCGCGCTCGATGAGCGTATGGCGCGAGAGCTATCGCTATAATCATCCGCGCAAGGGCTGGATATGGGTGGATGCGCAGTCGAAGCCGACGCGCGAGCCCGACGGCGCGACTCTGTGGCACGGCTATCTGCAGGACGTCACCGAGCGCAAGCGCATAGAGCAGGCGCTGGTGGACAAGGAGGCGCGCCTCTACGCCACAGTGGAAGGCGCGCATGACGCCATTCTCACCGTCGATGAGAAAGGCGCGATCCAATCGCTCAACTCCGCCGCCGTGCGCATGTTCGGTTATGCGGAGGCGGAGGCGATCGGCGCGCATGTCGAGACCTTGGTGCCCGTGCGCCTCTTCGGCGGCCGCAAGGCCGGCGCCGGCTCCGGCGCCTGCTTCATGGACGGGAGGGAGCCGCTCGGCAATGTCGTGGAGACGCAGGGCCGTCGCAAGGACGGCGGCTTGTTTCCCGTCGATCTCGCGGTCAGCGAGGCCTCCTATCATGGATGCCGGCTCTATATCGCCTTCATCCGCGACCTCACCGAGCGGCGCAAGATCGAGGCGCGCATGCAGAAGCTGCATGCCGAGCGGCTGGATGCGGTGGGCGAGCTCGCGGCCGGCCTCGCGCATGAGCTCAATCAGCCGCTCTCGGCGACCGCCATCTATCTGAAGGCGGCGCGCCGCCTGCTGCAAATGCCGGTCGAGCAGCGCCCCGCGAATGTGGAGGACGCGCTCGACAACGCAGCGACGCAGATCGTGCGCGCCGGCCAGATCATCGCGCATCTGCGCGAGTTCATCTCGCGCGGCGAGCCGGACAAGACATTGCAGAATCTGCACGACATTCTCGATGAGGCGCATGAGCTCGTCATCGTCGAAGCCAAGCAGTCAAACATAAATGTCGTCTTGCGCCTCGACGCCGCCGATGATCGCATTCTCGCCGATCGCGTGCAGATCAAGCAGGTGCTGGTCAATCTCATGCGCAATGCGCGCGACGCGATGAGCGCCTCGCGCACGCGTAGGATGACGATCTCGACCGCGCTCTGCGGCCGCTCCATGGTGCGGCTCGACGTCGCCGACACGGGCGCCGGCCTCTCCGAGGAAGCGCGCGCGAGCCTCTTCGAGCCCTTTGCGACGACGAAGCCCAACGGCCTCGGCGTCGGCCTCACCATCGCGCGTTCGATCGTCGAGGCGCATTACGGAAAAATCTGGGCCGGTCCCAATAGCGACGGCGGCGCGACATTCAGCTTTACGCTGCCGCTGGCCGCGATGGAGGAGGAAGAGTGAGCGAGCCGACTGTGCATGTCATCGACGACGACGCCGCCGTTCGCGACGCGCTGCGCTTGCTGTTGCGAACCGAAGGCCATGAGGTGACGACGCATGGATCGGCGGTCGATTTTCTCGCCGGAGTCGATCGCGCCGCCACGGGCTGCATCGTCACCGACGTCCGCATGCCGGAGATGACCGGCATAGAGCTGCTGCTGAAGGTGAAGAACATGGGGCTGTCGCTGCCCGTGGTGGTGATCTCCGCCCATGCCGATGTGCCGCTCGCCGTGCAGGCGATGAAGGAGGGCGCGCTCGATCTTCTCGAGAAGCCCTTCACCGACGAATCGCTGCTCTCCGCCGTGCGTCAGGCGCTCGCTTATGACAGCGGCAAGCGCGCGCGCGATCTGCAGGCGCAGGAGATACAGCGCCGGCTCACCACGCTGACGAGCCGCGAGAACGAGGTGCTGGCCGCTCTGCTGCGCGGCCAGCCCAACAAGATCATCGCTCATGAGCTCGGCATCAGCGTGCGCACGGTGGAGGTGCATCGCGCCAATGTGATGGCCAAGATGCAGGCCGGCAGCCTGCCGGAGCTGGTGCGCATGTCGCTGGTGCAGGCGCCGCGGGCGGAGCGCGAGGCGGAGGGCCAGAGCGCGGAAACGGGCCAGCCCAATGGCGAGGCGACGAGCGAGAGATGACGCGGCGAGCGCCGGCTCTGCATTATCCATAGGTAGAAATTCACGAAATTTCACGCGGGCCTCAAGAGACCGGCGAGGCCGCATTTTGGGAATGGACCCCACCGTGTTTCGATCGTCGATCCTCGACCCGCGACCAAGGGCCATATTGGTTTGCATCGCCGAGAGGCGCCATCCGCGCGAGCCGGACGCGCTCGAGACATCTGGCGCGCGGCTGCTGCGGCGATGGGAGGCCGCCGGCCTGCCGACAGTCTTCGTGGAGCGCGATCTCGCTCTGCAGCGGGCGGGCTCCGCCGGCGCGGGCGAGACCTCGCTGCGCGCCGAGGCGCCGTCGCTGCTGCGCGACGCCGGCTTTCTGCGGCTGTTCGAGGGCCTCGGCGGCCCGCTGCTGATTCTGCTCGGCGACGCGCTCGGCGATCTCGCTCTCGAGACCGCGATCGACGGATTTCTCGCCGGCCATCCGATCATAGTGGTGAAGGACGCCGCGCCCTTTCCGCAGGGGGCGGCGGAGGAGAGCGCCGCCGCGCGCGCCGCCGCTCTGCCGCTCCTCTCCTGCTTCGCGCGGCTGATGGGGGCGGAGGAGCTTGCGCGGGAGTGGACAGGCGTCGACTGATCCCCCGCGATGGCGCAGCGCGCGCTTGTCTCGGCGCGCGCCTTGGGCCAGTCTCCCGCTGCGGCGCAATAGGGCGAGGCAGGGGAGTAGAGCATGGATATCAAGGAGCGGCTCCGGGACATTCTAGAGCGCGCCAAGCGCATCATATCGTCGCCCAAGACGGAGTGGGCGGCGATCGAGGCGGAGCAGACGACCGCGCTCGATCTCTATCGCAATTACATCCTCTATCTGGCGGCGGTGCCGGCCATCGCCAATTTCCTCGGCGGCTGGCTGTTCGGCTTCTCGCGCGGCTCCAATGTCGTGCATTACTCCTTCCTCACCGGCCTCATCCGCGCGGCGCTGCAATATGGGCTCGGCCTGCCGCTGCTCTATGGCGTGGCTCTGGTGATCTCGATGCTGGCGCCCAGCTTCGAGGGCAAGCGCGACGATCTGCGCGCGCTGAAGCTCATCGCCTATTCCTACACGCCCATCTGGCTCGCCGAAATATTCGGCCTCGTCCCGGGCCTGCGCTGGCTCGACGTGCTCGGCGTCTTCGCGGTTTATCTCTTCTATGTCGGCGTCTCGCGAATGATGCGCAGCAAGGAGGAATATTCGGACGTCTACACGGCGGCTGCCCTGGTGCTCGGCATTGCGACATCCTTTCTGCACGGGCTGATCGTCCATATGCTGGTCCCGACGCCGACCGTGTGAGGCGGGGCGTTTCGCTCCTCTAGAGTCATTCCGGTTCAGATCGAATCGGAATGACTCTCGTCTCTTCGCTCGGACCTGATGTCGTCACGCGAACCGATGGTTCTGATGCGCGACGCCTTCCAAATAGGATTATCGTCCGGCCGCGCCGATGCGCCCGGCGCCTCGTGGCGGCGGGGGAGGAGGGCGGCTCGGGACGCTCCGGCCCCTTTCGGCCGCAGCGCGAAGAAATATGCGTGGTTTCGGAGCGTCCCGAAACGCGGCTTCGCCTTCTCATCGACGTCCCGAGGCGTTTTCGGACCCGCGAATCCTGGGTTTTCACGTGCAAGACCCGATCGCTTCCGAATGCCTGTGTTCACGGAACGGCTCTCACTCTCCCTATGGACGGGAGAGAAACGCCGGTCCGGCGACGCGCCGCCTGTCCAGGGACGGGGGTCGCCGTCCCGGATGGAGCCGGCCCCCACCAGCGCTCCACGACCCGAGGAACGCGCCCTTGCGTCAGCGAGAGCGAGGGAGATATAGGAATATTTTCATGATGCGTTGAGGGCCGGCGGTGGGGAGATTCGGCTTTTGACCCGTTGCAGACATCGGGGGTGGGCCATATGAATCATCCATCAGCGCTGACGCCGTCCAAGTGACGCGTTCCCGCCGCTCGGTATACATTGTCAGAACTATGGATGAAACGATCACGCTATGGCGGCCCGTTGGGCCGAAGGAACTCGCCTTGATCAAGGCAACGGGAATGCGGGCATTTCCGCCCCGCCTTCCTGAACAGCCGATTTTCTATCCGGTAATCAGCGAGGACTACGCCATCAAAATCGCCCGAGATTGGAATGTGGCCGCTGACGGCGCGGGATTCGTCACCCGCTTCCTCGTCCGGAAGGCGTATATCGACGGCTTCGTCGCGCAAGAAGCTGGCGGTAACTCCCATCTCGAATACTGGATTCCAGCGTCGGAACTCGATGCCTTCAACGCGGCTATCGTGGGCCAGATTGAAGTTGTGCAAACGTTCCGCTGAACAATGTGACGTGCCCCGCTCAGATGCAGAATTCTTGAGTTGTGCACATGGACGGAAATTGTTGCCGCAACGACCGGCAGCTACCAGCTGTCAGATATCGCTAAATGGGTTCAGTTTAAGGCTTTTGATCACTGTGCGGCAGGCGGCCTCACCAGCCGTCTTGGCCCAACGCTCGGTCTCCTCGATCTCTGGCTGTAAATCCAACAAGGCATTGGGATGCCAAAACTGTCGTGCGCACTCCGCTGGAAAACGGTCAGTTTCACAATCTATGGCGACAAAGGGCAGAAACTCATCCGATCTTTCAAGGCGCGCGGCCTTTAGCAGCCCGACGATCGAACTGCTGCCCGCCATGTACGAAAGCTCTCCGGCCAACATCTTCTTCGCTAAATCAATGATGGCCGCCCGAGCCGCTTCGATCTCGTTCAGGTTGATGCTCATCCAGCTTTGATAGCTCTGCGCACAACGCCCGTGAAGTCAACTTCGGTAAGACTAATTCGCCGTACAAAATTATTGAGTTTCGAAACATCTGTGCAGCGGCAATGGCCAATTTCCCGTGTCAGGACTGTCCTGACAATATGTCAGACCAGCCCTTACAATAAGGCAAATCCATAGACCCACATGAAACTGCCACTCAAAAAAATTCTGTGCTGCTCCTTCTGCGGTAAATCGGAGCACCAAGTCACCAAGCTGGCGGCCGGTCCTGGCGGCATACACATTTGCGACGAATGCGTGGAAGCCTGTCGCCTGTTCATGAGCGGAGAGGCGGCGTTGCCGCGCGATTTCGAGCCGACGAACTGGCCGACCGAGCGATTGCTCGAAGTGCTCGGGCCCCTGAACGCCACGGCGGAGGCGCATCGTCGTCACCTCGGTGCAGTTGTTGACGCTCTGAGAGCGCGAGACATCAGTTGGGCGGCGATTGGCGAAAAGCTCGGCGTTTCGCGCCAAACGGCGTGGGAGCGGTTCGGTTAAAGCTACTCCGGCTGCCCGTCGGACTCGCATAATTGCCCATTATGATGCGAGTGAAGGTCTGCAATTGGCGCGACATCGCCGTTCGTGCGGGCGACGACCGACGCCCGATCGGCTAGAATGCGTCATGACGATCAAAATCTACATCGACGGCGACGCATGCCCTGTGAAAGACGAGACCTATAAGGTCGCCTCTCGCTATGGGTTGCAGACTTTCGTCGTTTCCAACAGCTTCATGCAAATTCCGCGATCGCCGCTGATCTCGAGAATCATCGTCGAGGCGGGGGCCGACGCGGCCGATGATTGGATCGCCGAGCAGGTCGCCGCCGGAGATGTGGTCGTCACCGCCGATATTCCTTTGGCCGCGCGTGTATTGGCGAAGGAGGCGCACGCCATCGCGCCCTATGGCCGCGCCTTCACCAAGGATTCGATCGGTCTGGCGCTCGCGCAGCGCTCGCTCATGGAGCATATACGCTCGACGGGCGAGGTCACCGGCGGGCCGCCGCCGTTTTCTTCGGCCGCCCGGTCGCAGTTCCTTCAGGCCCTGGACCAGGCCATCGCCAGAGAACAGAGGCGGCGGCGATAGGCCGGCGCCCGCCCCATTTCACCGAATCGCTCCCCTCCTATAGATTGCTGCGCTCCATTCACCGCCGGCTTCCTTCATGCGCGTTCGCCGTCTCGATCCCATTCTCGTCGATCGCATCGCCGCCGGCGAGGTGATCGAGCGGCCGGCCTCCGCCGTCAAGGAACTGGTCGAGAATGCGCTCGACGCCGGCGCCGCGCGCATCGATGTCGCCATTGAGGCGGGCGGGCGGCGGCTCATTCGCGTGATCGACGATGGATGCGGCATGAGCGCCGAGGATCTGGCGCTCGCCGTCGAGCGCCACGCCACATCGAAAATCCCCGATGGCGATCTGACCGCCATAGCGACGCTCGGCTTTCGCGGCGAGGCGCTGCCCTCCATCGCCGCGGTCGCCGATCTGACCATCGACGCGCGCGCCGCCGGCGCCGAGGTCGGCGCGCAGATAAGGGTGGAGGCGGGCGAGAAGCGCGGGCTCAGGGCCAGCAATTGGCCCAAGGGCGCGCGGGTGGAGGCGCGCGATCTCTTCGCGGCGACGCCGGCGCGGCTCAAATTTTTGAAAACCGAGCGGGCGGAGACGGCGGCCGTCGCCGATGTGGTCAAACGGCTGGCCATGGCCAATCCGGCCGTGCGCTTCTCCTTCGCGGCGGATATGGGCGCCTCTTTCGATTATCCCGCCTGCGGCGCTTCCGAGGAGGGGCGGGCGCGGCGCATCGCCCAGGCGCTGGGGACGGAATTCGCCGATAATGCGATCACGCTGCATGCGGAGCGCGAGGCGTTCCGCCTCGAAGGGCTCGCCGGCCTGCCGACCTTTCATCGCGCCAATGCGCTGATGCAATATGTCTATGTGAACGGCCGTCCGGTGCGCGACAAGCTGTTCTCGGGCGCGATTCGGGCCGCCTATCTCGATTTTCTCTCGCATGACCGCCATCCGGCGCTGGCGCTGTTCCTGGAATGCGATCCGCGCGTCGTCGATGTGAATGTCCATCCGGCCAAGGCGGAGGTGCGCTTTTCCGATCCCGGCCGCGCGCGCGGCCTGGTGGTGGGCGCGCTGAAGGAGGCGCTGGCCTCGGCGCTCCATCGCAGCGCCGACACGCCGGCCCGCGCGGCGCTGGATGTGCTGGCCGAGCGGGCCAGAACCGCGCCCGGGCGGGAATGGTCGCCGGCTTCCGGCGGCGGAGGCTTCTCTTCCTTCGGCGGGCCGCCGCGCAGCCGGGCGCTCGACTGGAATGTGCGCAGCTCGCCCAGCGCCCCGGCCGGCTTTGCGGAGCCGCCGCAAGCGGCTTTCGACGTCGGCCCGCCTTCGGCCGACGCGCGGCCTGCCGCCGCGCCGCCCGCGGCCGCTGCTGTGGAAAACCCGCTCGGCGCGGCGCGGGCGCAGCTGCACGAGACCTATATTGTCGCGCAGACCAAGGACGGGCTCGTCATCGTCGATCAGCACGCCGCGCATGAGCGGCTCGTCTATGAGAAATTGAAGGCGCAGCGGGAGGCGGAGGGCGTCGCCCGCCAGCTGCTGCTGGTTCCGCGCGTCGTCGAGCTGGATGCGACGCGGCTCGACGCGCTGCTGTCGGCGCAGGAGGAGCTGTCCGCCCTCGGCCTGGCGCTGGAGCCTTTCGGTCCGGGCGCCGCGCTGGTGCGGGAGACGCCGGCGGCGCTCGGCGACATAGATGTCGGAAGGCTCGTCGAGGATATCGCCGATCTCCTCGCCGAGGAGGGGGACGCGCGTGGGTTGACCCGGCGGCTCGACGCGCTTTTGTCGCGGGTCGCCTGTCATCATTCGGTGCGCGCCGGCCGCCGGCTGACGGCGGAGGAGATGAACGCCCTGCTGCGCGAGATGGAGAAAACGCCGGGCGCCGGCCAGTGCAATCACGGCCGGCCGACCTATGTGGAGCTGAAGCTCGCCGACATAGAGAAGCTGTTCGGGCGCGGCTGAGGGGCGGAAGACGCGGAAAAACCCTTAAGTCCGGGCGCGGCCGAGCGCTTTGATTTCAGGGCGGCGACGTGGCATTGTCGCGGCGCGACATTCGGCCCCCCGAAGGGAAAATGACAGCGCCCGAGCCAGAGCGAAGGAACGCCGCGCCTTGATCGAACAAGCGATGTATTTCGCGCTCGGGTTCCTCGCGGCCGGGCTGTTCACGCTGATGTTCCTGCCCGCCTTCTGGCGGCGGGCCATGCGTCTGTCGTTGCGCCGACTGAATATGCTGACGCCGCTCTCGATCGAGAAAATGGTGGCGGAGCGCGATCTGCTGCGCGGCGAGCTGGCCGTGCGCTATCGCCGGCTCGAGCAGCAGATGGCGGCGGTCCGCTCCACCAAGGCGCAGGACATGGTCGAGATCGGCCGCAACGCCGCCCGCGTCGCGCAGCTCGACGGCGCGCTGACGCAGGCCGTCGCCCGCGGCGATGAGTTCGAGCGCAAGTTCAACGAGACCAGCGGCTTCCTCGAGGAGCGCACGGCGCTGCTGCAATCGACGGAAACCGCGCTGCACGACATGACCGATCGTGTCGAGACGCTGATCTACAATCTGCGCAATGTGGAGATGGACAAGGAGCAGCTCGCCCGCCTCAGCCAGGAGAGCCGCGCCGAGGTCGCGACCCATGAGTCGAGCATCGCCAGCCTGCATGTGCAGAACGCCGAGCTGCGCCAGAGGCTGGAGGCGCTGCAGACGGAATTCGCCGCCGCCTCCGCCGTGGCGGAGCGCCTCTCCGCCGTCGACGGCGTGCTGGCGCGCACGACGCGCGAGCTCGACGCCGCCGTGCTGGAGACCGCCGATCTGAAAAAGGATCTCGACGAGACCCGCGCGCGGCTGGCGGCGCTGGAGCATAGCTCCGCGGCCGAGATCGCGCATCTCGAGGCGGCTCTGCGCGTCGCCCGCGCCGAGGAGCGCGACCATGCCGACCGGCTGGAGACGGCGCGTTCCGACAATGCGCTGCTGCAAGGGGCGATGGACGCGCTGCGCAAGGAGCATGCGAGCCTGCGCGAAACGATCGCCGCGACGGCCCCGGCGGCGGCGCCCGCCGAGGCGGCCGCGACCGGCGACCGCGAGGTGCTGGTTCTGCGCCAAGCGATCGTCGATCTCGGCGTGCGAATGGCGGAGATCGCCGCTGCCACCGCCGCCGATCCGGGCGAGGCCGCACAGTCGAAGCGGGCCTGAGCGGGGCTTTCGCGGCCCCGCCCGGCTTTGTTCCGAGCCTTTTAGTGCTGCTGCGGCGGCAGCTTGCCTTCCGGCGTCGCCTTGTCGACGACCTTGGGCAGATATTCGGCCAGCGCCGCCGAGACCTTGTCCAGCGGAATGCCGAATTTATTGCCGAGCTCCTTCACGCGATCGGAGCCGAGCGTCTGCTGCACCTGCTCCGCGGAGATGGGCAGATTGGGGCCGGTGCCGACCCAGGACTTCACCTTCTCGCCATAGCCGCTCTTCTCGAAGTCCTTGATGACATTCTCCAATCCGCCGCGCTTTTCGATATAGCCGTTGATCAGAGAGGCGAGCTCGACGCCGATCGCGCCGCCGATGATTCCGTCCAGCAGACCCATTTTTCGTCCTCCTTGGCAAAAGCCGGAGCGCCCACGGCCCCGAGGGGCCACGGCGACGCTGCTCACTTAGGGCGCGCCCCGGCCGCGTCGATGCGGCGCGGCGCCGCGAAGGGGCGGGCCGCAGCCGACGAATTGACGCGGAGGCCTCGGCTCGGCTAGGGTTTTTGCCTATCTTCCGAGATTTGCATTTCAGGGAAGGGGCGCGGGTGGAAAGCAAGCCGAAAGTCTTGTTTCCGCTGGACCCCGAGGATTGGCACGGCCATGCGTCGGAAACGCTCTGGGCCGAGCCGGTCGAAGGAAGCGAGTGGACGCGGTTCCGGCTGCTGAACTCTCCCTATTTCGTCACCGGAGTGTCGTTCCGCGACATTGTGATCGCCGTCCCCAGGGCCGACGGCCATGTCTTCGACTTCAAAGGCTTGGCGAGGAGCGGCGGTCATTCGACCTATATGCTGCTGATCGACGGCGAGGAGGTTCTGGCCGGTTCGGACTGGCGGCTGCTCAAGGCGATGGGCTGCTCTTACGAGAGCATGCATATGGACCTCAACGTCGGGCGCAAGCTGCTGCTGAGCGTCGATATTCCAGACAATGTCGATATCGCCGCGGCGCATGCGATCATCGCGGCGGGCGAGTCCAAAGGCTTCTGGCTCTATCAGATCGGCTCCACCACTTTCGAGGAGGAGACGCGGCTGCTCTCCTGAGCGGCGACGGTCGAGCGGCAGGGTCGAGCGGCGCATGGTGGCGAAAGCGCGAGGCCGCGTTTTCACGCTGCTTCGCCTTCCTTTATTTCCGCGCGGGGCCGGCGTATATGACGCGGCGAAGCCCCGCGGGGCAG
This sequence comes from Methylosinus sp. DMC45, assembly GCF_056313885.1. NCBI lineage: Bacteria > Pseudomonadati > Pseudomonadota > Alphaproteobacteria > Hyphomicrobiales > Methylocystaceae > Methylosinus > Methylosinus sp. DMC45. The sequence continues at coordinate 179,324 of NZ_JBQUZK010000046.1, forward strand.
GAAAGCGGAAATTTCAAGGGCCGGGACGATGGCGGGACATAGTCAGTTCAAGAACATCATGCATAAGAAGGGCAAGCAGGACGCGATCCGCTCCAAGCTCTTCTCCAAGCTCGCCCGCGAAATCACCGTCGCCGCCAAAATGGGCCTGCCCGATCCCAATATGAACGCCCGCCTGCGCGCCGCCGTGCTCGCGGCCCGCGCCGAGAACATGCCCAAGGACAATATCGAGCGCGCCATCAAAAAGGCCTCGGGCGCCGACGCCGAGAATTACGACGAGGTGCGCTATGAGGGCTATGCGCCGGGCGGCGTCGCCGTCATCATCGAGGCGCTGACCGACAATCGCAATCGCACCGCCGGCGAGGTTCGCTCCTATTTCACCAAGGCGGGCGGCGCGCTGGCGGAGACGGGCGCCGTCTCCTTCATGTTCGATCGCGTCGGCCTCATCGAGTTTCCGCGCAAGGCGGCCTCCGAGGACGCGATCATGGAAGCGGCGATCGAGGCGGGAGCCGAAGACGTCTCCTCCGGCGAGGAGACGCATGAGATCATCACCTCGCTCGAGGGCCTGCGCGACGTCGCCAAGGCGCTGGAGGCCAAGTTCGGCGAGCCGAAAAAGGCCGCGCTGGTGTGGCGGCCGCAGAATTCCGTCGCCGTCGACGATGAGGCGGGCGAGAAAATCCTCAAGCTGATCGGCGCCCTCGAGGACAATGACGACGTGCAGAACGTCTACGCCAATTTCGAGGTGTCGGACGCTCTGGTCGCCAAGCTCTCGGGCTGACGGGCTCTCGGGCCGACGAGCTCTCGGGCCGAGAGACGAGAATGGATGCGCGCCTGAAGGCTCGCGGTCCATTGCGCATTCTGGACCGCGTGCCTTCAGGCGCGCTTCGATGGTGGGGAAAGGGCGGTCAGTCCGCCTCTTCCAAATGCTCGATCGGCAGCCCGTTCACCTGCGCGATGAGCACGGGCGAGGCCTTGAAGGTCAGCACCTTGCGCGAGCAGATCGGCGCCTCCACGCCGGTCTTGGGATTGCGGCCGATCCGTTCGCGCTTGGCGCGAACGTTGAAGCTGCCGAAGGATCGCAGCTTGACCGATTCCCCTCGCACGAGGGCTTCGCTGATTTCCTCGAATGTGGCGTCGAGGATTTGGCGGGCTTCGGCGCGCGACAGCGTTGGACAACAGCTGTACACGGCCTCGCGCAGGGACGCCCGCGTCAAAGTGCGCCCTGGCTCGATTTTCTTCGTCATGCTACGGATGCGGGCGCAAGCCTGCCCGCTTCGCGGCTCGTGGTTCGCGAGGCCATTATTTTTGCTCCCCCCTTCTGCCGGCGCCTTTTGGCGGCGCTATCCTGTTTTCTGGATTGTCGGCAGTCTAAACAATAATGTAGCCACACTTTGCCGAATCACGCAAGAGCGCCTGGGATTTCCCCTGAAGGCTCCGCTGGTTAGATCGTAAACGCAGCGCCGCCGCCCGCTCAGCCGGGCAGGCTCACCCTATGGCTCGCGACGGGAATCATGGCGCGGACCTTACGGATGCGGTCGCGGTCGATTCGCGTCGAGACGAGGCCGACGCCCTCCGAAGCGCGGGCGACCACATGGCCCCACGGGTCGGCGATCAGCGAATTGCCATAGCTCGCGCGGGTCTCATGCCCCGCCTTATGCGCGCCGGTCTGATTCGGGGCGCAGAAATAGGCCTGAATCTCGATCGCCCGGGCGCGGGCCAGCACCTCCCAATGATCCTTGCCGGTGACGAGAGTGAAGGCGGAGGGCAGGGCGACGATATCCGCGCCCTTGTCGGCCAGCGCCTGGAAAAGATAGGGAAAGCGCAGATCGTAGCAAATGGCGCAGCCTATGGTGAGGCCCTCGCAATCATAGGTGACGACCGCATCGCCGGGCTTGAAGGCGGCGCTCTCGCGATATTGCGCGCCGTCCGGGGCGGTGATGTCGAACATGTGAATCTTGCGGTAGCGCGCCACTTCCGCGCCGCTGCGGTCGAAGGCGACCGTGGTGTTGTGGAGGCGCTCCTCGCCGGGGATCTTCTCCAGAATGGAGCCGGCGTGGATGAAGACGCCATATTCGCGGGCGAGAGCGCTGCAGAGCGAATAGGCGGGGCCGCCGGGCAGCTCCTCGGCGGCGGCGGCCTTGTCGGCGCGATTGCCGCCGATGAAGTCGAAAACCTCCGGCAGACAGATCCAGTCCGGCCGCTCCTCGCGAACGGCCTGGTCGATGAGCGCCCGGGCGGTGGCGAGATTGGCGGGTTTGTCGCTGACCGAGTTCATCTGGACCAGGGTGACTTTCATCGCTTCACGTCTCGCGGGCTGGAAGGGGGCGGCGCCGCCGCCATGGGAGGCGGCATTCTAGACCGGCGCGGCGATCGCGAAACGCGGAAATTTTCGCGCCCCTTCCTGCATTTCAGCATTGCATTGGCGCGACGATGCTTCTAGTTTCCGCCCCGCCGACGTGCCGCCATAGCTCAGTTGGTTAGAGCACCAGATTGTGGATCTGGGGGTCCCCCGTTCAAGTCGGGGTGGCGGTACCATCAAGCTGCTGAAAAATCGAGGCTCTTGGCTTCCGCGGGCGCAGCCGTGACGTGGCTGGCGCGGTCTCGAATCTCGCCGTGCGGCCTCTCTCTCCGCGCGTGAATTTGTCAGTCGCTCGCAACGCGCTCTAGCTGCGTCGCGACCCTCCGCCGCCGCCTCCGATTTTACACGCGCAAATCACCGTCCCGGCCGTCCGACGCCGGGGCTCGGCGCGCCGCCGCCGCCGCCGAAGCCGCCCGGCCCAGAGGGAAAGCCGTGACCGACCGGACCCGTCGGAATCGAAGGAGTCTCATAGCCGCGCGGCGCGGCCGAAGAGTCTAGGCCGGACGGAAATTCGACGCCGACGCCGGGGGATGTGTCCGCGGGCCGGCGCGTCGGGCTCGGCAGCTCGGGGCTCTCGCGCTGCTCCTTGGCGGCGCCGCGCTTGCCGAGCGTCTCGCTCGTCGTCAGCGAGCGGATCGACCAGCCGCCCGCCGATGTCGCGTCTATGTCGACGACCGCGCGCGCCACGCCCTGGAAGGAAAGGTCGCGGCCGCCGCCCAGCGCCAGGCCGCTCGCGGTCTTCACTGTCGCGCCGCGCCGCTCGAGATAGGTCTCGACGAGAAAATTGCTCGGCCCGCGCGGGAGCCAGGCGTCGGCGGATGTCGAGGTGACGTCCAGCGTTCCGTCCATGGCGGCGCCGCGCACCAATATGCGTTGGCCGAGCATGGCCTCCGCGACGCCGGACAGGGTTTGCGCGCCGATCGCGAGCCGGCGATCCGCCGCGCGCGTGACGACGCCGGCGATCTGGGCGGCGCCGGGCTCCACGCGCTCCACGAGGCTCGCGACGATCGTCTGATCCGGCAGGCGAAGGCCGCTCACCGCCACATGCTGGCCGATGGCGAAGGCGCTCGGCTTCTCGATCCGGGCGCCGCGCCCGAATTCGATTCTTTGGCCGAGAACGCGCAAGCCATGGTCGGAGACTTGCTCCACCGGCCCGACGACCTCGCGCAAAATCTGAATTTTATTCGTCGTCGATCGTCCGCCGTCGTTGACGGCCACCAGCGAGACGACATGGCCGATGCGCAGATCGCCGACGCTCGCCGCGCGGCCGTCGATGCGCACGTCCGCGTCCGCGGGATAGGAGATGCGAAGCCCGTTGACGATGATACTGCCGAAAGCGCGAATGGTTCCGACGACGCCGGTTCCGCCAATGCCATTGTCGCGGTCGGGAATGACGGAAATATAGCCGGTCCCGCCAATGCCATTGTCCTTGGGCTTGTCGCCCGCGGCCTGGACGCGCGTCACGGCGGAGGAGAGCAGCGAGGCGAGCAGGCTCGCCAATTGCCGTCGGGTCGGATGGCGGAACGGGCTCACGCGCGCGCGCCCTTCTTTCCGCTCGCCGGCTCGCTCGATGGCCGCTCGTCCTCACGATAGACATAGACGCCGAAGGTCCAGCGCCAGCGTCCTTCCTCGTCGCTGCGCTGGAGCGTCTGCGCCTCGCGATTGGCCGCGATCAGCCCATCCATCGCCAGCTCGCGCGACAGCGCCTCGAGACGCCGCGCGCCAGCTTCCGAGAGACCTTCATAATGAACGGCGCGTTCCATGAAGGGCGCCGGCTCCTGAACGATATTGGCGGCCGCCGCCGCTATGTGATCGTGGAGATTGCGGCCGAAATAGTAGAGCTGACGCTCGTCGCCCTTGTCGGGCGCGATCGCCGCCTCGCCGAGCACGACGCGTCCATCCGCATCCAGCGAGACGATCTTGCGATCGAGCCATTCGTCGAGCACGGCGCGCGGCCGCACGTCGCGCGTCACTTCCTCGACCAGCGATTCGAAGGTCGGACCGCGCCCCGGCGATCCGGCGCGCCGCAGCGGCGCCGGGGCGCCTTTCCGATCGGCGAAGCGCCGATCGCCGAGCCAGAGCGCGACGATCTGCGAGGTGCGCGAGACGCTGGCGGGAACGGTTCGCACCGGCGCGCCGGCCTCTCGGAGGCGGCGGATCTCCTTGCGGTGAATGCCGGTGAGCAGGCTGATGCGGCTGTCGGTCTGCTCCTTGTCCGGCAGAGCGCAGTCGTGAACCGCGACATTCACATAGAGCTCGCGCAGCAGCTCGCAGAGCGCGGGAAATGTCACGCCGTAGCGAATCAGCAGCCGCACGAGCGGACGCAGCAGCCGGGCGATCGGCTGTTGCAGACGCGCGGCGTCGGTAAGCCCATTGTCCTCGCTATCGGCCATGATCGAATCTAACCCGCGACGCCGTGGGACACAATCCCACGCGCTCTTGACAGGCTGGATTTTTGTTCGCAGAGTGCGTGGGACATTTTCCCACGCCACGCGAAGGGTTGGCGGATATGGGCGAATGTCACGCTCGAAACGCGCTTTCTCGACCCATTGCCGATGACGGCTGTGGTCGAAAGGCGCGAGGCGGCGGCGATCGTCGGAGCATTCGGGAAACTTCGAGCCATGAACATGCATGCAACGCCGGATTTTCTGAAAGACGCAGCCTCGGCCCGGCTCGCCGAAGACATGGCGCGACAGCAGGACATGGCGCGACAGCAGGATGAGGCGACGCGGATCGCGCTCTATCTCGCTGCGCAGATTCAAAAAGAGCATTTCGAGCTGCATCGCCAGCGCGTCGCCGGCGCCATCGATCCCGTCACCGCGCATTGCTATCTGAAGATCAAGGAATTCGGCTGGACCATGATGCGTCTGCTCGGCCTCGCGCATCTGCACGACGGCACGCGCAAGCGCATTCCCGCGCCGCGGCATCCTCTGAATCCGCTGGGCGAGAACGACCCCACTCGCGCCATTCTCGACTCCGCCTCGCCGCGCCTCTTCATCGATGTGACGCCGACCTATCGGCATGGCGGCAATCAGGGAATTCAGCGCGTCGTTCGTGAGATCGCCAAGCGTTCCATGCGCGGCGAAGGCGCGCTTCCCGTGGTGATCGCCAATGGTCGGCTCGCGCCTTTCTTCGAGCGCCGCGCGCCGCTGCCGCCGATAGAATTTCGCAAGGGCGATAAATTCCTGATCTTGGACGCGAGCTGGCAGGCGACGGCCGAATATGTTCCGATCATCGAAAAGCTGACGGCCGCGGGCGGCCAGCTCGTCACTCTGGTCTATGATCTCATCCCGCTGACGCAGCCGCTCAGCGTCGCCGGGCCGATGACCGATCAATTCAGGACATGGTTCGAATCCATCGTGCTGAAGAGCGATCGCATCCTCTGCATATCGCGCAGCGTGGCGGATGACGTCGTCGCCTATATCTCGCGCGAAGGCGCGCGGACGAAGCCGGATCTGCGCGTCGGCTGGTGGCGCCTCGGCGCCGATTTCGACGAGCAGGCCGAAAAATCCGTGTCCGCCGAGGCGCGGGCGATAGCGGCCGACGAGACGCCTTTCTTTTTGAGCGTCGGCACGCTCGAGCCCAGAAAAGCCTATCCGATCGCGCTCGAAGCCTTCGATCTTCTGTGGCGCTCCAATGTCCTCGACGCGCGCTATGTCATCATCGGCCGTCCCGGCTGGCAGAGCGAGGCGCTTCAGCGCGAGATCAGAGAACATCCAGAGTTCGGTCGCCGTCTCTTCTGGCTGAACGATGCGAGCGACGCCGATCTTCGCCATTGCTATGAGCGCGCGCGCGGCTTGATCTTTCCGTCCATGGTCGAAGGATTCGGCCTGCCGCTCGTCGAGGCCGGCCGGCGCGGAGTTCCCGTCATCGCCTCGGATATTCCGGTGTTTCGCGAAATCGCCGGCCCTGACGTCCGCTATTTCGATCTTCTCGATTCGGTCGATCTCGCGCGCGAGATTCTGCGTCTCGCGCGCGAGGCGCCGATGCGTGGCGAAGCCTCCTATCTCACATGGGACGACGCCGCGGATGCGCTGCTGGAGCTGGTGACGAATGACGCCTATCAGGCGCGAATCGCCGGCGCGGCCAGCGATTTTTGCAACATGCCGCAACAGGAGCCTTCATGAATCTATCGGTCATCATGATGATCCAGCCGCTGATCGAGAAAGCCGACGGCGTTCTTCGGCTCTTGGGCAATGGGCTCGTCGTCATCGACCTCGCCGGCTTTCTGCTTATCCTCGGAGCTCTCGTCTTCGAGCTATTTTGACGCCGCCGCCAGAGCGGCGCATGCGGTTGCGAGACAGAAAATGCGAAGCGCAATATTCATCGACGGCGCGAATCTTCATCTGACGGTCAGCTGTCTCGGCATAGAGCTCGATTACGCCCGGCTGCTGCGGGCGCTGCGCGGAAAGGCGTCCTCCGCTCAGGCCTTCTATTACGTGGCGTTGAGCGACACGCAAGCCAATGGCTCCATAAATCGGCTGACGGACTGGCTCGCCTATAATGGATATATCGTCGTCGCGAAGCCGATCGCCGAAACGATCGACGGTTTCGGCCGGCGACGGTTCAAAGGCAGCATAGACGTCGATCTCGCCGTCGCCGCCATGGCGATGGCCGAGCGTGTCGATGCGATGACATTGGTGTCGGGCAATGGCGCTTATCGATCGCTGATCGGCGCCGTTCAGCGCAAGGGCGTGCGCGTCTCAGTCGCGTCCACGATCAAGACGCACCCGCCGATCATCGCCGAGGAGCTACGGCGCCAAGCCGATGACTTCATCGATATCGGCGCCATAGCGGATAAGATCAAACGCGTCTCCATCGCGAATGTCGGTTTGATCGAAGCGGCCGAGGAGAGCGCTGGCGATCACGCCCGCGCCTTTGCGTCGCCTGCGGGAAGGAAGACCGCGAGCAGCCCGATCAGCGGCAGGAAAGAGCAGATCTGATAGACGAATTCTATGCTCGTGCGATCCGCGAGCGCGCCCAGCGCCGCCGCGCCGAGTCCGCTCATGCCGAATGCGAAGCCGAAGAAGAGGCCGGAGACCGCGCCGATGCGATTGGGCGTCAGCTCCTGCGCATAGACGAGAATCGCCGGAAAGGCCGAGGACAGCATGAAGCCGATCACCGCGCTGAGGCCGACCGTCGCCGGCAGGCCGACATAGGGCAGGGCGAGAGTGAAGGGCAGGACGCCGAGAATGGAGCCCCAGATCACGCGCTTGCGGCCGAGCCGATCGCCCACCGCGCCGCCGATGACCGTGCCTCCCGCCGATGTGGCGAGAAAGACGAACAGATAGATTTGTGAGTCCCGCGGCGAGGTGTCGAAGCGGCTCATCAGATAGAAGACGTAATAATTGCTGAGCCCGGCGAGATAGACGAATTTCGAGAACATCAGCGCGATGAGCACAGCGAGCGTGCGGCGGCGTTGCGCGGGCGAGAGGCCGGCGCTCTCGCGCGTCGCCGCGCTGGATCTGGTCCGCGCATGGCCATTGCTGCGAATCCAATGTCCGAGCGGCGTCACCACGCAAATGCCGGCGAGCGCGACGAGCGCGAACCAGGCGAGGCTGCTCTGTCCGCGCGGCAGAATGAAGAATGCGGCGAGCAATGGTCCGAGCGAGGAGCCGAAATTGCCGCCGACCTGAAACAGCGATTGCGCGAGGCCATGCGCGCCGCCCGAGGCGATGCGGGCGATGCGCGAGGATTCGGGATGGAAGATGGAGGAGCCGACGCCGAGCAGCGCCGCCGCCGCGAGCAGCGCCGGATAGCTCGGCGCGAAGGCGAGGCCGAGCAGGCCGCACAGGGTCGATCCCATGCCGACGACCAGCGAGAACGGTTGCGGGCGGCGATCCGTGTAGAGGCCGACCAGCGGCTGCAGCAGCGAGGCGGTGATCTGATAGGTGAGGCTGAGCAGGCCGATCTGCCCGAAATCGAGATCGAACCCGCCTTTCAGCAGCGGATAGATCGCCGGCAGCAGCGACTGCATCATATCGTTCAGAAAATGGCTGAAGCTGATCGCGCCCAGCACGGGAAATGCGGGCGCGCCGGCCTCCGGCCGATCGGCGACGGATCTGCTCAAGGGGACGCCTTTCTCCCTCGGCGCGCGAGGCCGCGGCTGGAGAGGGAATTCCGACTCGGGGCTCACGCCGTCCGAGGCGGCGATTCATAAAAGGCGGAGCCTTCGTCGTCCACCCGAAGAGGCGTCGCCGAGGGGAGGAAAATCGACGCGGCGCGCGCGTCGCCGCGCGATTTTTCTCTCTTTGCTCTCGCCGGAGAGAATAAGCGGCCCCGCCAAAAAATCGCTTGTCGGCGCGGGCCGCATATGTCTATTTCCTAGTATATTAGTCAGCTAATGGAGCCTCCCGACGATGCATAAGATCGCCCGCGCCTCCCTCGTTCTCGTCGCGAGCGTTTTCGCTCTCGCGGCCGCGGCGCAGCAGCGCCCCGACTTCAGCAAGGTCGAAATCAAGACGACGCAGCTCGCGCCGAATTTCCACGTTCTGGAAGGGCAGGGCGGCGCGATCAGCGTGCTGAGCGGTCCCGAGGGCGTGCTGCTCGTCGACTCGCAATTCGCGCCGCTGACCGACAAGATCGTCGAGGCGATCAAGAAGATCTCCGACAAGCCGATCCGCTTCCTCGTCAACACGCATGTGCATGGCGACCATGTGGGCGGCAATGAGAATCTGGCCAAGGCCGGCGCGCTGATCTTCGCGCGCGATCAGCTGCGCGCCCGCCTGCAGAATCCCAATCCGGCGGCGGATGGAACGCCCGGCAAGCCCGCCGTGGCCGAGGCGCTGCCTGTCGTCACCTATGACAATCAGGTCACGATTCATATCGACGGCGAGCATGTGCGGCTCATTCCCATCCGCAGCGCGCATACGGATGGCGACACGCTGGTCTTCTTCCCCGAGCACGACATTCTCGCGGTCGGCGATTATTTCCGCAGCACGGGCTATCCGGTCGTCGATCTCAACAATGGCGGCACGCTCGCCGGCATCATAGACGGGCTCGGCGCCACCATCGGCCGCGCGGGTCCCAACACCAAGGTCGTGCCCGGCCATGGCCCGATCGTCGGTCGCGATGCGCTCATCGCCCAGCGCGATCTCATCATCGCCGTGCGCGACAAGGTCGCCGCGCTCGTCGATCAGGGCAAGACGCTGGAGGAGACCATCGCCGCCAAGCCGACGGCCGAGTTCGACGCCAAGGTTCCGAATGCGGAGCAGAGCTCCGAGCGCTTCGTCAAATGGCTCTACGCCGAGGTCAAGACGGCCAAGACCAAGACAGCCGCGCGCTGAGCCGAGACGATTTCCAATCGACGCGAGGGCGGCCGGCGACGGCCGCCTTCGGCTTATTTGCGGCCCGCTCTCGACGCCGGCCCCGCCGCTGCGGGCGGCGGCCGCGCTCTGACGAGCGTTGACCCTCGGCGCCGTCGGGACGATAGTGCGGCAACGACTCCGCGCAAATGCGGCAAGCGCCTGTTTTCCCTATGAGAGGTTAGAAGATGTCCGCCTATGTGAAAATCGAGACTGTGTCTTTCGGCGAGGCGGAGCGACGCCTGGCGACGGCTTCGGAGGACGGCGGCAAACCTCTCGTCCTCGTCGCTTTCGCCGGCGCCAAGCTTCGCTTCGGCTCCGAGTCGGAGACCATTCTCAAAGAGGCGCTTCCGCAGCTGACCCGCGCCGCCGCCGCGGCGAAATTCACCGGCAAGCGCGGAACCTCGCTCGATCTCTATGCGCCGCAGGGGCTTCCCAACGTCGGCCGCCTGCTGGTCGTCGGCGTCGGCGCCGCCACGGAGGGCGATGCGGCCGACAAGGCCGAGATTTTCGACGATTTCCTCGGCCTCGGCGGCCAGCTGTCCGCCAAGCTCGGCCAGGGCCAGAATGCGCTCGTCGTCTTCGACCCGCCGGAGGCGCCGGCCGATCCGGCCGCTGCGGCCGGCCAATTCGCGCTCGGCGCGGAGCTGCGCGCCTATAAGTTCGATCTCTACCGCACCAAAAAGAAAAAGGACGATACGGAGCGCGACGGCGCGAGCGACATTGCGCTCGCCATCGCCGACCCGGACGCCGCGCGCGCCGCGGTCGGGCAGTCGCTCGGCCTCGCCGAGGGCGTCGTCATCGCCCGCGATCTCGTCAATGAGCCGGCCAATGTCCTCTATCCAGAGGAGTTCGCGCGCCGCGCCGCCAAGCTCGCCGCTCTCGGCGTCGAGGTGGAGATTCTCGACGTGCCGGCGCTGCAGGCGCTGGGCTTCCGCGCGCTGCTCGGCGTCGGCCAGGGCTCCGCGCATCCGAGCCGCGTGGTGGTGCTGCGCTGGAACGGCGGCGCCCCCGGCGCGCAGCCCATCGCTTTCGTGGGCAAGGGCGTCTGCTTCGACACGGGCGGCATCTCCATCAAGCCCGCCGCCAGCATGGAGGATATGAAGGGCGACATGGCCGGCGCCGCCGCCGTGACCGGCCTTCTCCACGCGCTCGCCACGCGCAAGGCCAAGGCCAATGTCATCGGCGTGCTCGGCCTCGTCGAGAACATGCCCTCGGGAGAGGCGCAGCGGCCGGGCGACATCGTCACCTCGCTCTCCGGCCAGACCATCGAGATCATCAACACCGACGCGGAAGGGCGCCTCGTGCTCGCCGACGCGCTCTGGCATGTGAAGGAGAAATACAAGCCCGCCTTCATCATCGATCTGGCGACGCTGACCGGCGCCATTCTCGTGGCGCTGGGCCAGGAGCACGCCGGCCTCTTCTCCAACAATGACGAGCTGGCGGGCCGCATTCTCGAGGCGGGCAAGGCGACCGGCGAGAAGCTGTGGCGGCTGCCGATGGGGCCGGCCTATGACAAGCTCGTCGATTCGAAATTCGCCGATATGAAGAACACGGGCGGCCGCCACGCCGGCTCGATCACGGCGGCGCAATTTCTGGAGCGATTCGTCGACAAGACGCCCTGGGCGCATCTCGACATCGCCGGCACGGGCATGGGCTCCCCGGCCTCCGACATCAACCAGAGCTGGGCTTCCGGCTGGGGCGTGCGGCTGCTGGATCGCTTGGTGAAGGATTATTACGAGGCCTGACGAGAAGGCCGCCCCGCCGGGCTTCGGCGGGGCGGCGAAAGACGCGCGATTTGGTTCCGATAACCTCTTGCTCGACCGACCGGAGCAGTCTATAGACCCCCTCGTCCGCTCCCTTCGTCTAGTGGCCCAGGACGTCGCCCTCTCACGGCGAAAACAGGGGTTCGAGTCCCCTAGGGAGCGCCATTTGCGTATAAAACTACGAACACCCTTGCCGATTTGTTCTCCGGCGACGACGGCCTGTTCGAGGCTGGTTTTCGAGCCGTGAATGCGGACGACTTGGTCGTCGACCTCGATGGCTTCGACGACCGCCCGCAAATAGGCTCTGCGGAACGACGTTTCGCCGACCGTGATCTTTTCGCGCATGAACGTCCCGAATCGCTCGAGCTGGTCCGGTTCGATTGCGATTGACGGCGCGGACTGGGCTTTGATCCGGTCCAGCGCGGCTTTCGCGCGCTCCCGCTCCGACTTGAGCGCGGCGAGACGTTCTCGCAAAAGATCGTCCATGTCGGTGAGGCCGTCCTCGACCAATTTATAGAGGCGCTTCAGCTTGTTCTCGGCGTCGAGGATTTCTGCTTGGAGGGCTTCAACTCGATTCCGGACCTCGTCGTCGCCGGCGGCGCGCTTCTGAGCCAGGGACGTCAATATGCCGGCCAGCCGGTTCGGGCCGAATAGCCGGCCGGCGAGATGGGTCGTGACCAGCCCGTCGAGCCGGTCCATCGGGATCGAGCGGCCCTTGCAGCCGGTCTTGCCGACGCGGGCGGCCGTGGAGCAGCTGTAATAGCGATGCACTTTGCCGCTCTTCGAGGTCCCGGTGCGCAGCGTCATCGCGCCGCCGCAAGTAGCGCAGACGACGAGGCCGGTAAGGAGAATGGGGCCGGTGACGACGCGAGGCGGCAGGACGCGCGGGTCTCTGGCTTTCAGGCTCGCCTGGGCCTTGTCGAACACCGCCGTTTCGATGATCGGCGGAACGGCGATCTCTATGACTTCACTTTCGGCCTTGGCTCTCCCGGTTTTGGCCTCGCGCTTGTTGAAGCGCCACCGGCCCGCATAGACCGGATTGGTCAAGACTTTGTGGACCGACGCGACGCCGAAGCGCGCGCCGAGTCGCGTTCTCAGCCCGCGCCCATTGAGCGTCTTCGTCACCTCCTTGACGCCCATCGGCCCCTTGCCGGCCTCGCCTTCGAGATACAAGCGGTAGATCATCCGCACGGTCTCGGCCTCGACAGGATCGACGACGAGCTTTTTCTTTGTCCTGTGTCCGCGTTTCTCCACTTCGGCGAGCGCATAGCCGAGCGGCAGGCGTGAGCCGTTGTAGAATCCCTGGCGGGCGTTCTCCTTCATGGCGCGCAAGACATGCTTGCCGTTCTCACGGCTCTGATATTCGTCGAACAGAGCGATGACCTGCCGCATCATCACCTGGGCCGGGTCGTCGCCGAGTTCCTGGGTGATCGAGACGAGCCGCACATTGTGCTTGGCGAGCCTGCGCACATACATTTCCAGGCCGAAGGCGTCACGGAAGAAGCGAGAGAACGAATGGACCACGATGACATCGATCGGATGATCATCGTCGCAGGCGCGTTCGATCATGCGCTGAAACTCTGGCCGCTGGTCGTCCATGGCGGAAGCGCCGGGCTCGATATATTCGGCGACGATGCGCCAGCCATGGCGTGCGCAATAGGCGCTCGTCTGCGCCAGCTGGTCGGGGATCGACAGGTCGACCTCCGCCTGCCGCGTCGTCGAAACCCGGAGATAGAGCGCGGCGCGGATGCAATCGGGCATGGGAAAACTCCCGTCGTCATCAAATTCGTGGCGCGAGTCCGATCAATCGGCCGAGTCTATTCCCGAGATTCGCAGGCGTCACCGGAATTTCGGCTGCGCCAGCGACAATCGCCCCGGATCGCCCCGGATCGCCCCGCAATGAGAAGCAAAACGAGCCGCGGAGACCGCGGCTCGAAAATTGTGAGATCGACAATCTCGCCGTCACACGGCCCGCTTCAAAACTTCGGAAACGAATCGAGGCGACCGATACGGACAAAGTCGGTCAGGGCCGAGCGGACCTGCGGCCAGGGAAATTCGGGGCAGTTCTCGCACCATTCGCCCTCGCGGAGCACAGCGTGGAGCTTGGCCGCGACGCCTTCGACGGTCGACGCCGGCGTGGCCGCCAGCGCATCGGCGAGATCTCTCGCTATATCTGCGGCTCGCTCTTCGTCTTTTTTCGCTTCGGAGTAATCGACAGCCAAATCGGCGGCGGCCCAGCGCGCCCGATAGATTTCTTCCTCGGTGGCGCAGCCCGCCTCGGTGCCTTCGTCATCGTCGACGCCGTCTGACGCGCGGATCATCTGCATCAATCGGGTTTCCAAGCTCTGCTGCTTCTGGCAGAGAACGTCGGTGAGGTCCTGGGCGGTCTTCCATTGCGTCCACAGGGACGTTGCCGGATCGACGACCATCGTATGAGACGAGTCGACGCTCGCGATTCCCTTGAAAGGCGCCGGCGTGACGGCGCCGACGCTCGAAACCAACAAAGTCCTTCGGGTGAAAGCAGACGCACTCGTGATAGTCTCGGGGTCAGCCATGATCCGAGCTCCTCATAAGCCGGGTTGTGGTCAGGCCGGGCGAGGTGTTGACGCACGTCGTCCGGCCGCACAGGCGCACACGGCTCGAGGCTGTTTCCAGTTGCTCGGGCGATGTGATAGCGAGAACGCCATGCGAGTGGAATCATATCACGCCCGCCGTGGAGATCAACAATATATCATATGAGCTGTATGTGATCACAGGAGCGCAAATACGGGCGGCGCGCGCCCTCATTCGTTGGACCGCCGAAGACTTAGCGTCTACCGCAAAAGTCGGCATCGCCACCGTGCGACGCGCCGAGGGCGAAGACGGGCAGCCGTCGACCACCGCTGCAAACCTGAACGCTATTCGCATCGCCTTGGAGAATGCAGGCGTGGAATTCATTCCCGAGAATGGCGCCGGCGCCGGCGTGCGGCTGAAGAAGTAGAGGGGTCGCCGTCGACCGGCAACAAGTGGGCGATCTTCGTTTCCTTGCCCCTTCATCGACGTGGTCCGAATTGTTGGTCGAACAAGTCCCCGAGCCACGCCTCGATTACATCGACCTCGGCGCGCGTGACCGGGACTTCTTCGGGCCAATCATCGGTGACAGTCCAGGTTTCGAGGTCTCGTTGCGCCTCTCGATCGATGTTTGACCGAGCGTCATTCCGCGTCGACGCGACGCGGCGATCGGCGCCGACGCAGCGAGGATCGAGAGGATTTGCGCGCGCTCGCGACATCCCGGCAGGATCGCGCGCTCGATCTCGAACAAGAATGGCCTAATTTTACTCCGGGATGCGCTTTCCTATGCACTGCCATCGAGACGTTGAACGGATGACGGCCAACTCATGATCGCCGTGCGCGCCGAGGTCTCGGCGACACAGCGAGTCCGAGGAAGACGAGCACCGCTTGGTTGAGACGCAAAATGTCCTCTTCGTCCAAGCGCCCGATATGTGCGCCGATCTTCGATTTCGGAACGGTGGTGACCTTGTCCGCCATCAAGCGGCAGGGCACGCGCAATCCGTTGCGCTCGTTCGGCTCCACGGGCAGACGGAACAGAGGCGCATCCGTCTCGTCTGTCGTGAAAGCGCAAATGGTGATGGAGTCCGTCGCGTCGAAACTGTCATCCTGAATAATGACCACAGGGCGCGGCTTGCCCGCGTAGTCCTTGCCGCCGGCAACGGTCCAGATGTCGCCGCGTCTCATTCGTTACCGTTGTCATCGACGTCGATGACCGACACCGTATCGATGAACGATTGGTCATCGAGAGAATGGGGGCTCGTGGCGACCGCGAGCGACTGGCGATGCGCCTCCGCCCGGAAGGAAGCGGCGCGCACGTCCGGCACCCAGATCTGAATAGGGCGCAGCCCTTGGGCGCGCAGGCGCTCGCGATGATCGCGCACCTTGACGCGGGAGGGCTTGGGCTTCGCCGCTGGGGTCATAATCAGTCTCCAATTGGTTACATGTAACATATCACGAGCCGTTGCGTTTCGACAATCCCGACCTTTTGCATCGGCTCTGGTCGCGGCCGGACCTCCACGGGGCTCGAGGCTTTCATCACAGTCCCAGCCCGCGCTTCCGGCCGAGGCCCCACTCGATGCCGCCGCCGTCACGGTGAACGCCGCTGAGATATTGGCCAATGCGCTTTTCGAGAACGGGCTGCCAAGGCACGAGCTGGAAGCCGAGGCCGTCCTCGATCATCGCGAAGCGCCCGCTGGCGAGATTGGCGACGCCCGCCAGCCGCCCCGACACATATTCGCCCGGCCCGCTCGGCGAATACGTCAGCCCGCGCTCCGCGGCCATCTGCCGGCC